>PMBM01000170.1 GCA_003153855.1 Propionibacteriaceae bacterium
TTCAAATCCTGTCAGCCCGACCGTTGTTTGGCCTTGTCAGAGGCGCGTGATCGGGCCGTCGAATCTTGGCAGCGCGACCGGGTGGTTTCTGCCAACGATCGGCTCATTACCGATCCGTCCTCGTCGATGTCGCCCGGCCAGGTTCGGGCACACGTGACCCGGCCCGACTGATCGGTGACTTTCGCAGTACGGTTCGCCCTCTATGATCGGTGGGCAGGTTCAGGTCTCCGCCGTGTTCGGCAACCAACTGCCCATCCTGCAAAGCGCTGACACGCGCCAGACAACGCTGACACAGCTCGACTGGGCACGGAGGCGACGACGCTTCACCAGCGTCGGTAGCGGTCCTCTGGCCTTGCCGTGGGGATGGCGGGGAAGAGCCCGTCGAGGTCGGAGACTCGGGTACGGGTACGGGGTGGTTTGCGCCACCGAGACCGACTGCACGTCGGTGCTCCTATGCGATGGCCACGGGACCCTGAGTTCCTCGGCTCGGTAGCTGCGTACGGCGCCACGCAATCACTCTTGCCNNGCTCGAAGACGGCCTCGTTCGAGAGCCCTCGCTATCTTGTCGGTGTGCGGATTGGACCTTCCCCCCTATTGTGCGTCGTTCTGGCAGCAGTGCTCGCGTTGAGCGCGTGCGCGGTGAGGCCCGTAGGATCCAGCGATGGCCGCGTCGTGCCGGCGGGCACGGTGATGCCGACACGGACGGGAACACCGTCGGTCGGCGCCACTGCTACGGCGCCATCCCTCACCAGCTCGTGCCCCCGCCCCGCTGTCGGCTTCGTCACCGCGGCGCCGGGGGCCGGCAAGACTGTCGCGCTCACCTTCGAAGACGGCCCGGGACCCGACGATGCGGCGCTGCTCCAGATCCTGACCGCACACCGGGTCCCCGCGACCTTCTTCCTCACCGGGGCTCATTCCGCCGACCAGCCTGCTCGAGTACGGGCCCTGGCTGCGGCAGGGGAACTCGTCGCGGACCACTCCTACGACCACCGGTACCCGCGGGAGGTCCCCGGCGGCTGGACCGTGCCGTACGTGATGGACCAGATCACCCGCACCAACGCTGTCCTCGCGAGCCAGACCAACCTCCCGGTGTGCTTCTTCCGCCCGCCGGGCGGGTTCGAGGACAGTGTCCTGCAGGCTGCCTCGGCAGAGGGCATGAGCGCGGTGCTGTGGTCAGTGGACGCCTACGACTGGAAGCAGCCCGACCACGTCGACGCGGCAGCGACCCAAGCCATCGTGGCCGCGGCAACGAGCGTCGGCGCTCAGGGTCACCCCATCGTCCTGCTGCACTCGGCCAAGGCCAGCCACGAGCGGAGCTCGAGGGTGTCGGCGTTCCGCGGGAACACCCTGGCCGCGCTGCCCCAGATCATCGACTGGTACGCGGCCCATGGGTTCCAGTTCGTCGACCTCACCGGCCGCTCATTCGGAGCCTGAAGCGGACGGTGGACAGTCGCCTCAACGGTCTAGGTAAGCTCTGCGGCCCGGCCGGGCGGCGAGGCCGTGTGATGAGCGCAGCGATGCGATTGATCTTGGAGAGCCGGCGTTTCGATGTGATTTGGAATCGCCTACCGCGTCGAGGTCGTCGCGTGATCGGCGTGTTGCAGCCCGATCTGGCGCCAATGGACGTGCTCCGGCTCACATGGGTTGGTCGACGCGGTGAAGGCAGCTGAGTAGTCGCGGGTCTGCCTGCGTAGTCCTCCATGCATAGACTCTGGCAATCCGAGCAGGGGATAGGCGTGGTGACCGCATGATGCTGGAGTTGGTGGCCAGCGGGCTGGTTCTCGTGCTTGCGGCACCTTACTTATGGCAAGCGTTGCGCCTGCCTGGATGGGCCCAGTGGCGCACAGTCGTGTATCTCGCCTCGTGCGCACTGCTGTGGTGGTGCTTGGCCGGGACGCCCGCTCAGCTTCGCCCGACCCAGGGGTCGTGGGGTGTCGTGGGGGTTGCCCTCACCGATGTTCTTGTCGGCTTCGGCTTCGTGGTGGCGGCCCCTATCCGGTTGTGGGAGGAGTCGCGCGGACGCCGAGCCGCGTGGATTCGGAGTCGGCTCATCCAGGTGTTGGGTTTCCCCCTGGTCAGCGCGAGCTTGAACGGCGTCCTGATCGTCGTGGCGTTCACCTCGCCGTGGTTCGCGCGATCCCGATCGGTCGACAGCTCCTGGATCGCGCTCATCCTTGCTTGCGTCCTTGGCGGTTTCCTCACCAACTTGCAGCTCTTGTCGCCGGATGTTGTGCCTGGGTGGATGACCCCGGGCCCGCGGATGGCTCTCTCGCTCGTCGATGGGCTGTTGGACGAGCTGCCCGGGATTGTCGTCATGGTCACGGTGAACCCGGTGTGGGGCGGCATTCTGTGGGGCGCGGTTCAGCCGGTCGTGGTCCCGATGATCATCCTGATCCTCATCGACTGGATCCGCCATGACCGCAGAGTGGCGCGCAACGTCGACTCTGCCCTTGACTCCATCGAGGCGGCCGGCGGCAGTACGAGTACTCCCTGGTGGATCACCGAACGTAGTAGCGACGAGTCGGCGTCCGGGGAGCGCTAGGACGGGGGTGCCATGTGGCGGTGGCGTCGTCCTTCGCCACGGATGAGCCATCGGGTTACTTGAGGATGTTCACTGCCCGGGCGATGACCAGGGCTGTCGTCGAGAGGGCGATGGCGCTCTGTACCGCCATGAGGGCCTTGGCCCACCGGGGCATGGGCATCGTGTCTGTCGGTGAGAACGCAGTGGCATTGGTGAAACTGACATAGAGGTAGTCCCCGAAGCGTGGTTCCCAGTTCTTTGACGCGAGGTGGTGCTGGGTCATCTGCGGGAACAGGAAGTCCGGATAGTGACGGGTCGCTGCGGCGCGGGCGAGCGGGCCTCCGCTGTCCAGCTCCCAGTACCAGATCCCGAACGCAATCACGTTCGTCAGATAGATCGCGCCCGCCGACGCCAGCAGGGGCGCAGCTTGATCGCCCGCAGTCCCGTTGATCAGGCCCATGTCCAACAGCACCGCACTGAATCCGTTGTCCAGAGAGATGATCGCGACCAGCAGCAGGCTGAGGTATCGACCCTGCGTCGTGTAGCGAGTACGTCTCAGCGGGCTGAGCACGATCAGGGTCACCAGCAACGCGATCTCCAACGTCGGCAGCAGCCATCGTGGGTGGATGAGTATGAACTGTTGCGCCAGCACCAGCTGCAGGGCTGCCGCCACGACGATCGCCGAGGCGACCGGCACGCGGCTCTCGTGGGCTGTCGATCTGAGCCAGGCAGGCAATATGCGATCCGCGGAGTCGCCCCACGGTGCGGGAGGAAGTGGGCTTGGGACGCTAGACGGGACTGGATCCGGCTTGCCAGCGCTGGGGGTCATCGCCACAGTTTGGCACGATCCTCGTCAGCGGTGATTCCGCCTGTCCTCACGTCAACGTCACCTATGTCGCAAGACCCGGCTTTGGCCGGGATCACCATTCGATGTCGTAGAGGTTACCGGTGTCGCGGCGCTCGGGAGGGCGCTGAAGAAGGAGACGGTGACCGTTCTTGTGGCCGCCCATGCAACTACCGAATACGGCTGTCCCCCCACCACGGCACTGATCGCAACGAACAGGGCGCAGCTCCCAAGGCCACCGCGAGGGCCCCGACAACGACCAAGAGACGTGACGTCACGCCAGACCATCCGCGCCCTCTGAGCGCGCTGCGGTACATGCAAACGCCGTGGTGAGTTCTTCCTAGGGCCGGCGGCCGAGCCGAAGTCAGACCGTGATGTCTCTTCGCTCCGGGGTGGCGACCCCGCCCGCATGTCAGGGACGTCCAGACAGGTACCCGGCCTAGGATGGCCCAGTTCTCACTGAAGGAGTCGTTATGACGGCGTTGGTCATGGGTCTGCCTGGCGGCATGGAGTGGGTCATCCTGCTCGTTGTTGCCCTGCTGTTGTTCGGCGGAAGTCGTGTCGCGGGGATGGGCAAGGGCGCCGGCCGGGCAATCCGCGAGTTCAAGGAAGAGATCAAGGCTCCCACCGGTGTCGAGGTCTCCAAGGTTGCTGAGCCCGACGGTCTCGCCACACCCGTTGATGCGCCGAAGGCTGCGGTTACCTCCACGCATGTGGATGCGGAGATCGTCAATGCGGAGATCGTGGCCACGGAGCCCCGCAAGGAGGCCTGACTATGTCCGTGCTGAGTGGTGCACGTCGGGTCTGGACGGTACTGAAGCCTCCGGCGTCGACGCCTGACGGCACGATGTCGCTGTACGACCATCTGCGGGAGCTGCGCTATCGGGTCATCGTCACAGTGCTTGCGATCGTGGTGACGTCGTCGCTGTGCGCGTTCTTCTATCGGCCGATCCTCAACCTGGTCCTGTGGCCCTGGCAGGCGGCACTGACCCAGCTCAAGGCCTGGAACCCGACCGTGGCGACGCAGGTCGTCAACCGCGACATCTCGGGACCGTTCATGCTGGCCCTGAAGGTGTCGGTGGTGGCGGGTGTGCTGGCCGCGTGCCCGGTGTGGCTGTACCAGCTGTGGAAGTTCATCGTCCCGGCGCTGCTGGATAACGAGAAGCGGTACGCGCGGAACTTCCTTGGCTCGTCGATCCCGCTGTTCCTGTTCGGGTGCGCGGTGGGCTACATGGTGTTGCCGGAGGGTATCAGCGTGATGCTGCAGTTCACGCCGCAGGGCCTGGGCATCGTCAACCAGCTCGACCTGAACTCGTTCCTCGCGCTTGAGCTGCTGCTGACTTTGCTGTTCGGCGTGTCCTTCCTGCTGCCCGTGATCCTCGTCATGCTCAACCTCGCCGGGGTCGTGACCGGTAAACAGCTTCGGAAGGCTCGTACGTTCTCGATCTTCGGATGCTTCGTCTTCGGCGCGATTGCCACGCCCTCGACCGACCCGTTCTCGATGACTGCCCTGGCGCTGCCGATGGCCATCATGTACGTGGTGGCTGAGTTCATCTGCCGACGCCACGACGCCCAGAAGGCCAAGAAGCTCGAGGAATCCGGCAACATGCTCGTGTCCATCGACGACTGATGGCTGTCGGCGAACCTGGCCTCTTAGGTGACGCTGAGCACGGCCAGGGTGCCGATACTGACCATCACTAGGGCGATGACGATCCAGTAGCTGGATGCGGTGAGCTTGCCGACCGCGTACTCGCCCATGAGAGTGCGGCTCTGGGCGATGCCGGACATGTAGAAGAGCAGCGGCAGCAGGAGGACGGCGTTGATCACCTGGGTGCCAACGAGGATCGGTACGAGCGGGATGCCAGGGATGAGCACCAGGCCGGCGCCGATGACCGTGACGGCGCCGAACGTACCGTAGAACAGCGGTGCCTCCCGGATGCTGTCGTCAAGTCCCGCGGGACGTCCTGCCACGTCACAGACCGAGTACGCGGTGGACAGGGGCAGGATGGACGCCGCGAGGAGTGCGGCGCCGACCAGTCCGACCGCGAACAGCTGCGCCGCGAGGTGTCCGGCGAGTGGTTCCAGGGCTCGGGCTGCGGAGGAGGCGTCGTCGATCGCGATGCCGTTGCGATGCAGCGTTGCGGCACAGGACACGACCACGAAGAACCCGACAACCCCGGTCAGGACAGCTCCTGAGATCACGTCGATGCGCAGGAGCTTCAACTGCTGAGGGTTGATCTTCTTGTCCACGGCATAGGACTGGATGAACGCCAGACCCCATGGAGCGAGGGTGGTTCCCAACGTTGCCGTGGCCAGGAGTAGAGCATCCTTCGTCGGAGGCAAGCTGGGTGTGACGAGTCCTTGGAAGGCGGCTCCCCAGTCCGGCTTGGAGAGCAGGCCGGCTCCGATGTAGGCGAGGAAGATGGCTGACAGGGCCAGGAGAACGCGTTCCACGCCGCGGAAGCCGCCGCGCAGCACGAGCGCGGAGACCACGATGGCGCCGATGGGAACCGACACCCATCGAGGGATGCCGAAGATCTCGCCTCCGGCGGCGATGCCCGCGAACTCCGCCGTGGTGGTGCCGATGTTGGCCAACAGGAGCGCGGAGATCGACAGCATCCCGGCCCGGGCGCCGTACCGCTGCCGGATGAGCCCCGCCAACCCCTGGCCCGTGACCACCCCGATCCTGGCGCCCAAGTCCTGGAACAGGATCAAGGCACNNTCGTCGTCGGACAGGCCCGCGATCAGGCCCGGCCCGATGACGGCCGCCAAGGCGACGAGTGGAGCGATCCCGCGTCTCTTGGTGACGGGCGAGATGGTCGTCTGGGTCATCTCATGCCCCGATCTCGCTCTGCCACGGCCAGCGACGGTCGTGTTCCCTGGCAAGGACGTCCACCACGTCGTCGGCAAGGATGCGGCCGATCGGCATTCCTGCGTCGTCAAGCACCAATAGTCCAGTGCCGCGATGGTCGGCGATCGCTTCGATGACCTCTCCCATCGATGCCTGCGCCTCGATCGTCACGAGCGGTCTTGTGGTCAGCTCCGAGATTGGGCGGTCGGGTGCCATGCCGAGGAGCTGCGCGGCGCTGATCTCGGCGATGGCGCTCGTTCCATCCATCACCACGATGCTTGCGACTTGATCGGGGCGGTCGCGTGCCGTAGTGAGCTCGGCCACGGCATCCGCGACCGTAGCGTCGGCCCCGATCGTGATCAGGTCCGAAGTCATGATTCCGGCTGCGGTGTTCTCGTCGTACGTGAGCAGAGCGCGCAGCCGCGCCAGGGCTGTCGGCTCCATCGAGGCGAGGATCTCCTCGCGCTCGTCCGGTTCGAGGTCGCGCAGGGCGTCGACCGCCTCGTCGAGCTCCATGTGCGACAGGATCGCGGCGGCACGTTCCGGCGTGCCGTCCCGCAGCAGCGCCACAGCATCCTCGTCGTCCAACACCTCCAAAGTGTCGGCAGCACTCTCGAGGTCCAGGTGCTCGAGGAGCTCCAGACGCTCGGATCGACCCAGGTCGTCCAGCAGCTCGGCCAGCTCACCCGGGTTCAGCAGCCTGAGACCCTCCTGGGTCCGGTTGAGTCGGAAGCTGCCTTCCGATACTGCCAGTGAGTGCACTCCGGCCCAGTCGAGGACCTGGCCTGGGGTGGGGGTTCGGCTCGCGCTCCCAAGCAGAGCGCGTCGAAGGAATGATCCCCACGAGACGTCGACGCCGACCAGCTGCCAGACTCCGGCCGTCTTTGCAAGGTACAGGTCTGACGCGCGCACCACCCGGACTCCGGCAACATCGACCAGCTGGTGATCGATCACGTCTGCCACCAGCATGATCTCCCCAGGCCTGCGCTGGACATCGACGAGGTCGAACCGGCTCTGTGCCAGCTCGATGCGTCCCTGTTCGACATCGGCAACATCTTCGGCGTGCAACCAGCAGGAACGACGCCCGATGCGCACGTGGTAGCCGGCCACCCGCGGATGTACTCCCTCGGCGCGCACCACAACGTCAGTGACCCGGCCGACCAACGTCCCGTCCTGTGCGCGGACGGGACGTCCCACCAGGCCCGCGACGGACACCAGCGCCTCGGACAGAGCCTGCGCCAGGACCGTGGAGCGCCTCCCCCTCAGGCGGGGGCCCACCGGCATCACAGGAATCACCACGGCATCTCCCCCCAATAGATTCAGAACCAATCAACTGTAACGCAGACATGACATTGTCCGACTCGACCCGGCATCGCCCGATCAACTCGTGATGGCGAATACATGAACACTCGAGTAGCCAGATCCCAGCAGCCCTAGACGCAGCGACAGAGTGGCGCGGACAAGCTCCTGACAAGGCCAGACCCTGGCAAAGTCTCTGGCCCGACGCCGGGGCTGCAGGATGGAGGTCGGGTGGGCGGGTAAAAACCCTTGGCATCATGGGCCGTCGGCTAATCACCCAGACTGGCTCGCTCCGTATGTAGGAAAGGCATTCCTTAGTGGGCCAGGTTTCATTGGTACTAACCCATAGTCATCTAGATGGCGGAAACTCGATCCCGAATCACCAAGGCCGGGGGCCAGGGCCAACCTAGGTCGCGAACACGTCGCGCAGTGTGACGGTACGCAAGCCGCGCTGCGCGACGAGGTCCACCAGGTGCTGCATCGCGCCGATCACTCCCGGGTGGTTGGCGTGGGCGATCACGACCCGGCCGGCGCCGAACCACTGATCGCCGAAGCCTGAGATCTGGTCGCTGGTGAGCACGCTGGAGTCGGACAACGACCCGTACCAGAGCGTCGGGGCGGTGTAGCCGATCGCCGCGGCGGCATCCCGAACGTGGGCGTTCACGTAGCCGAACGGCGGACGGTAGAACGGTTTCGCGCTCACCCCGTACGTCTGCATGATGAAGTTCTCGTTGCGCTGCAGCTGGTCCTGGATCCCGGCGGTCGTGAGCGCCCGCAGGTCTGGGTGCGACCAGGTGTGGTTGCCGAGCTGGATCTGACCCGACTCCACCAGGGGGCGCAACCGCTTCGCATGGATCGTCCATGACGGCTGGTTGCCGTTGAGGAAGAACGTCAGCCGGTTGCCGGTCTCCTCTGCCAGTTGTGCGTAGGCGGCAACGACCGTCGGATCGGTGCCGTCGTCGATGGTCCATGCCATGTATGGACCGGGGATCGGGATCTCCGTGATCGCCTTGCCGACCGGGATCGCGCCCTTCGTCGTCGGCAGCGGCGGCGATGACGCAGCTGGGGTCTGCAGGGTTGTCGGCGCCTCAGAGGGGTTCGGAGACGTCCGACCGGTCATGGGGCTCGTGGCGGCGTCAGAGACTGCTGAGTCGCCGGAGATGTCCAACGGTGCCTGGCGCGCGCACGCCGCCAGCGCGGAGGCTGCAACAGCCCCCGTACCCACCGCCAAGAACCCACGCCGATTCATCGTCGTCCCTTCCGCCGTCTGCACAAGATAAGTCCTGGGGCAGGCATTCGGCGGCGCATCGCCGGGGGAGTGAGGTTCACTTCCGGCGATTTCGTGGACGACCCGGGCCGCGCTGGTCATCGCTGAGGCCTGCTGTCGGGGAGGGCAGGCATAGCCTTCCGGCCCACTTGGGGGAACATTCGTGCCGTCCCGTTCGCCCCCCGGGGCCCATGCTGCGCCTGCTCTCCCTACAGGGACTGGAGAGCGGTGATCAACGCTGATGGAGGCGGGAATTGGGAGTCAGGTGCTGGGGCTCGCGGGCTCGGTTGCAACCTTGGGATGGGCCTTGTGCCGGCGGTACTCGCGGACCGTGAGATAGACAATGAAGATGTCGAACAGGGTCAGAAGAAGCAGACCCCACGTGAGGTGCACGACCAGTTCGTACCCCTGGAAGCCAATGAAGGCGACCAGGAAACCGATCAGCCATGGATAGGCCCACAGGTGGTCGCGCAATACGGCGGCGACGAGCAGCACCTTCACGACTCCATGGACGAGGAAGTACCAAGCGCCGAAGAGAGTCAGTGACACGTTCAGCTGGCTGGCGTAGCGGACCAGCACGTTGGCGATGAGATCGTTCGGGTCCTCGGCGAGCTCCCCTCGGGTGACCGCTGCAACGGCTCTCTGGATCTGACCGGGAGTCAGCAGTAGGAGCACTGCGCCGCCAGCCAGTTCGAGAACGCCGTCCGCCAACTTCAGGATCAGGCTCACGAAGAACGTCCGGTCCAGCAGCTTGTCGCCCGAGGAGATCCTCACAGATCGACTCTACGACTCCCGGGATAAGCACTCCGGCACATGGCCAGGAGGCTCCTTCCCTCTGGTGGCGTGGCAATGTCCAGGCCTGGACGATCGTGCCCTTCGGGCGTGGAGCGACCTCCCTAGCGGCGAGGGGCACTCGCAGTGGCTCGGTTCGGTTGGGCGCCTTAGGCAGCGGACACATCGAGCCGGGCCGAGGAGGCAAGGATGCCCATCAACATGAAACAGGGCCATGTGGGCACGCAGCATGGGGATCACGTGGGGTGGGATCGCCACGTCGCGGACGCCGGCGCTCGTCTTGGGAGTCGAGACCACGGGTGTGCGGCGTTGGCCAGATGACGGCCCGCCGAACGTGGATCCATCCGCTGCTGTTGTCGTCAGCGAGCTGCCCGTCGTGCTGGCGAAGCTCAGTGAGCTCGCCGAAGCGAAGCACCCCTCAAGGGGGAAGTTCGTGAGCACCATCGCATTCAGTCAGTCCGTCGACAGCCACCGCCTGTCGCTGTCATCCGGTCTGGGTGACTCGACCCACCCCGCTCTTAGCCGCGGACAGTACGGATCGCCCGTCCTCCGGAACGATTCGATCAACGCCTGCACTGCCCCGCCTGTGGCTGGACACTTGGGGTGAAGGAGGACGACGTGGATCATTTCGTCGACATTGCTGACGAGCGGCGCGGTTTCGCCGACCTGATCGACACCTTGAGCCCGGAGGAGTTGGCGACGCCGAGTTTGTGCCGAGGCTGGACGGTGCACGACATCGCCGCGCACCTCGTGGTCCCGTTGACGACCGGCATGAGTGTGGTGTTGTTCGAGCTGATCAGGGGTCGCGGCGATTTTGACCGTGCGAACCTGAGGCTCACGAGCAGGATGGCGCGCAGCTCGGCTGTGGAACTTGCGGGTTTGCTTCGCAGTGGTGCCGGCAATCACTTCGCTCCGCCAGGTGTCGGGTCGATCGCGCCGCTGATGGACGTCGTTGTTCATGGCCAGGACGCGCGTCGTCCGTTGGGCATCGTCCGGGAGATCCCACCCGCGAGACTGGTCGCGATCCTGGACTTCTTGGTTTCTAGGGCCGGGCGGGGCAAGGGACGGTCCCTGGGACTTCGGTTCGAGGCCAGCGACATCGGGTGGGCGCATGGCGACGGGCCTCTCGTCGCGGGAACCGGTGAAGCGATCATGATGTCGCTTGCGGGGCGGCGGGTTGTACTGCCTGAGCTCTCCGGTGACGGCATCGGTGAGTTTGCTATCCGCGGGTAGCAACACCTTGAGCGGGATCGATCCCTCCCGGTCGGCGAGATCACCACCTCCGGTGCCGACCGCGCTGGGTGGCCACTCAGCTCGTGCCGGCACTTCCTGGTCGGAGCCGCGAGCGCTAGGAATGGAGAGGCTTGGCCAGCGATCTGGGCGGCTGATGTCGAGACGGACTGCGGAGCCAGGCCGTTAGACGTAGTCTCAAGAGAGTTCATCCAGTTTTTTCATCGTCCACCGCCTCGGTAGCTGGGACATGTCGTCAAGGCTGCCGGTTGTCAAAGCCAACTCCAGATTTGGCCTTCCGAACTCCGGGACCGCGGACCCATCATGGGAGGTCACGATGTCGGCTGAANNATGACGGTTGCCGCGCTTCCCGGATCCGGGCGCACCCAAGGCCCAACCGCGTCCCTCCTCGGGGCAGGAGACTGGTTGGTGATCGCCTGGGGCTGGGCATTCGCGGTCGCCTTCGGCGTGTACGTGGCTGGCGGGATCAGCGGAGCGCACCTCAACCCCGCGGTNNTGGCAGGCGCCTTCGCCGGCGCCGCGGTTGTCCTCCTTGTCTACAAGGATGCGATCAAGGCATTCGAGGATGCGAGCACGCCCGCCGGGCACAGCGTCGCGACTTTCTCCATCTTCGGGACATTCCCAGCCGCGTACTACAAAGGAGGCGTCTGGGGCCCGCTCATCGACCAGATCGTCGGCACGGCACTGCTTCTCGTGCTGATCGCCGCGGTTGTCGACATGCGGAACAAGGCGGCCATGGCGAANNTATGCGATCAACCCTGCGCGCGATCTCGGACCCCGGCTGCTGGCGTGGGCCGCCGGCTGGGGAGACTTGGCGATGCCGGGGAACGGTGCCACCTTCAGCAACTACTGGTGGATCCCCATCGTCGGCCCGCTCATCGGGGGCGTGATCGGCATCCTCATCTACGACCTGTTCATCAGCGACGTCCTCATCGCTCGAGCGGGGATGGGGCCGGTCCCCGAGGCCACCTATGTGGACGATGTACCCCTGGTGCCCGGCGAACACGAGGGCACTGCCCCCCGTGCAGGCGACGCTGTCAAGCCTCCCGTTGCCGGAGGACGACGACCGCAACACGCCTGACGAGGGGGTCGGCGTGAGCTCTCCGGTCTCGCGACCGGATCATCGCCGCCCTCAAAGACCGCCACGGCACGTACCCCGTCAGTAACGGGGTACGTGCCGTTGCCACGCAGCCCCCACCGCAGCCGGCGCGCGCTGTTGGCCATAGGGGTCGTTGCCCGGTTGAGCTGCTGTGCCACACCTCGACGTCGGCGATCACCTGGCTCCTTGCCGTGGACGGGTGTCATGACACCCCCGGGTGGATCAACGCGCCAAGCGCTCACTCGGTCCTGTCTCGGAGAAACATCATCTAGTTATGTAAGGTGTCCCGATGGGCAACGAGACCTTGGCTGACGACGTCCTGCGCACGATCGCGCGAGCCAACCGCTGGGCCAACGTGAGCGCGCGCTTCGAGGTCCCGTCAGCACAGCTGCGGTTGCTTGCCCTGATCGAGGAGTACGAACCCGCGCGGATCACGGCGCTGGCCGCGGCCGATCACAGCAGCCAGCCTGGTACGACCGCGCAGGTCAACCGGCTCGTACAGGCCGGGCTGGCGGAGCGACTGGCCGACGCGTCGGACGGTCGCGCGGTCCCCGTACGGCTCACTCAGTCTGGACGGGTCGTCCTCGCTCGCGCACGGGAGGCCCGCGCGGCAATCCTGGCGCCGGCGCTGGACGGCTTCACCGCCGCCGAACGCGAGGAGCTGCGTCGGGGGATGGCGGTCCTCGAGCGTCTCCTGACATTCACTGACCCCAGCACCGACAAGCAAGGGATTCCCGTATGCCGACTCGCCAACCCAAGACCGTCTGGTCCGTGGCCTTCGCCTGCGTCATCGCCTTCATGGGCATCGGGCTCGTCNNCGCTGCTGTTCACCTCGTACAACGGGGTGATGGCGGTCGCGATGCTCATCACGGGGTTCGTGTCCAGCCGCCTCGGGGCCAAGCGCACCCTGCTGCTGGGCCTCGCTGTCATCATCGTCGGCGCGGGGCTCGCCGGGGCACAGAACGCGATACCGGGAATCGTCGCCTTCCGCGCCGTCTGGGGTCTCGGCAACGCGTTGTTCATCGCGACCGCGCTCGCGACGATCGTGTCGGCATCGGTGGGCTCGGTCGGGCAGGCGATCATCCTGTACGAGGCAGCGCTCGGGCTCGGCATCGCCGCGGGTCCGCTGCTCGGCGGCGTCCTCGGCTCACTGTCGTGGCGGTTCCCCTTCTTCGGCGTGAGCGCACTGATGACGATCGCGCTGGTGGCCACCGCGGTGACGCTCCCCAAGACGCCGCCGCACGCTCACCNNGTCGGGCTGACGGCGTTCCTGTACAACTTCGGCTTCTTCACCCTCCTCGCCTTCACGCCCTTCCCCCTCAACATGGATGCTCACGGGGTGGGCTGGGTCTTCTTCGGCTGGGGCCTGCTGCTGGCTCTGACATCTGTCGTCGTCGCGCCACGCGTGCAGCGACGCTTCGGTACAGCGCGCGGCATCGTGGGTGCGCTCGGCGTCTTCATGCTCCTGCTCCTGCTCATGGGCCTGTTCACGGACAACAAGGCTGTGCTGGTGACCTGCACCGTGCTGGCCGGGGCCGCGCTGGGCGTCAACAACACGCTCATCACCGAGACAGTCATGAAGATCTCGCCTGTGGAGAGGTCTGTCGCGTCGTCCGCGTACAGCTTCGTCCGGTTCATCGGCGGGGCCATCGCGCCGTGGCTCGCCGGGACGCTGGGGGAGCGCTCCGTACATGTCCCCTTCTTCGTCGGGGCTGGTGCGGTGTTCGCGGCCATGTGCGTCCTGTGGACCGTGCGTAGCGCCATTCACACCCTCGACGCGGCCCCGAACCACGGGGCGGAGCGCATGGACTCGGAGATCGAGGCCGAGGCGGTCACGCTCGGCGACGCCTGACACTGCGGTCCGACCCGCGTCCATGTTCAGACGGCCGACGGACGGGCAGGATGTCCTCATGATCGGCTGGGGCATCATCGGGGTCGGGGACGTCACAGAAGTGAAGTCGGCGCCGTCGATCTTCCGCGCGCCGGACTCCGACGTCGTCCACGTCATGCGGCGCGACGGAGATCGCGCACGTGACTTCGCCGCACGGCATGGCGTCGGCCGGTGGTCGACCGACGCGCAGGCGGTGATCGACGATCCCGAGGTGACCGCTGTCTACGTGGCCACGCCGACTGCGACGCACGCCGCGTACGCCATCGCGGCGGCCAGCGCCGGCAAGCACGTACTGGTCGAGAAGCCCATGGCGATGTCGTCGGTCGAGTGCCGACGGATGGTAGAGGCAGCAGACGGTGCCGGTGTCCATCTCTGGGTCGCCTACTACCGGCGGACGCTGCCACGCTTCGTCAAGATCCGAGAGCTCCTGGCCGCTGGGACACTCGGTCGGCTGCTGTCCGTACAGACCACCTGGCGCAAGCCGACCGACTTCAACGGCTGGCGCTGGGATCCACAGGTCAACCGCGGTGGTGAGTTCTACGAGACGGCGTGCCACACCCTCGATGTGCTCGATCACCTTCTGGGTCCTGCATCCGACCCCGCCGGTAGGGTCTCCGGCGACGGACACGCCGTGTCCGCCAGCTACCGGTTCGGCGACGTCGTGGGGTCAGGCTCGTGGACGTTCGGAACTCCCGGCGCGCTCGAGCAGACGGTGTTGATGGGGGACAAGGGCACTCTGACCTTCGCCAGCTTCTCCCCGACGCCGATCCGCGTCGTCACCGGCGAGGGGGAAGAGACGTACGAGGTCGGCGACCCCCCGCACGTACACGGTCCGCTGGTCGCCACGATCCTCGACGAGCTGCGCGGCGTCGGGGCTTGCCCGAGCACCGGCCGTACCGCCCTGCGCACGAGCGCGCTGATGGACGCGATCCTCGGCTCCTGAGTCATGAGGCCGGGCAGTCAGGACCTCGTCGCACCCGCGCGCCGATTCGTTGTCCTGGGGTGTTGCCTGTAGTGTTGACCCCGTTGTTGTTTGGAATCTTCGTTTACTTGTTTAGGTAGAACTGCTGGTTTTCCAGTGTGGGTCCTTGCGGGAAGCGTTCATTGCAGCTGCATCACTGAGCTCCGCATCCGCGTGTGCTCCGCTTCCTACACAAGGAGACAATCATGGCTACTGGCACTGTCAAGTGGTTCAACGGCGACAAGGGCTTCGGCTTCATCGCTCCGGAGGACGGCTCCGCCGACGTGTTCGCTCACTTCTCCGCGATCAACGCCAACGGCTTCCGTTCGCTCAACGAGGGCGACCGCGTGTCGTTCGACACCCAGCAGGGCCCGAAGGGCCCCCAGGCTGCGAACATCGTCGTCCTGAGCTGACCTCAGCTTCTTCAGAAGGGCCCGGCTTCGGCCGGGCCCTTCTGCATGCCCGGGAACTCGCGCCTCACCGGTGCACGCGGCTACACGGCAACAGCGAGTCCGCCCGTGCCGTCACCGGACAGCAGCAGGGCTGCCAGCTGCGACCGCGAGTGGATCCCCAGCTTGCGGTACGCGCTCTGCAGGTGCGAGCCGACCGTCCTGGAGCTGATGAACAGCTGCTCTGCCGCATCCTTCACGGAAGCCCCTCCGATGATCACCTCGACGACTCGGCGCTCAGACGCGGTCAGCTGCTCAGGTCTGCCATCGGAGCTCGGCCCCGCGAGGACGTCCGGCCGCCGTCGCTGGAGCAGAGCCGTCAGGCGCTCGCGCCGGTCGGCGTCGTAGCGGCGTGCCACCGCGGCGCTCATCCAGACGCGTCGCCACTGGAGTCGATCGCGTCTGACCTTGACCAGCCCCGACTGCTCGATCCCGTCCAGCACGTCGTCGAGCGAGTCCTGGGTCTCCTCGACGTACGCGGACAGCAGCTCGAGGCTGACCTCGCCCGTGACGGCGGATCCGGCCAGCACTCGCCGGGCATGAGGGGCGAGCGGGTCCATCCGTGCGGTGACGTCGAGTTCGAGCCGCGCCGCGACGGGGACGTCCCTCGGCCACGACGCGCCGGACGGCTCGGCGTAGGACGGCGCAGCATGAAGGAGCGCGAGAGGGTTTCCCCCGAGCCGGGTGACCAGGTGCTGGGCCGAGGCTTCACTGGCGCCGGCCTCGACCGCGAGCGTGACCGCGTCGTGGCGTCGCAGGTCCTTGAGGTGGATCCCCGGGACCTGGAGACGGTCCAGCAGCGGTACGGCCCGAGTGAGCGTGTAGATGACCGAGGTCGTCTCCGGTGCGTAGCGCGTCACGGCGTACGCGACCACGCGCAGCGAGTCCTCGTCGATGAGGTCCGCGTCGTCGACGAGCAGCATGGCCGCCCGTTCGCGGCTCAGGTCCTGCAGCCAGGAGCCGATCGCGTAGGAGACGGCCAGCGGTGACGTGCTGGCCTGGAAGGAAGCCAGCTGCTCGGCGAGACCCTGGGTCGCGCGGCCGAGCATGTTCGACGGGTCGGTAACCATGTCGTACAGCGCGGCGTAGGGCATCCCCGCGGACAAGGCACTTCCTGTCATCTGCACGACGGCTCGGCCACGCGCACGCGCCTCGGCGATCACCGACTCCAGCATCGTGGACTTGCCTTGCCCGGCGTCGCCCTGGAGCGACACGAGGCCTGGGATGCCGGAGGCCGCGGACTGTTCGGTCTGACGCAGGAGTCGCTTCACCAACCTCGCTCGGTCGGAGCTGAGGTGCCGCAGCGGCGGCTGGTCGTCGTGATGCAGGCCATGTGAGTTCATCGGTGAACCCCGGTTCCGAGTGGGTGTCCTGCTCCCAAGAGCGGCGAGTTTACCCCGTGATACGTGGCGCGGCTAGCCCTTGGGGTGTTGCCAGAGGCGGCAAGGATGGCCGGTCCGAGGAGCCGCAGGATCGTGCCGGAGGTCACCAGGACGAACTGCTCGGGCACGAGGCGTAGCAGCTTGATCTTCGCGAGCTCCGCGCCCGGGTGCAGGAACGGCCCGTCCGAGCCGAAGATGAGCCTGTCGGGCCCTCCCCGTCGGACGACGTCGACGAGGAGGTCGAAGTACTGGACGCCCGACGAGTCGACGAACAGGTTCGGGTAGTTCCGGAGCTTGTCGATGATCGCCACCTGGCTTCCCCAGTCGCCGGCGAACGACCCCAGATGGGGGATGATCAACGGCACCCGAGGGTACGACCGCAGCACCAGCTCGACCGTGCTGATGTCGCCCCGGGGGTCGTAGAGGACCGGCAGTCGGCAGCGCTCGGCGACATCGAGCACCTCGCGGGTGATGCGGCCGTTGGTCCAGTGGACCTTGATCCCCCGGCAGCCCCAGCCCGAGATGGCCCCTTCGACGATCGTCCGGACCCGCCCCCGGTCGTACGCGGGGTTGACGAAGACGTACGGGATGTAGCGGCGGGGGTCCTTCCTTGCGATGGCCGCGACCTGCGCATTGCCTGCCCGGTAGTCGTCCGTGGTGAGCGCGGCGAAGACGACCGTCCGGTCGATCCCCGCCGCCCTCGCTCGCCGGGCGTACCGGGCGATGTCGGCGTCGGTGTTGGAAGGATGGGAGAGCCCCTCACCGGTGCCGGCGTGGCAGTGCGCGTCGATGATCACGAGTCGCGGCTATCCGCCGAGCTCGCCGTACTCGTTGAGCTCTCCGAGACCCTCTAGCTCTCCGAACTCCGACTCGGCCTCATACTCGCCCTCGCCGTACTCGTTCAGCTCACCCTCGAACTCGTACTCGTACTCGCCCTCGTACTCGCCGAGCTCGCCCCACTCGGCTACGCCGTACTCGTTCAGCTCGCCCTCGAACTCCCCGAACTCCGACTCGCCCTGCTCACCGAGCTCGTTGACCTCGCCGTACTCGTTCAGCTCGCCCTCGAACTCCCCGAGCTCGGCCTCGCCGAACTCGTTCAGCTCTCCGNNCGGACTCGCCGTACTCGCTCAGCTCACCGAGCTCGCCATACTCGCCCTGCTCACCGAACTCGGCATACTCGTTGAGCTCACCGAGCTCGGCCTCGCCGAGCTCTCGGAAGCGCGGCACGGGGCCGGCTCCCCAACGGACGCCCTGGGGTACGAGCCGCAGCCGTCCCACGAGCATCAGAGGCGTCGGGTAACGCTTGGCCCGCACAGGGATGAGGCGCCGAGAAAGGCGTACGCGTGTCGATCTCGGCCGCAAGTGCAGGGCGGCGCGCCCCGAGCCGGCAGGCGGGATGACGAGGATCCCGACACCGCTGAGGAGCCGGATCGGATCCGCTCCGGGAGCCACGACCGACGTGGGCGCGCATTTCCGCGTCGGGATCGTGGCGCGCGNNGCCCGGGCTGGCAGGAGTGTTCGCCTTGAGGAGGACACCCTGAAGCACGTACAGAGCGGTCTTGCGTGTGCGATGGTCATGGACCTTGATGCGGGCGCTCGCCGTGCTCGCGCCGCCGACACGCAGCCAGGTGTACCCCCGAGTGGGCTTGACCGACACGACCTCGAAGCAGAGCTGAGCGACGCCCGACCCGGGACGCCAACTCGAGCCGCTGAGTCGTTGCCGCCGGACGACGGGGTATCCCCGCCGGTACGGACCGCCGCCTTGGACTCGCGCTGGTGAGGCTCCGGTCCGGGCCACTCCCGCCGGTGGCTGCGGCGCGGGGACGAAGCCGGAGGGACGCGGAGCGATGATCTGGATCCGTACCTGTCGCTCGTCCGCGCCCTCGACGTTGTCGCCCATCGTGGTCTGGCTGACCGACTCGCCGACGGGGGTCCATCGCCCATGCACCTGAGCGTCGATCCCCGCCTGCTTGGCCAGGCAGCGGATCATGTTGAGGGCGTTCACGGCCCGATGACGCGACAGCGCGAGGTTGTGGCTCATCGAGCCACTGCTGGACGTACGGCCCTGGACCGAGATGCTGACCGGTGCCACGATCCGTCCGGTGCGAAGCGCTGAGGCCAGGCCCGCGATCTGGGCTCCGAGCAGGGCGCGGTGGGCGGGTCGCAGCCGGTAGTCGTCGACGTCGAAGTCGCCGAGCTCGAGGACGCGTACCGCGGCGGTCTCAGCAACTTTCTGCTGCGTCGCGGTGCCATCGGCGGTCTGGTGCCGGCCGACCTTGCCCAGGGTCCACCGCTCGTTGCGATAGGTGACGTCAGGGCACGCGCTCGCATCGGTGGCCAGGCCTGATACCGGTCCGGGGCTCTGACCCACAGAGGGTGCGCCAGGCAGGGGCGTGCCCCCGAAGGACGGCGGCTGACCGGGCAAACCTGGACGGCGCCCGGGATGACGACCGGGCCTGGCCCATCCGCGCTCCTGCTCGCCGGACCAGGGCTGCTCGCCGAGCTCGGACTCCCACTCGTCGAGGCGTGCTTCCGCGGCCTCCTGTCGGAGTGGCTCCTCGCCTTCCCACTCACCGGCCTCGAGGACCTCGGCCATCGAGGGGGACTCTCCCGGCATCGCGAAGGGGTTCTCGCCCAGAATCTCGTCCATGTGCTTCTCCCATCGTTCAGTTGCGGCCAGGGATCGCTGACGGGCGACCGTTGGCGGGCACCGGTGACGTGCCGTTGGTCCTCGGCAGAGCGGCCACCGGCCGCACGCGAGGTGCTGAGCCCTTGGGGGTCGGAACCCCCGTCGTGGTCCGGCGGACCTTGAGGTTGCGTCCCGTCGCCATGCCCCAGTGGTTGATGATCGTCAGCGCGTCGTCCTTGATGGCACCCGTCGGGGCGTACAGGGTCGCTGCGCCAGGCTCGTCGCTGAACTTCTCCAGCTCGACGAACCGCAGGATGGAGCTTGCCGGCTCTGCCATGAGGATGAGATTCCGGGCTCGGGGATGCGCCGGGATCCCGACGCGCGCGCCCAGCTTCTGCAGCCGCTCGCTCGGATCTGCCGCGGTCGCCTTGAGGTCGACGATGATGTCGTTGTCGCTCTCGAGCGTGACGTGGAACCAGCTGAGCACGGCCGTGAAGAAGAACTCCTCGCGTGCCAGGTTCCCGCGCAGGCGCCGGACCCTCAGGCCCTTGGCGAGGATGTCGGCGCGGTTGGCCACGGCCTCGGGGTCGGACGCGTTCTCGCCGCTGGTGTTCACCCGGTTGATGTAGTTCTGCCACACCTCGGCGAGGAGCGACTCGAAGTTGGCCACGAAGTCCACGTTCGCCGCGGTGACGCGCGGGTACGGGTACGGCCGTCCGCTTGGCGCCCCGTGGTCGAGGTCCATGCCCAGCAGCCGCCAGTATGCGTTCCGCCTTGTCGCCTCGAGATCGGGACGGATGTCGCTCGCCAGCGAGCCGATGCCGAACGGCGGCGGGTTGGTGAAGAGAAGCTCCTCGGACGTACGCAGCCACTGGCGGGTGACGGGGCCTGGTACGTCGAGCTGCTCGCCCGCCGCGTACAGCTCCACGACCCGCTTGAAGATGCGCATCATGCCGGTGTTCTCGAGCAGGTAGGCGTAGATGAGGTGCTCCCAGGGCATCCGGGTGNNAGGAGGGCGACGATGTTCTCGTCCTCGCCGAGGAAGACGTTCTCTGTGTCGGTGCCGATCTGGACGAGTCCCATCTGGGTCCACGTCTTCTCCAGGTACCGGTGCAGTTGCACGGGGTGGAGCTGGAACAGGTTGGTCGTTCCGCCCAACAGTGCGGCTAGGTTGCGAAACACGGGGGAGTCCTTTCACTCACTGGTCGGGGTGGGCTCGGCGAAGAACGACAGGGACCACACGCCGAACCCCGTCACGGACGAGGCGTCGAACGAGATCACGCGCAGGGGAGCGTCGGCGAACTCCTCGTCGTACGGGATCAGCTGGCTGGCGTCACCGAGGGTGTGGGGGAAGACCGTCTCCCGCTGGTGGCCGCCCTCCTCGGTCCACCGGACGACGACGCCGATCGAGCGAGTGAGCTGCCGGCCTCGTACCCACAGGCCCTCCTCGCTCATGTGGAAGTGGAGGCTCATGTCGATCGGAGGCCCGTCGGGACTCACGCGCCGTCCGAGCCCTGTCCGGAGCAGCCCGTAGTCTCCCTGGACGAGCACGGCGGGGTCGCCCTCGAGCCGTGCCCAGACGTCGTACGCGGACCAGCGGTGGTTGGGGCGGTCGCCCACCCAGTCCTCCATCAGCTGCTGGCCACGTGTCAGGGACTCCGCGTTGGCCGCGCGCAGCGACTCGCGGAGCTCGGTGATCACCTCTGTGGCGAGTCGCCGGAGCTCCTCGTCCCGGACTTCATCGCTGTTCATCGCGGTCCTCCTTCTGGCGTTCATGCGGCTAGGGATGCGGTCGTGGTGGTTCCCAACGCCTGGGCGAAGCGCGCTAGGTCGGCGGTGTGGAGCACGGTGTTGCGCGGGTCGGTGGCGATCCGCAGGCCCGTGAGCGCGACGATGCGGAGCTGCTCCTTCTCCACCAGATGGGAGGAGGTGAACAGGGCGGGCCCGCTGACCGCCGCGAGCTGCTGCAAGGCCGCGGGAGCGACACGCTGCGGGTCGACCAGCTGTGCGAGCGCTCGTGCCCCGAAGGCCGTGCAGGGCTGGGCGAGCAGGGCGTTGACGAGCTCGGGCAGCCTGGTCCTCGACCGACGGAGCAGGTCGCCGACCCCGGGGGCCGCCTGAGACAGCGGGTGCGTGGCCGTCCACGCGGCCGCGAGATCGTCCCACGGCCCGGCCCCGTAGTAGCGCCGGCACATCTCGACGCCGAGCAGGACCCGGATGTACGACACGGGATGCGGGTCGCCAGGGGTGAGCTGCAGCACGGACTCGATCTCGTTGGCGACCACGTCGTGCAGGGCCGCCACGGCCGCGTAGCCGCAGTGGACGAAGGCGTACGCGTCCGCGGTGATCTCGGAGGTCCAGGATCGCCAGACGAGCGCGAGCTGCCGGTCGTCCGCCAGGACCTTACCCATCGCGGCGGAGGCCTCCCGGTTCCACCCGAGCAGGTGGGCCACCTGGTGACCGGTCTCGTGCACGAGGGCGGTCGGTCTGTACAGGTTGTGCCGGGTGACCTTGATGGCGGCGGCCGGGCTCCTGCGACCATCCCACAGCCTGACTCCGGCGCGGAGGATCGCCGCCCCGAGTCCCTTGTCCACGTACGTGAGGACCGGGGGTACCGGGCGCCCCATCGGATCGAGGGCGCTGCGCATGCTCGTGACCGCCAACCGGTCGAGCGCCCGCATGTGCGTGCCGAGCGTGGGGCTCGTACGGGTGTTGACCGCGTCGGCGTAGAAGCTGACCACCGTCTCGACCTGACCGTACTGGCGGCGGACCCGTTGCAGCCGGCGGGCGACGACGACGAGCTCAGGCCCTTGCTTCGCGTTGTCCAGCTGGGTGCGCAGGCCTGTGATCTCCGTACGCAAGGTGCGTACCGACATCTCCAGCGAGGCTCGTACAGCGCGGTTGAGGTACTGCTCGAGGGTGGCCCACGCCGTCTCCGACGCGAAGGACGCGGGATCGCTCAGCGCGACGGCCGCCGCCTCCCAGTGGGACACCTGCCTCTCCAGCTGGATCCGGAGGGCCTCCGCGAGCTCCATGGCCGTCAGTACCTCCGGAACCCGGCGACCGTCATGACGCCGGCGCGGTGGGTCAGGATGGCGCTGAGGATCCGGGCGATCGCGACGATCCCGGTCAGGGGCCCCAGGAACATGGTCGAGAGGCTGGGGATCGGGAACGTGATGAGCACCGATACGCCGTTCGCGGGGTTGTCGGCCGCCGTGACGAACTCGTCGCCCTTCACCTTGGCGTAGTCCATGACGAGCCGGATCGCGGCATCGATGAGCCTGTCCACGATCTTCTCGATGATCGTGCTCGCGATGCCCGCCCCGGCGGCCGCAGGCGCCTCTCCCGCCACCTCACGGAGCAGGGTGACGCGCGAGCGCGGACTGAGTCTCAGACTGTTGACGGCTGCCCCGACGGCGGCACGGAGTGCGAGCACGAAGGCGGTGGTGTTGCGCTGTCGCGCTCGCGAGGCGATGCCCTGCGCGTCCGCCTCGGACAGGTAGATGCTCAGCCTGATGATGTCCTTGCCCGGTCGGGCGTCGATGGTGACGAAGGCCTGGCTGGGAGTCGCCGGTGACACGCCCCCCGCGCCGGCGGGCAGCTGGAGGAAGAAGAAGCGCTGGCCGGCGGCGACCAGCGACCGGTCGCGGGTGAACTTCGGATCCACGTCAGCGCCGAGGCCTGGCTCGCCCAGCAGGATTCCGGCCGCCGCGATGGACAGTGGGTGGAAGTGGCGCCACCCGTCGGGGTACATGCCGGGAACACCCTTCTCGAGCTGCGCGATCCGGGAGAGGTACGTGCCCGGCAAGGTCTCGTACAGGTGGACCCGGACCTTCATCGGGAGCCGGATTCCGCGGGCCCTGAGCACGGCGGAGAGCCGCACCCCGCCGAAGGTGGGGATGGCCGCGGCCATCTGGGGGGTCAGCGTGACCTCGAAGATCCGGCAGTACTTGCGGTACCAGTAGACGCGCGGCCGCAGCACCCAGGTGGCGTTGGTGGAGCCGGACGTCTCACGGGTGTCGAGGTCGCCCCGGACCATCGATGACGGGACGGTGTGGGCCACCGCCTCGTTGAACGCGGCCACGGTCTCCGCGTGCAGCCGGTTGGTGTCGGCGAAGATCTCGTTGCCCTGCTCGGCGAGGCGGCGGACCGTGTCCTCGACGATCGACGCCACGGCTGACGGTCCGGCCAGCTCGCGGTCCTCGGCATTCGTCTCCAGGGTGAAGATCCGCAGGCCGACGTCAACGAGCGCCTGGGAGAGCGGGGTGGCGAACTGCGGGCCGACAAGGGGTCGGATGAGCTTCGCCAAGAGGTCCGCAAGGAAGTTGACGACGCGGCGGCGGCCGATGATCCGGACGCCGATGCGCAAGGCGGGAAGGATCGCGGGAAGGAACCGTTCGATGACCGGGCCCGCGCTCTCCCCGTCGCGCAGCTCTGCGAGCTCGCGGACGAGTACGACGCGCGCGCCGTCCAGCTCAGCAGCGCCCGGCGCGGCCTCGTGCTCGGCAGTGGTC
Source organism: Propionibacteriaceae bacterium (assembly GCA_003153855.1). GTDB lineage: Bacteria > Actinomycetota > Actinomycetes > Propionibacteriales > Propionibacteriaceae > Fen-668. The sequence continues at coordinate 23,751 of PMBM01000170.1, forward strand.
GCGTTGAACTCGGCCTCGAGCTGGGCGAGCTCGGACTCGTTCTCGGCAGCCAGGTAGCGGCTCACGGACGTGACGAACTCCTGCTCGAGGGCAGACGCCTCCCCGACCGCAGGGATGCCGCCGTGCCACGTCAGCTCGCCCTCGAGCTCGTTGACCAACGACTGCTCGCTGGTCCAGCCACCGTGCTCGCCGACCTCACCGAACGATGCTTCCGCCTCGTTGCCGAACTCCGCCTCGCTGCCGAAGATGCGGACGCGGAGCTGGTTGGCGATCGGCTGCAGCGGCACCGGAAGCCGCCCGATGGCCCACGTCAGCACCCGCCGGAGCAGCGGGCGGACGATCTTTCCGAGGTTGCTGAAGATGAACTTGAACGGCAACGAGGCGATCTTTCCGACCAGCGCCACGCCCTTCTTCGCGAGGTTGACTGCGCCACGGGCCACCCGTCCCACGAGACGGCCGAGCTTCTTGAAGAACTGCTCCTGCGCGGGGGACGCGCCGATCGGGATGGGTGGCGACTCCGTGAACTCCAGGAAGGACGCCAACTCGCTCTCGCTGATCGTGGTGGCGGAGTGCTCGCCCAGCTGCTCGCCGAGAGTCTCCAGGAACCGGTCGACCTCGGCCGCCATCTCGTCGGCGTGCCGGGTGACCAGGGCGCTGGCCTCGTGCAGCGCGGGGAGGGAGACACCCAGACCGCCGTTCGACGACACCTCGGCGTGTACGGCGGACCACTCCTGGGCGAGCTCTCCGATCGCCTCGGACAGCTCCGTGCCCGCCATCTCGTTGAGGAACTCGGCGGCCAGCACCTCACGGTCCTCAGCGGCTTCCGCATGCGCGAACGGCGACACGGCATTGAGCTCGTTGAACTCCGACTGGGGTGCTTCCATCGTCTCGGCCGACACCTCGGGCGTCTCCTGCGGCTGCTCCCACTCGGCGGAGACGCTCTCGGAGTAGCCGGCTGAGGCGAACGGGCGGGCCATCTCACCGAACTCGCCGGGCGACTCCCCGAACTCGGACTCCCCAAACTCCGACTCGCCGTACTCGGACTCGGCAAACGTCGACTCGGCTGTGGTCCAGGTCATTGTCGTTCCTCCGATCGCGCCCCGGGCTCCTTGAGGCTTCCCGGAGAATCTAGGAACGAGGGCCCGAGGAAACATCGGTCGAACCACCGAACTCTCTGCGTCATTGGACTCAATCCGGTGCCGGGATGAGAGGGGGTCCCGCGCACTTCGGCGCGCTCACCCCGGCGTACAGTCGGGCCCGGCGACCCGTTCGAGGGCGCCAAGGGGAAGCGAGTCAGCGATGAAGATCTCGGAAGCTGCTGCGGATTTCCTGGCGTGCCGGAGGATCGCGGTGACCGGTGTCTCGCACGAACCCAAGGGCCATGGCAGCAACGCGGTGTACCAGCGGCTGCGGGACCGCGGCTACACGGTGTTCGCGGTCAACCCGAACGCCCAGAACGTCGAGGGCGACACGTCGTACCCTGACCTTCGCTCGATCCCCGGCGGGGTCGAGGCTGTGGTCATCGGCACCCGCCCGGAGCACGCGCTGGGCACCGTCCAGGAGGCGTCCGAGCTGGGCATCACGCGGGTGTGGATGCACCGCTCGGTCGACGCGGGCAGCGTCTCTCCCGAGGCTGCGGCCTATGGCCGCGAGCACGGGCTGACCGTCATCGACGGCGGGTGCCCGTTGATGTTCGGGCCCGCGTCGGACGGCGGTCACAAGGCGATGTGCTGGGTCCTCACGCTCACCGGCAGGGTCCCGCGGACGGTCTAGCGACACCCGAGGCTGGTCGAGAACCCCCGGTCCACGCCTTGGCGGCGCCGACTCGCAGGCGCACAATGGCTCATGTTCATCGAGACGACAGCGGAGTCCGAGGCAACAGGTGCGCTGGCTGAGTGGTACCGGTCGCAGCACGACAGCTGGGGATTCCTCCCTGACTACGCCGGATGCTTCTCAGCACGGCCCGACGTGGCGAAGGCCTGGACGTCACTGAACATCACGATCCGGGGTGGCATGGACAGGCGACGCTTCGAGCTTGTCACGATCGCGGCTGCCCGTGCGCTCCGGTCGACCTACTGCACCGTGGCACACGCGTCCTTCCTGCGGGATGTCTGCGGAGACGGCCAGACCGTGCAGGACCTGGCGCTCACGTCGGACGGCAGCTCTCTGTCCGAACAGGACGCGGCTCTCTACTCGTTCGCCACGAAGCTCGCCCTCGATGCCTCCGCGATGGAGCAGTCCGATGTCGACGCCCTGCGCGACGCGGGGCTGTCGGACGCCGAGATCTCGGACGTCGTGTACGCCGTCGCAGCCCGCGCCTTCTTCACCAAGGTTCTTGACGGGCTGGGTGCTCGACTCGACCAGGAGACGGCCGACACCTTCGATCCCGGCCTCCTTCAGGGGATGATCGTGGGGCGTCCGGTAGGCGGCGCGTGACGCTGCACAGCGTCCGGCCGGGCACTCGCTGAGCACGGGTGCGCCTTACCGTGGCATCCGGCCCACCGACCAGGTCGACGACGACATCTGCGTCGCGGCCCCCTCGCTCTCAGAGCAGATCACCTGCTGTACAAGGCGATCGTTGACCCCCAAGATGTGACCACAGGGGGAGTGGGGATCGCATGGGCGAGACGGAGCTGACGGCGCGCGTGTCCTTGACAGGTGCCGACGGGCGCCTCAACCCGGCTGCGGTCGGATGGTCTCGCCGACCTGTCGTGGACACCGCGGGCCTGATGCTGGGCCCGCATCGATCGTGGGGGCGTACCAAGCGCTGGGAGTACTGGAACGTCATCACCCCGACCCACATCCTGGCCCTGACCGTGTCGTCCATCGACTACGCGGCGGTTCACGAGGTCTGGATCTTCGACAGGTCGACCGGGACGTCCTGGGCGCAGGCAGCGACGGTTCTTCCGGCCAAGGACGTCACCTTGGCGCCGATCCTGGGCAAGGGCAGCGCCCGCGCACGCGCGAAGGACCTCGAGATCGACCTCGACCCGCTTCCGCACGGCGGCACGCGGCTTCGTGCAGCCATCCCAGAGGCGTCCTTCGACGTCGAGGTCAGCCGGCCGGCGCACCAGGACTGCCTGGCCGTGGTCGTCCCGTGGTCACCGAGCCGCTTCCAGTACACGGTCAAGGATGTCGCACTGAGCGCGGCCGGCGTGGTGACGATCCTCGGGACGCAGCACGAGGTGCCGCCGTCGTCGTGGGCGGTGCTCGACCATGGGCGCGGCCGCTGGCCGTACAACGTCAGGTGGAACTGGGGAGCCGGGTCGGGGATGTCGCGCGGACGTCGCGTCGGGCTACAGGTCGGTGGGAAGTGGACCGCCGGGACGGGCTCGACGGAGAACGGGCTCGTCGTCGACGGCCACCTGTACAAGATCCACGACGAGCTGACCTGGGAGTACGACCTCGTCGACTGGCGTCGGCCCTGGCGGGTCACGGGCGGTGGCCTCGACGCGACGCTCGTCCCGTTCCACAACAAGCGGTCGAGCAACGACCTCCTCGTCGTGTCGTCGCGCACCGACCAGTGCTTCGGTCACTGGTCGGGGTCCTACACGACACCGCATGGCGGGAGCATCGCGTTCGACGGTCTCGTCGGCTGGGCCGAGGACGTACACAACCGCTGGTGACGGCCAGACCGCGACGTCACCTCAGCGACGTCTGACGACCACGCCCGACCATTGCCCCGACGACCGAACGGTCGTAGGTTGGGGCGAAGTAGTTGTTGTGCGCCTGTCCCTTCTCGGCCGGGACCCTGCCGAGCAAAACCGCATGCGTCGATGTTCGACCAAGGGTCCCAGATGTCCAGCCCGACCACGCCCCAGTTCCTCTTCCACTCGCCCCCGTTCTTCTCCGCCAGCTGGGTCGGGCGCCATCCCCACGACAACCGGCCGCGCATGGTCGTGTGCTTCGGTCCGACTGTTCCCGACGACTTCGCCGCACTTCAGGCGGCCGTCCTCGGCCTTGACTCCGTACTGCAGAAGGACGTTCCGCCCTTGACCGAGGTGCGCGGTGAGGTCGAGGACCGATGCCTCGTTCTGCGCTCGCACGGTCACGAGCTGGTGCGGACCGACCGGTTGCCGGACCCAGTCGTGGCGCTGCTCCAGCGGTCTCCCGAGGTGCTGATGGTGTGGGTCGACGTCCCACTCCAGAACCCTCGGGCGGAGCTCTGCGCGGTGGGGATGGAGCACGTCTGGACCGGCCTCGCAGGAGTGCAGGACTGTGTCTGGTGACGACGGACAGTCCCTCATGCATCAGGACTGCTCGCCCGGGTGTCCGTTCCCACCAACCCGTCGCCAACTCGTCGTGGAGTCCCTAGCCTGGGAGTGTCAGAGGTCTACTTGATGACGAGGAGCGACCATGTCACGGACCCACGACGAACTGCTGTTCGCAGCTCTGATCGAGCTTGCAGACGCAACGATCACTGACTTCGACCTGATGAGCCTCGCGGACCGCCTGGTGTGCGCGTGCGTCGAGGTGCTGGGGATAAGGGCGGCGGGCATCATGCTCGCCGACCAGGGCGGCTCGCTTCGGGTCCTCGCCTCGACCGACGAGGAGACTCGGATGCTGGAGCTGCTCGAGCTCCAGAACAACGACGGCCCCTGTCTCGAAGCGTTCCATACCGGCCGGGCTGTCGAAGGGGTGGACCTCTCGCAGCACGTCAGCAGGTGGCCCTCCTTCGCCTCGGCAGCCATGTCCGCCGGGATCAACACCGCGTACGCGGTGCCGATGCGCCTTCGTGACCAAACGATCGGAGCACTCAACCTGTTCCTGGAAGGGACTGAGCCGTTCGGCCCCCGCGAGCTGGGGGTGGCCCGGGTGATGGCCGACATGGCCACCATCGGAATCATCAACAACTGGAGCATCCGGCAGCAGGAGGTCCTCGCCCAGCAGCTTCAGTCCGCGCTGACCAGCCGGGTGATCATCGAGCAGGCGAAGGGAGTGCTGGCCGAGCGCGAGGGCCTGTCGATGGGCAAGGCATTCGAGTACCTCCGCCGGACCGCACGATCGTCACGCCGGCCGCTGGCCGACGTCGCCAGGGACATGGTGAACGGCGACGGAGCGGTTGGGTCCCTGGGTCGGTCTCGGCGCTTCGATCCAGTCGTCGACGAAGAACCCACTGCCTGATGCGGAGGCCGCCCAACCCCCGGACGGCGTACCTTCCGCATTGCCAGCATCGCTCGCGGGAAGGGCTTTCGGGCCCCCTGGTGTAGTCTGGAATAAGCGACGACTGCATCTTGGTGAGCGATCACTCCCCGTGACATCTGATGGAGTCGTTGACCGGACCATAGGGAACATGGTTCCGCGGGAGGTGCCATCCGGCAGACGTCTCGCCGAAGGTCGTCCTTCGGATGGCGACCGTGACGGACGGATACCGCCCCATGACACGATTCGGGTTTCTGAGCACCTACCCCCCAACGCGCTGCGGCCTGGCTACGTTCACGGCGGCTCTCGCGAGTGCGATCTGCGAGCCCGGTGACGACGTCTGCGACATCGTGAGGGTCGACGATCTCGTGCCGGCCGGTCCTTCCGTCAACACCCCCTCCGTACAGGTGGTAGGGGACCTGAAGCCCCGTGATCCCGCAGGTCGCGAGCTCGCTGCCGACCTCCTTAACGCCACCGACGTGGTCGTCATCCAGCACGAGTACGGCATCTACGGCGGTCGGGACGGCGACGAGATCCTCGATCTCCTCGCACGGATCAAGGCGCCCACGATCGTCGTGATGCACACGGTTCTGCCCTCACCGACGCCGCATCAGCGCAGTGTGACAACGATGCTCGGCGAGCGTGCCGACGCCCTCGTCGCCATGACCCATACCGCGATGACCCTGCTGGTCGACCTCTACGACGTGCCGCCGGAGAAGGTCCGGCTCATCCCGCACGGTGTCGCGTGGGCTCCCACCGGGCTGGCGAGCAACCATGTGCGCCCGACCATCCTGACGTGGGGCCTGCTCGGGCCCGGCAAGGGCATCGAGTGGGGCATCCGCGCCATGGCGCTCCTGACCGACCTGGATCCCGCACCCGTGTACCGAGTGCTCGGCCAGACCCATCCCAAGGTCGTCATCGACCAGGGCGAGAAGTACCGTCGCTCGCTGTCGATGCTCGTCGACTCCCTCGGGCTGAAGGGTGACGTCCAGATCGACGGTCGCTACCGCGAGTCGAGCGAGCTCGCCGCCGAAGTCGCCGCCGCAGACCTCATCCTTCTTCCGTACGACTCCCGCGACCAGGCGACGTCCGGGGTCCTGGTGGAGGCAGTCGCAGCAGGCAAGCTCGTCATCGCGACACGCTTCCCGCACTCCATCGAGCTCCTGTCCGAGGGAGGCGGCGTGCTCGTCGACCACGAGCATCCTGCTCAGATCGCTGAGGCGATCCGGGAGGCCCTGGCCGATCCGGCGCGCGCTCTCGCAGCCCAGGCCGTGGCCCGGGAGTCGGCCCGTGCGAACAGCTGGGGCGTAGTTGCCGAGACGTACAAGGTGCTGGCCTCCGAGCTGGCCCGCGTGGGCGTTGCCGGGTGACGGTCGCGACGCAGGACCTGCCACGGCCGACGTACACACACCTGTTGTCGATGACCACCCAGCTGGGGGTGTACGAGCACGCGCTGCTGCGCGAGCCGCGGGTCGAGCACGGATACTGCACCGACGACGTCGCGCGCGCTCTCGCCGTCATGGTGCGCGAGCCCCTGCAGACGAAGGAGCTCCTGCGCGCGAGAGAGGTGTACCTGCGGTTCCTCGAGCGGGCCGTCACCTCCACCGGCGCCGTGCACAACCGCATGGACACAGCGGGTCAGTGGGAAGACGAGCCGGAGACGGACGACTGCTGGGGCCGCGCGGTCGCAGGCCTGGGAGCCGTGGTGCGACGGGCGTCGGAGAAGATCGTGCGGGGCAGAGCGTTCTCCGCCTTCCTCAACGCAGCACAGGGACGATCTGTCGACGTACGCGCCAGCGCCTTCGCCGCCATCGGGGCTGCCGACGTCCTGGCCGTACGACCCGACTGTGCGACAGCACGTGACCTGCTGGTCGACTGCCTGGACCGGCTCCCGCGCGGCATCGGGACCACCTGGCAGTGGCCGGAGAGCCGGCTCCGCTACGCGAACGCGAGTCTGTGCCAGGCCCTCATCGTCGGCGGCGAGGCGCTCCGCGACGTGGCCACCCAGGACCAGGGCCTTGCCCAGCTCGGCGTCCTGCTCGAGATCGAGACCGGCCCGACCGGACACCTCTCCCTCGCCGGTACGAACGGTCGGGGCCCCGACGAGCAGGGGTCCTTGTGGGACCAGCAGCCCATCGAGGCGGCGGCGATCTCGTCCGCATGCCTCGAGGCGCTGCGGATCACGCACGACCCGAAGTGGGCCAGCAGGGTCAGTCAGGCCTGGGCGTGGTTCAGTGGAGACAACGACGCGGCGACCGTCATGTACGACCCCACGGACGGGGCCGGGTACGACGGTCTGGAACGCCACGGTCGCAACGAGAACTGCGGTGCGGAGTCCACGCTCGCCGCATTGAGCACTCTGCAAGATGTTCGAACCCTGAAAGTGATGGTGTCATGACAGCGTTGGCCGAGGATGCAGGAGTCGAGCTTCTCGCTGCCCACGAACGTGTCGTGGCGAGGCTCTTTCGCCCTGGCGATGCCACACCCGGCGGACGGTCGCGCACCGAGACCGTGATGAACCGCGTCCTCGCGCTGCCGCCCGAGACGATCCCCGACCACGCGCAGCGCATCGTGAAGGACTTCGGCGATCGGCACGCCCACATCCTCGAGCTGCTCGCGGACAACGCGGCCCTGGTCCGAGGGAGCGACGCCGCACCCATCAGCGAGGACCTCTCGATCGTGCTCGGCGCAGTCTTCACCGCCGAGTTCGCGGTGGAGGGGGCGGCCCTGTGCAATCCCAGTGCCATCGCGCACCCTGATCAGGGAGGACTGGAGGCAGGGCAGCTCCGGGTCCTGGTCTCTGTGCGGTCGATCGGGGAGTCGCACCTGTCCTCGATCCAGTTCTGCGAGGCCGTCATCGGGCCGGGTCGTACGTGGTCCTTCCTTCCGCGCGCAACCCCCTTGCGGCTACCCACCATCGCCGCCGGCCTGTGGACCAAGGGCCATTTCCTCCAGGCCCTGGAGCGTCACGGGCAGGTGTCCGAGCTGGTGCGCTCGGTCGGGCAGGCCCTTCCCGACACCTTCCATGGCAATGACGTCGAGGACGCGCTCCAGAAGCTCCCCAAGCCGCTGCTCCAGCTCCCGGGTGCCCGTGGCGAGCTCGACGTCATCTGGACGATGGCGAACTCCGAGTACCGGGCCACCTTCCCCGAGGACTCCGAGGTGACAGCACGGGTACTGATGCCCGTCGCCGACCAGGAGCGCATGGGGATGGAGGATGCACGCTTCGTGGCGTTCCATGACGACGAGACGGACGACTACCGAGCCACGTACACCGCCTACGACGGCGTGTCCGCGACGTCACGGCTGATCACGACGACCGACTTCCGCACCTTCGCGGTGCATCGCCTGACCGGTGGCCCCACCCGCGCGAAAGGCATGGCCCTGTTCCCGCGACCCGTGGGCGGGGAGCTGCTGGCCCTGGGCCGCGGGGACGCCGAGAGTATCTCGTTGAGCCGCTCGTTCGACGGGCTCCACTGGGCCGCCGAAGAGCTCGTGTACCCGCCGTCATCCCTGTGGGAGGTCGTACAGAGCGGCAACTGCGGACCGCCGATCGAGACCCCTGCGGGCTGGCTGGTGCTCACGCACGGAGTTGGCCCTATGCGGGTCTACTCCATCGGTGCGATCGTCCTGGACCGCGACGACCCCGCCCTCGTTCGTGCAGTCCTGGCGGAGCCGCTGCTCGTGCCGGAGGGCGCGGACCGTACGGGCTACGTCCCTGACGTCGTCTACAGCTGCGGCGGGATCGTCCACGACGGCACACTGTGGATCCCGCACGGCGTGGGCGACGACAGGATCCGCGTCGCATCGGTCCCGCTCGGTGAGCTTTTCGCTGCCATGACATGGCTGGATGGGACCGACCCCTCCGTCGAGCAGAAGTAGAGTCTCCACGCGGGGGAGCGGTGCTGATTCTGCCGCAGGAGGGAAGTCACCGTGCTCGAGACCGTGAAGTCCCTCGTCAGCGTGGCCGCGAAACGGCCGCGCGACCACCGACGGCTGATGCGGATCAGGGATCGCATCTACACCACGGTGGCCGAGCTGGACGCACAGATCCTGCAGTCGCCCGAGCCCGTCCCGTACGGTCTTCTGGATCGGACCGGCTTCACGCCGATCACGCCCGGTACCGCTTGGGGCCGGAAGTTCGACTGCGCCTGGCTCCACGTCACGGGTCAGGTGCCACCCGGCACGCGTGATCCCGTCCTGCTGCTGGGTATCCGTGGCGAGGGTCTCGTCTACTCCGCCGCCGGCGAGGTCGTGGACTCCGTCAGCACCGTCTGGATCCAGGGCGACCTGCCGCACGCCGCCGGGACGTACCGCCCGGTCACCGGCATCGACCTCAGCGGCGGCCGGGTCGACTTCTACGCCGACGTTGCCTGGAACGGCCTCCTGCTGTACGACGTGGGCAAGGCCGTCTATCAGGGCGCACGCATCGCGACCCGGGACGACGACGCCTACGCGCTGTACTACGACTACCTGACACTGGTGGTGCTGGCGGGGTCGACCGACGACATCGCACTCGCTCGCCGGGTGGAGTCCTCTCTGGCTGACGCGTACCGCATGTTCGCCTCGGGCGACACCCTCGGCGCTCGGGCCAGGCTCGCCAGGGAGCTCGAGCAGCCGTCGACGAGCACCTTCACGTACAGCGCCATCGGTCACGGCCACCTCGACATGGCATGGCTGTGGCCGCTGAGGGAGACGCGGCGGAAGTCGGCCAGGACGTACGCGAAGGCGCTGAACGCGATCGAGGCGCACCCNNGCCGGGCGCATCGAGCTGCAAGGGGCGTTCTGGATCGAGCCGGACACCAACCTGCCCAGCGGTGAGTCTCTCGTGCGTCAGTCGCTGGTCGGACGGCGCTTCCTCAGCGACGAGTTCGGCATCGCGCCCGAGGACCTGCGCCTGTGCTGGCTGCCGGACACGTTCGGCTACAACGGCAACCTGCCCCAGATCCTCCGCAAGTCGGGCATGGACTGGTTCCAGACGATCAAGCTCAGCTGGAACAAGGTCAACAACTTCCCGTACCGCACGTTCACCTGGCAGGGGATCGACGGGTCCGGCGTCCTGGTGCACATGCCGCCCGAGGGCGACTACAACAGCCGCGCCGCCGCGGACGGGCTGCTGCGAGGGATCCGGCAGTACCCCGAGAAGGAGCTCGACACCGCACTGCTCGTGTACGGAGCCGGCGACGGCGGCGGAGGACCGGGGGAGGTCCACCTCGAGCTGCTGAAGCGGGAGCACGACCTGAACGGCTTGCCGAAGGTGGAGTTCTCGACCGCCGACCGCTTCTTCCGAGCCCTCGAGCAGCATGAGATCCAGCACACGCATGCCGGAGAGCTCTACCTGGAGACGCACCAGGGCACGTACACCACCCAGGCCGCGATGAAGCAGGGGAACCGGCTCATGGAGCGGCTGCTCCACAACGCGGAGGCACTCGCGGTGGTCGTGGGCGCGGACAGCCGTGAGCCCCTCGCCCAGCACTGGCGCGACGTGCTGCTCAACCAGTTCCACGACATCATCCCGGGCTCGTCGATCGAGCGCGTTCACCGCGAGGCGCGGGAGACGTACGGGCGGATCGAGAAGGAGCTGGGCTGCTACATCCACGGTCTCGCCGCGCGGCTGCCGCCGGGCGGGGACGGGCTGTCGGCGCTCAACCTCACGTCGTTCCCACGTCACGAGCACGTCCAGCACGAAGGACGCTGGTACCGGGCCGACGTCGCGCCGTACGCGGCGGCCCCGCTGGAGTCCGTCGACGAGTCGGCGGGGCTGACGATCAACGGGGACACGATCAGCAACGGCATCCTCACGCTGCGCTTCTCCGACTCCGGCGAGATCGCCTCCTGCACGGACGTCTCCGGTGCCGAGCACGCGGGCGGCGGCCTCAACCGGCTCGTGCTCCACGACGACCCGTACCAGTTCCCGTTCGACGCCTGGGACATCTCGCCCGACTATGTGAAGAAGGTGCCCAAGGTCCTTCCGCTCGTACGTTCGGAGTCCTTCCGTGACGGACCGACGGTGGGCCGGCGTACCACGTACTCGCTCCCGAACGGCACGGTCGAGCAGCGCGTGACCCTTGAACAGGAGAGCGCCCTCGTGCAGTTCGACACGCGGGTCGAGTGGCACGAGACCCACCGGATGCTGCGCGCCGAGTTCCGGCCGACCCGGTACGGAGACACGGCGACGTGCGAGATCCAGTTCGGCCACATCTCGCGCCCCACGACTGAGCGCGACTCGGTCGAGAAGGCCCAGTTCGAGGTGTGCGCGCACAAGTGGCTCGCGACCGAGGACATGTACGGGGGGTTCGCGCTGCTCAACGACGCGAAGTACGGCCACCGTGCGAAGAACGGCCTCATCAGCCTGAACCTCCTTCGCTCGCCCACGTTCCCCGACAAGACCGCCGACCGGGGGAGCCACCACTTCACGTACGCGTTCATGCCGTTCGAGGCGGACGACCTGGCCTCGGTCGTGGCGCAGGGCTGCCGGCTCAACAACCCACTGACGGTCGTCGACGGCGCCGGCTTCGAGAGCGTCGCCTCCACCGGCGAGCCCGGCGTGGTCGTGGACACGGTGAAGATCGCGGAGGACGGGCACGGCGTGGTGCTCAGGCTGTACGAGAGCCTGGGTCGCTCGACCACGACGTCCGTTCATACGTCACTCGCGCACACGGGGGTTCACGAGGCCGACCTGATCGAGCGGCGGATCGGCGAGCTTGATCTCGAGCGCGTGCCGTTCGGTCCGTTCGAGATCAAGACCATCATGCTGGAGCGGTGATGGATCTCGTCAGCGCACCGGTCAGCGCCCGCAAGCAGCACGTCTCCGTCGTGGTCGCCGGATTCGGCCAGAACTTCATCCTGACCACGGTGACGACGTTCATCCTCGTCTACCTGCTGCAGTACGCGCACATCACGGTTGCGGGGATGGCCGTCGTGACCGGCATCCTCACCGCGACCAAGATCTTCGACGCGGTGAGCGACCCCATCATGGGCAGCGTCATCGACAAGACCCGTACCCGCTGGGGCAAGATGCGTCCGTTCATCCTGTTCTCGGCGTTCCCGGTGGCACTGCTGACGACCCTGCTGTTCGCCGTACCGGACCTGCCCGAGGCCGGCAAGCTCACGTTCTTCGGCGTCGTGTTCTTCCTGTGGGGCATCTCGTACACGGCCTGCGACGTCCCGTACTGGGGCCTGATCGGCTCCGCCTTCCCCGACACGACCGAGCGCACGGGTGTGATCTCGCAGGTCCGCGCGTACGGAGGCATCTCGCTCGGGATCGCCACCCTGGGCATGCCGTGGCTGGCCAAGCTGATGAGCGGCGGAGGCGACGCCACCGCCACCGGCTGGTCGCTCGCGGTGGGCATCTCGGCGTTCGTCGGGATGACCCTGTACCTGCTGGCGTTCGTCAACACCCGGGAGAAGGCTCGTCCCGATACGGGCGAGAGGCTCACCCTTCGTGTCCTGTTCACCACGCTGGGCAAGAACACGCCGCTGCTGCTCGTGCTGCTGGGGTCGGTCCTCGGCTTCGGCCGCTACCTCGTACAAGCGGGCGGGGCGGTGTTCGTCATCATCGCCTACGGAAGCGAGACGACCTTCACCTTCGTCGGCGCCGCCGTCATCCTCGGCCTGGTGCTGGCGTCGTTCGGCACGCCGCTGCTCATGAAGAGGCTGTCGAGCAAGCGCCTCATGATCTCCAGCACGCTGGTGGCTTCCTTGCTGTACCTGGGGATGTACCTGGCAGGCTTCGCGAACCTTGTCGCCGTGCTGGTGTTCATCTTCCTGACCGGGCTGACACTGGGCATCTTCGGCGTGGTCCAGACGACGATGATCGCGGACGCCGTCGACGACGTCGAACGACGTACGGGCGTACGCAACGACGGCATCTCCTTCTCGACACTGACGTTCGTCTCGAAGATCATGAACGCCTTGGCGGTCCTCGTGTTCGGCAGCTTCGTCGTGCTGGCCCGTTACCAGGACGGGGTCGTCATCACGCACACGATGCAGCAGGTCGTGTGGGCGGGGATCGCGCTCGTACCGGCCGTCAGCTGCCTCGTCTCCGTCATCCCGTTCGCGTTCTACCGCCTGAGCCGAACCGACTGAGCACCCCCTGTATTTCAGAGCACCCCTCTCGTGTGGTGCTCAGTCCTGTCCGTGGTGCTCTGTGCGGCCGGAGCTGAGCAGTTTCGGAGAAGCCGCGACGAACCAGCCCGCCTAGTCTCGAGACATCGACGACAGGCAGGGAGAGCCCCATGAGTGAGACCACGAAGACCAGCGGGAGCGGCTTCACCGCGGAGGAACGCGCCGCCATGCGGGAGCGCAACAAGGAGCTCAAGACCCGGCAGAGCAAGGACGCCGACATCGCGGCAGTCCTCGAGAAGATCGCGGGCATGACGGACGCCGATCGCGCGATGGCGACCAAGGTCCACGAGATCGCCACGCAGGTCGTGCCCACCCTCGATCCGCGCCTCTGGTACGGCAGCCCGGCGTACTACCAGGACGGCAAGCTGATCTGCTTCTTCCAGGACTCGGGCAAGTTCAAGACGCGATACGCCACCCTCGGGTTCAGCGACAACGCCCGGCTCGACGACGGCACGATCTGGCCCAGCTCGTACGCCCTCACGGAGATGACGCCGCACGCGGAGAAGCTGGTCCGCGACCTCGTGACGCGGGCGGTCGACTGAGCGTCGCGCCGCCGTCGCCATGTCGGCAGCGACGTCTAGAGTGACGCGGGTGCCGACTGAAACCACGACAGCCCTCGAGGTGCTGCGCGCGACCTTCGGCTACGACGCCTTCAAGGGCGACCAGGAAGACGTCATCAGCCATGTCATCGCCGGCGGCGACGCCTTGGTACTCATGCCGACCGGCGGTGGGAAGTCGCTGTGCTACCAGATCCCGGCGCTCGTACGGCCAGGGGTGGGGGTGGTGATCTCCCCACTCATCGCGCTCATGCACGACCAGGTGACGGCGCTGGAGGCGCTGGGCGTACGGGCGGGCTTCCTCAACTCGACGCAGACCCTCGACGAGCAGCGGCGCATGGAACGGGCGGCCCGCGACGGGGAGCTCGACCTGCTCTACCTGGCTCCGGAACGACTCGGGGTTCCACGCACGCAGGAGTTCCTCGACCGGCTCGAGATCTCCGTGTTCGCCATCGACGAGGCCCACTGCGTATCGCAGTGGGGCCACGACTTCCGGCCCGACTACCTGCGACTGTCGCTGCTCGGCGAGCGATGGCCCGACGTGCCGCGGATCGCCCTCACGGCGACAGCTCCCCCTGCGACTCGGCGAGAGATCGTCGAGCGGCTCGGCCTGGGCACAGCCCGTACGTTCGTGGCGAGCTTCGACCGCCCGAACATCCGCTACCGCATCGAGCCGAAGCTGCAGCCGATCGCTCAGCTCGTCGCGCTCATCCGCGCCGAGCACGACGGCGACGCCGGCATCGTCTACTGCCTGTCACGCGCATCCGTAGAGAAGACCGCGGAGGCGCTGGTAGTCCAGGGGATCACGGCGTTGCCGTACCACGCCGGCCTTCCTGCCGACGTCCGTTCCGCGAACCAGGCGCGGTTCCTGCGCGAGGACGGCGTCGTCATGGTGGCGACGATCGCGTTCGGCATGGGCATCGACAAGCCGGACGTACGGTTCGTCGCGCATCTCGACCTGCCGAAGAGCATCGAAGGCTACTACCAGGAGACCGGACGCGCCGGCCGCGACGGGCTGCCGGCCACCGCGTGGATGGCGTACGGGCTCGCCGACGTCGTGCAGCAGCGCCAGCTCATCGCCACCTCCGACGGCGACGCGGTGCACAAGCGACTGCAGGGACAGCACCTCGACGCCATGCTCGGGCTGTGCGAGACGATGTCGTGTCGTCGGAAGCTGATCCTGGAGTACTTCGGCGAGGACGCCGAGCCGTGCGGCAACTGCGACACCTGCCTCAACCCGCCGGAGGTCTTCGACGGCACGGTGGCGGCCCAGAAGCTGCTCTCGACGGTCGTCCGCCTGCGCCGGGAACGGAACCAGAGCTTCGGTGCCGGCCAGCTCATCGACATCCTGCTGGGGCGCCGCACGGCGAAGATCGACCAGTGGAACCACGACGGGCTCAGCACGTTCGGCATCGGCACCGAGCTGGCCGAGGCGCAGTGGAGGGCCGTGGTCCGGCAGCTGCTGGCCGGGGGACTCCTGTCCGTCTCGGCCGACCACGGGGCGCTCGGCATCACCGACGACTCGTGGCCGGTCCTTCGGGGCGAGCGCACGGTCGAGCTGCGGCGCGACGTGGTGACGCGTGTGAAGAGCCCGTCGCGCAAGAAGGTCGACGCCCAAGGCGTCCCGGTGACGCGCTCGGTGGCCGCGACCGCGTTGGGGGAGCAGGACCGCGTCCTGTTCGAGCGTCTCCGCACCTGGCGGGCGGAGACGGCGAAGGCTGCCTCCGTACCGGCGTACGTGGTCTTCCCCGACGCCGTGCTCGTGTCCATCGCCTCGGCTCGTCCGACGAGCCTCGACGAGCTGTTCGCGATCAGCGGGGTGGGGTCGAAGAAGCTCGAGTCGTACGGCGACGACGTCCTCCTCGTCGTCACCGCGGCCTGAACGCCGAAACGGCGGCCCGGGCATACCCGGACCGCCATTCAGGATGTGCGACTACTCGTGCTCGCTACCGTATGTCGGGCTGTCCGTGATGGACACCTTGGAGTCGATGCCCTCGGGCACGACGTCCTGATGGCGCGATGCGACGTTCTGCACCGCGCTCGGTCCGGCCGCCTCGTCTGCTCGGATCGGCGACGTTAACGCGGTCGGCGACGAGCCCTTCGTGAAGGCGTTCATGATCATGCCGATGAAGCTCGGCTTGCCGCGCACCTTGCTCAGCACGTCGAACGCGACCGCGGCGAGAAGGACGAGACCCTTGATGATCTGGATCCAGTTCGAGTCGACCGACAGGTTCGCGAGGCCAAGGTTGAGCACTCCCATGACGAAGCCACCGATCATCGCCCCGGAGACCTTGCCGACACCGCCGGCGACGGCTGCGCCACCGACGAACACCGCGGCGATGGCGTCGAGCTCGAAGCCCGTCCCGTCCTTCGGGTTCGCGGCGTTGAGGTAGGCCGTGAAGACCATGCCTGCGACGCCGGCGAGCAGGCCCATGTTCACCATCACGAAGAGCGACACCCGACGGGTGTCGACACCGGAGAGCCGAGCCGCGTTGGCGTTGCCCCCCACGGCGTAGATGTGGCGACCGAGAACGGTCCGCTGCGTGACGAACGTGTAGATGAGCACGAGGCCGAACAGGATGAGGCCCACGACAGGGATGCCCTTGTACGAAGCGAGCAGCATGCCGAACAGGCCGATGACGCCACCGACCACGACGACCTTCGCGACCGACGTCCACAGCGGCGACTGCGGCATGCCGTACTTCTTGAGGTCCGCCCGGTTGCGCAGCTCGAACCATACGACTGCCGCGATGGCGATCGCCGTGAGGATCACGGTGATGAGGTGGTACGGCATGCTGGACCCACCGATGTCGGGCAGATAGCCGTTCGCGATCTTCTGGAAGTCCTCCGGCACGACGATCGACTCGGCGTTGAGGATCATGAGGTCCAGCCCGCGGAACAGGAGCATGCCGGCCAGGGTGACGATGAAGGCTGGTATGCCGACGTAGGCCACCCAGTATCCCTGCCACAGGCCGACGAGGATGCCGAGGGCCAAGCCGAACAGAATGGCCAAGGGCCACGGGAAGTGCCACATCTTCATCGACAGCGCGACCGTGGCTCCGACGAAGGCGCACACCGAGCCCACGGAGAGGTCGATGTGACCGGCGATGATGACCATGACCATGCCGATGGCGAGGATGAGGACGTAGCCGTTCTGGACCAGGAGCGACGTCACGTTGCGTGGCTGGAGGAACAGGCCCTTGGTGAGGACCTCGAACAGCACGATCAGCGCGCCGAGCGCAATCATCATGCCGTACTGGCGGAAGTTACCGCCGAGGGCCTTGGTGATCTGCGACCCGGCAGACTGTGGCGCCGCGGTGGGAGCGACGGCGGTCGTCTCGGTGGTCATCGTCAGTCAGCCTTTCGTTGGGTCATGTAGCGCATGAGGGTTTCCTGGTCCGCGTCGGCCTTGGCCACGTTGGCCGTGATCACGCCAGCGGAGAGGGTGTAGATGCGGTCGCAGATGCCCAGCAGCTCGGGCAGCTCCGAGGAGATCACGAAGCACCCCTTTCCGGCGTCGGCGAGCTGGTTGATGATCTCGTAGATCTCGTACTTCGCTCCGACGTCGATGCCTCGGGTGGGCTCGTCGAGGATCAGCACCTCGGGCTCCGTGAACATCCACTTTGCGAGGACGACCTTCTGCTGGTTGCCGCCGGACAGCTTCCCGACGCCTTCTTCGATCGTCGGTGCCTTGACCCGGAGGGCGTTGAAGTACTGGTTCGCCGCCTGTACCTCGCGGAACTCGTTGACCACGCCGTTCGGCGAGATCTTCTTGAGACCGGCGGCCGTGATGGAGACCTTGATCGTGTCGAGGAGGTTGAGGCCGAGCGCCTTCCGGTCCTCCGTGACGTACGCGAGGCCCGCGTCGATCGCCTGCTGCACGGTGCGCAGGTTGAAGGCCTTCCCGTGGATGCTGACGGTCCCTGACTGCTTCACGCCGTAGGACTGGCCGAACACGCTGCGTGCGAACTCGGTACGTCCAGCGCCCATCAGCCCGGCGAGGCCGACGATCTCGCCCGCGCGGACCTGTACTGCGGCGTTCTTGACCATCAGGCGGGTGGCGTCCTCCGGGTGGGCAACGGTCCAGTCACGGACGTCGAGGATGACATCGCCGATCTTGGGTTCGTGGGTCGGGAACCGGTGGTTCAGGTCCCGCCCGACCATGCCGCGAATGATGCGGTCCTCGTTGACCTGGCCGGAATGTACGTCGAGGGTCTCGATCGTGCGCCCGTCCCGGATGATCGTGATCGAGTCCGAGATGGCTTCGATCTCGTTCAGCTTGTGGCTGATCATGATGCTCGTGATGCCCTCAGCCTTGAGCTCGCGAAGGATGCTCAGCAGGTGTGCGGAGTCGGCGTCGTTGAGGGCGGCCGTGGGCTCGTCCAGGATGAGGAGCTTGACGTCCTTGGAGAGGGCCTTGGCGATCTCCACGAGCTGCTGCTTGCCGATGCCGATGTTCTTGATCTGGGTGTCGGGGTCCTCCTGCAGCCCTACCTTCGCCAGGATCTCCCTGGCCTTCTTGCCGGCCTCCAGCCAGTTGATGACGCCGGCGGTGGCGACCTCGTTGCCGAGGTAGAGGTTCTCGACGATGGTCAGCTCGGGGATCAGCGCGAGCTCCTGGTGGATGATCGCGATGCCCGCATGCTCCGACTCGCGGATGTTGCGGAACTGGACCAGAGAGTCGTTGAAGTGGATCTCGCCCTCGTACGTACCGAAGGGGTAGACGCCGGACAGCACCTTCATCAGCGTTGACTTACCGGCGCCGTTCTCGCCGACGATGCTGTGAATCTCGCCCCGCTCCACCTCGAAGGTGACTTCCTCAAGGGCCTTGACCCCTGGGAACTCCTTCGTGATCCCCCGCATGGAGAGGATCGTGTCTGTCATGGTGCTCCTTCGCTCCGATGTGCTCGTGGGAGTGCGTGCGGGGCGGAAATCCGCCCCGCACGCACACATCAGGTGATGTCAGGCGAGCTGAGCATCCGTGTAGTACTTCGCGTCAAGCAGGATCTTCTTGCAGCTCGACTTGTCGCACGCTACCGGCTGGAGCAGCTCCGTCGGAACGACCTTGAGCCCGTTGTCGTACGACTTCGTGTCGTTGACCGTGACGGTCGCGCCAGAGGTGATCTCCTGGATCATCTTGACAGTCGCCTTCGCAAGCTCGGACGTGTCCTTGAAGATCGTGGAGTACTGCTCACCCGCGAGGATCGACTTCACGCTCTCGAGCTCGGCGTCCTGGCCGGTGACGACCGGGAGAACCTTGCCGCCCGAGCCGTAGCCCGAGCCCTTGAGAGCCGCGATGATGCCGCGGGAGATGCCGTCGTACGGAGCCAGGACGCCGTTGACGTCCGAGGAGGCGTACGACTTGGTGAGGATGTTCTCCATACGCTTCTTGGCGACTGCCGCATCCCAACGCAGGGTGGCGACGACCTTGAAGTCCGTCTCACCGGAGGCGATCTTGATGGTGCCGTCGTCGATCTTCGGCTGCAGGATGCTCATCGCGCCGTTGAAGAAGAAGGTCGCGTTGTTGTCGTCGGGCGAACCGGCGAACAGCTCGACGTTCCACGGCTTCGGCTTGCCGGAGGCCGCGAGGCCCGCGAGCAGTGAGGTGCCCTGCTGGACGCCCACCTTGAAGTTGTCGAACGTCGTGTAGTACGAGACCGCGTCGGTCTCGCGCAGGAGGCGGTCGTAAGCGATGACGGGGATACCGGCGGACTTGGCCTCCGCGAGCGCACCCTTCAAGGCGACACCGTCGATGGCAGCCACGACGAGCAGCTGGTTCTTCTTGGTGATCATGTCGTTGACCTGGGTGACCTGGGTCGGGATGTCATCGTTGGCGTAGACGAGGTTGACCTGGTAGCCGGCGGCCTCGAGCTGCTGCTTGATGTTGTCGCCGTCCTTGATCCACCGCTCGGAGGTCTTGGTCGGCATCGCAACGCCGATCGTTCCCTTCACAGCGGCGGCGGACGAGCCGGAGGCCCCAGTCGCAGGCGTGCCAGTGTCGCGTCCGCAGGCGGACAGCGAGAGTGCCAGAGCTGCTGCCGCGGCAACAGCCAGGATCTTGCGCATGTAGTACCTACTTTCTCGGCCCGCAGGCGGTGAGGGCCGATCTTGCTTCTCCTGAACGGGAAGTCCCCGAGCCAGGAAGTTGAGGTGCCTAGGCGTCGATGCCGAGGCGGTATGCGGCGGCTGTCCAGGCGAGCGCGTGGGTGAAGTCGCGCTCCTTGGTGTCGCGGGCGATGAGTGCTAGCTCGACCCCGGTGATCTTCGCAAGATCCTGGAGATGGGTCGCGTTGAGCTGGGTGCTCAGGACGGTGTGGTGCGGGCCGCCTGCGGCGAGCCAGCACTGGGTCGAGGTGGCGAAGTCCGGCAGCGGGCGCCAGACGGCGCGAGCCACAGGAAGCTTGGGCATCGGGTGCGGGACGGCGACGACCTCGATCTCGTTCGAGACGTAGCGCAGGCGGTCACCGAGGTCGCTGAGCCCGAGCGTCACGCCGGCGCCAGGGGCCGCGTCGAACACGAGGCGTACGGGGTCCGAGCGGTTGCCGATGCCGAGCGGGTGGATCTCGACGCGCGGCTTCGCCACCGCGATCGAGGGGCAGACCTCGAGCATGTGCGCCCCGAGGATCATCTCGTTGCCGGGCTCGAGATGGTACGTGTAGTCCTCCATGAACGAGGTGCCGCCGGGAAGTCCCTTGGCCATCGCCTTGAGCCCGTGGCCGAGCACGGCGGTCTTCCAGTCGCCCTCGCCACCGAAGCCGTATCCGTCGGCCATGAGGCGCTGCACGGCCATGCCGGGGAGCTGCTTCAGTCCGCCGAGGTCTTCGAAGTTCGTGGTGAACGCGCCGTAGCCGCCGTCGACGACGAAGCGGCGCAGGGCCACCTCGAGCTTGGCCGAGTAGCGCAGCGCGTCGTGCCGGTCGCCGCCCGGAAGGAGCTCGGAGGCCACCTCGTACGTGTCCGCGTACTCGGCGCACAGGGCGTCGGCCTCGGCGTCGCCGACCTGGTCGACGACCGCGACGAGGTCGTTGACCCCGTACGTGTTGACGCTCGTCCCGAAGCGACGCTCGACCTCGACCTTGTCGCCCTCGGTGACAGCGACGAAGCGCATGTTGTCGCCGAACCGTACGACCTTCAGGTTGCGCAGCGCGGCAGCCCCGATGCAGGCGCGGGCCCAGACGCCGACGCGTTCGAGGACCGACGGGTTGCTGACGTGGCCGGCCACGATCGTGCGGGGGACCGACAGCCGGGTGGTGATGTACGCGAACTCCCGGTCGCCGTGGGCGGCCTGGTTGAG
>PMBM01000053.1 GCA_003153855.1 Propionibacteriaceae bacterium
TGGAACATGGGCTGGATGAACGACTCGCTGCGCTACCTGCAGCTCGACCCGGTCTACCGCCAGTACCACCACAACCTCATGACGTTCGCGATGGTCTACGCCTACTCCGAGAACTTCATGCTGCCGATCAGCCATGACGAGGTCGTGCACGGCAAGGGCTCGATGGTCAACAAGATCGGGCAGGACGACTGGCGCAAGTTCGCGACCCTGAGGGCGTTCTACGCGTTCATGTGGGCGTTCCCCGGCAAGCAGCTGATCTTCATGGGCTGCGAGTTCGGCCAGCGCCGCGAGTTCAACGAGTCCGTGAGCCTCGAGTGGTGGGTCTCGGACCTGTGGGGCCACCACGGTCTGCAGCGCCTGTTCCGCGACCTCAACCACGTCTACCGCGAGCACCCGGCGCTGTGGACTCTGGACAGCGACCCCAAGGGCTTCCGGTGGCTCAACGCCGACGACGCCGCGGCCAACGTCTTCAGCTGGGTCCGCAGCGACGACGCCGGCGACCTCGTGGCCTGCGTGGTCAACTTCTCGGCGCAGCCACACTCGACGTACTCGATCGGTCTGCCTCAGGCGGGCGTCTGGACGGAGATCCTGAACACGGACTCCACGGTCTACGACGGCACCAACACCTACGGGAACATGGGCCAGGTCACCGCGTACGACGTCCCGCTCCGCGGGTTCGAGGCGAGCGCTACGGTCGCGGTCCCGGCACTGGGTGCGGTCTGGCTGCACTGGGACCCGACGCAGCAGGTGGAGACCTCGGCGGGCGGGGAGGCCTGACCGGGTAGGGCCGACGGGTCAGGCGACCGACGACGCGGGAACGCTGTACGTGTCGCAGTCGCCGACCTTGGTCGCCGCGAGACCCTTCTCGCCCCAGTACTGGATCGACGCGATCGAGCCGTACGTCGAGCTGCCAGGTCCGACCTGCCAGCCGACCCGGAAGATCGCCGGGTTCGGGGCGAAGCCGTCGACGTGGTTGATGACCGCGAACGACAGGCAGTGGGCCTGGAGCTGTACGCGTCGGCTGTACTCGCTGTCGCTCCAGCCTGCGTCCCGTGCGTACGTGAGGATCTGACTGAGCGACTGCACGTGGTGGGAGTACTCGTGGGTGACGAGCTCTGCGCCGTAGAAGGTGCTTCCGATCGCGCTGGCCACGCCAGTGGGCGACACGTAGATGGTCGCGTCCATCGGGCAGTACATCGCGGTGACGGGGTCGCTCGTGTGGAGAGTGGTGCAGGGGTTCACGATCGTGTTGACGTAGAAGTAGACNNGCCCGCGCCTCGTCGGCGTTCGTCGGCCTCGTCTGCGCCGGGCAGGCCCCAGTGATGGCCTCTCCGTAGATCGCGTTGGCGGTGAGGACCGTGGAGACCTTCGACCCCTTCGCGGTCTTGGTCGGCTGGGCCGTCGTGACGTCTTCGGTCGGGGTCGACGACGGCGTCGCCGCGGCGGTGCTGGGCGCAGCACTGGCTGAGGCGGACGCCGAGATGGACGGGGTCGCCACAGGAGTGCCGACGGTCGAGTCGGGGAGCGCGACCTGGTTCCAGGTCGTCGCGGGTTGAGCCGCGTATCCGAGGGTCGTGTAGCGCCAGATGCTCCCGAGGAGGGCCACCACGACGAGGACCGTCGCCGCGACCAGGACGACCCTGCGCCGCCGGTCCGTGGTGACAAGACGCTGCATCCGCTCGGTGGCGTCGCCGGACGACAGCTGGGGAGGGCGAGGCCTCCTGGTGTGGTGACGTTCGCGCGGGATCTCCACCTCGCGCTCGACCCGGAGAACGGCGCGGGCCGACTGCGGATCCACCGGCTTCCACCGGGACGCATCAGCGCGAACTGGCTCCTCGACGGGCGTGGCCGCAACGGACACGCTCGAGGCGATCTCGGAGGCAACGCTCACGGCGGGAAGTGGGACGACTTCTGCGGGAAGGTGCCCGGGAACCGCGTCGAGCCATGGCGGTTCGGCGGGCGCCCCATCGTTGTACAGGTGGTACGAGCTGACCGGCGAGGCCGGTGCCGCGGCGAGCGGCAGCTGCACGACCGCTGCCCGTACGGCCGCGTTTCCCAGGTGGACGCGAGGTGTCGGTCCCATGACGAGGCCGGTCCGGGGCACGACGACGGCGACGACACCCAGTGCTGGGTACTCGTCGCGTTCGGCAAATCGGGAGCGCGCAGGCTTCACCGCCACACCCGGGCGGGTTGTCGTCACAATCAACCTCCTGCGCTACATCGCGTCACGGTACGGGCACGAGGGCTTGTCCGCCCCCACCATGAGTGGCCTCTCACGGGTGCGTATCCTGCAAGGAACCATGAATCCGAGGAGCGACCGTGAGCGAACGCACGATCAGGCTCGACGTTCCGCCGGATGAGGGTGACCCGGCCTCGTACCTGCGTGCCGCGTCGCGGCGTGCCGTCGAACAGGGTGCCGAGCGGGTCGAGCTCCTTGTCGGCACGACGGACGGGCTGCTGAGGCGGGCCGCCCACCGCGCCGGCTTCCTCCACGAAGGTGTCCTGCGGAAGGGCCGTACGTCAGCCTTGGGTTCGGAGGATGTGCACCTGTACGCGGTCGTCGCCGGTGACGATCACGAGGGTCCGGCGGGTTTCTCGCACGTCATGAACGCCGCGCTCCCCCGCACCCGCGTCATCGCTCACGCGCTGTTCCGCGACACGTCCGACCACGTGCTGCTGCTCGAGGTGTCGTACAAGAGCGACTGGGAGCTGCCCGGCGGGATCGTCGAGCCGCACGAACCGCCGCGCGTCGGAGCGGAGCGCGAGGTGCTCGAAGAGATCGGCCTCGTACGCGTGCTCGGCCAGCCGCTCGTCGTCGACTGGCTGCCGCCCTACCTCGGCTGGGACGACGCGGTCGAGTTCATCTTCGACGGCGGCGTGCTGATGCCGGACGAGGTCGCCGCCATCCGGCTCAGCGACGGTGAGATCAGCTCGGCCCACTGGATGACCGCTACGGAGGCGGCGTCGCGCCTGTCGCCGCTGGCGGCCCGCCGGCTGCTCTGGCTCGACGAGGTCCGACCCACGACGGCCACGTACTTCGAGGACGGACGACCGTTGGGTTGACCCGATCCTGGGTCACCAGGGACCCGACATGACAGAGCCACGACAACCCCCAAGTCGCGTTGTCGTGGCTCGTGATCATCCAGTCCCGTAAGGGATCTTTCAGAACAAGGCTGATGCTAATTCACGACGCGACCGGAGAACAGCCGGATCCGCAGGTTCGCATGTGTCGTACAGCTCGAGCAGCCGCTTACGCACGATGTCCTTCTCGTCGCCGGAGTGGCTGCGTACGGCTGCGACGAGCCGCGCGAACGCCGCCTCGAGCTGACCCGTCGCGGCTTCGAGGTCGGCCATGCCGAGCACGGCGTCGAGGTCGTCGGGGTTGGCGGCCAGCGCGGCGGCCGCTGCCTGCGGGTTTGCAGAGGTGACGCGGGACAGCAGCGCGGACTGCGCGAGGCCCGCCTTGGCGATGGGGTCGGATGAGCTGGTCGCCAGAAGGGCTTCGAACTCCCGCCGCGCCGCGGCGTAGTCCTCGCGCTCCATCGCGTCGTACGCGGCGACGTACCGCGGGTCGATCGTGGGCTCGGCGCCCTCGCCCACGGCTGGGGCCGCCGCCACGGGGGTGGCCTTGCCCACGATGCCGTACTTGGCGGCCATGCGGAGGAGCTCCTCGATGCGGACCCTGGCGTCCTCCTTCGGCAGCGTGCCCTGCCAGAGCGGGACGAGCTGGCCGCTCACGACGCCGGCGACGGTCGGTACGGCCTTGATCTGGAGCTCCGTCGCGAGCTGCGGAGAAGTGTCGACGTTCACTCGTACGAGCAGCCAGCGGCCGGCAGCCTCGTCGGTGAGGGCGGCGAGGTCCTGGCTGAGCCGCTCCTGCTCCGGGGCGCGCGGCGAGTAGAACTCGATGAGGATGGGGTGGCGCACGGAGCCCTGCATGGCCGCGTCGAAGGACGCGTCGTCGACCTCCGTCACGTAGCTGCCGGCGGGAGCCGGCGGGGTCGCCGGAGCTCCCAACGAGGACAGGTCGATAGCTCCACGTAGAGAGTGTGGTTGCGTCATGAGGCCATTCAACCAGCGTTCCGCGGTGACCAGATACAAGAATCCTCGCCATCAGGCGCTCGTCCTTGCGAGGATGGGGGCATGGCTCACGAACGTGCAGGACTTGTCGCCCTCCCCTCAGACCTGATCGACGTCGATGCAGTGGTAGCCGCCTACTACGACATCACCCCTGATCCGACCAACCCTGACCAGATGGTCGTGTTCGGCACGTCGGGCCACCGGGGCTCGAGCCTCGACGGTGCCTTCAACGACGCGCACATCGCGGCGACCACGCAGGCGATCATCGAGTACCGCGCCTCGCAGGGCATCACCGGCCCGCTGTACATCGCGAAGGACACGCACGCGCTGTCGCTGCCGGCCTGGCGTACGGCCATCGAGGTGCTCACGGCCCATGGCGTACATGTCCGCGCCGAGCGCGAGGACGAGTACACGCCGACGCCGTCCCTGTCCCGCGCGGTCATCGTGCACAACCGCGACAACGCCGGACCGCTCGCCGACGGCATCGTCGTCACGCCGTCGCACAATCCGCCCCGAGACGGCGGCTTCAAGTACAACCCGCCGAACGGTGGCCCGGCCGACACCGACGCGACGAAGGTCATCGCGGCCCGCGCCAACGAGCTTCTCGTCGACCCCGGACAGGTCCGCCGCACCCCGTACGCACAGTGCGACGTCGAGCGCTGGGACTACCGCAGCGCGTACTGCCTGGACCTCACCAACGCGATCGACCTCGACGCGATCCGCTCGTCCGGCGTGCGGATCGGGGCCGATCCCATGGGCGGGGCGTCCGTGCAGTACTGGGAGTACATCGCGGAGAACCTCGGCCTGAACCTCACCGTCGTCAACCCGACGGTCGACCCGACCTGGCGCTTCATGACGCTCGACCACGACGGCAAGATCCGCATGGACTGCTCGTCCCCGTACGCGATGGCCTCGCTGGTCCAGCAGCGCGACAAGTACGACATCGCCACGGGTAACGACGCGGACGCCGACCGCCACGGCATCGTGACGCCGGACGGCGGCCTGCTCAACCCGAACCACTACCTCGCGGTGGCGATCGGCTACCTGTACGAGCACCGCATCGGCTGGTCGCCGACCGCCGGCATCGGCAAGACGCTCGTCTCGAGCTCGATGATCGACAAGGTCGCCATGGAGCTCGAGCGGAAGCTCGTCGAGGTGCCGGTCGGCTTCAAGTGGTTCGTCCCCGGCCTCATCTCCGGCGAGCTCGGCTTCGGCGGCGAGGAGTCCGCGGGTGCCTCGTTCCTCACCAAGGACGGCCGCACGTGGACGACCGACAAGGACGGGATCCTGCTCGACCTTCTCGCCAGCGAGATCCTCTCGGTGACGGGCAAGACGCCGTCACAGCTGTACGCCGAGCTCGAGGCCAAGTACGGAGTCTCCTCGTACGCCCGCGTCGACGCGCCCGCCACCCGCGAGCAGAAGGAGAAGCTCGGCAAGCTCTCCCCCGCCGACGTGACGGCGACCGAGCTGGCCGGCGAGCCGATCACCGCGAAGCTCACGACAGCGCCCGGCAACGGGGCTCCGATCGGCGGCCTCAAGGTGACGACCGAGCATGCCTGGTTCGCCGCGCGGCCGTCCGGTACGGAGAACGTCTACAAGATCTACGCCGAGTCCCTCAAGGGTCCCGACCACCTCGCCGAGGTCCAGAAGGAGGCCCGCCAGGTCGTCGACGGCGTGCTCGGCTGACGACGCCCGCCTCGAAGACCCAGTGCTGGTACGGGATCGGCCCAGCTCTCATGCCACTGAGCACCCCGACCATGTCTGAGCACCGCACGTGGGCGGTGCTGTGATCGACTAGTGGTGCTCAGTCGAGTTTTGGCGCGGGAAACGCACCGCTCAGGTGCCGTCGTCCTCGACCTGGCGCCTCACGGCGATCGGTCGTACGCCTGAGCGCTGGATGACCTGCTCGATCGTGTGCTCCATCGTGAACGGGTCGTCGACGTACTTGATGTCACGGAGCCCCTGGTCCTGCGCGGCCGACTCGAAGACCAGGTGGCCGTAGTTGAACAGCGTGCCAAGGAACGGCTGATGGACGGTGATGTCGAGGATCCGCATCAGTGGGACGGTCGCGACGTGACGCTCGAACACCCCATGGACACGGAACACGCGCAGGTTCGTCACGACGAACCGGTCCATGTGCAGCTCGTGGATCTGGAACAGCCCGATCACCGCGAGGGCCAGGCCGATGAGCATCATCAGCCACCAGCCCGGACCGGCGTAACCCATCATCAGCAGGAGGGCGACCCCGACGACGACCCAGCCGGCAGGGCCGAAGGCGGCGACAGGGGGTTTGGCGATCTCGACGATGACCACTTCACCGTCGTCGTGGAGCAGGTGCCGGTCGATGTCGGGACGCAGGTAGCTGGTCCGCCGGACCACGGGCTCAGCGAGCGGCGAGCGCAGTGAAGAACCGGACGATGGCATCGAAGGCCCCGACGAACGTCTTCACCGCGGCGGCGGCCTGCTCGGGTCGAGTGAACAGGTAGAACAGCACGAACGCAGCCACCAGCAGCCAGACTGCTTTCTTGATCCACGTCATGACCGCTCCCTTCACCCGGATCGGGTCCTCTTATCTTGCCTGACTGTACGACGCGCTCCCTGGACATCTTGAGCGTGTCGGTCACTGACCCCCTCGGCGGGCGCGCGAAACCCATATGACAGGCTGGGGACCATGAACACCGACCTCTTTGTCTGCATCGACCATGTCGGCCTCGCGGTACCGAACCTCGACGAGGCCATCAAGTTCCACACCGAGGTGATGGGCTGGCGCGTTCTCCACCGCGAGACCAACGAGGAGCAGGGTGTCGAAGAGGCCATGCTCGGAACCGGCGAGCAGGGCGCAGAGAACGCGCAGATCCAGCTCCTCGCTCCGCTGAACGAGAACTCCACGATCGCCAAGTTCATCGCCAAGAACGGCCAAGGCATCCAGCAGCTCGCCTACCGCGTCAAGGACATCGACGCCGTCTCCGAGGCGCTCAAGGCCGGTGGCGTACGCCTGCTCTACCCGGAGCCCAAGATCGGTACGGGCGGTTCGCGGATCCAGTTCGCCCACCCCAAGGACACCGGCGGCATCCTGCTCGAGATCGTCGAGCCCGCCGCTCACTGATACTCAGCGTCCGATATGCCGGGCGGGAGAACCGCTACGAGGTAGCCTTCGTAAAGACCCCACCCGTCCGGCACGAGGAGCGGCCGTCATGAACGACGACTACGAGGACCCCGGTCTCGGCATGTTCGATGATCGCGCGACTGTTGTCGGAGGCTTCCCGAACGCCGTGCTCGGCTACGACAAGAAGGAAGTCGACGATCATGTGCGCAAGCTCGAACGCCAGATCCTCGACCTGCGGCGCCAGTTCCGCGAGCAGACGACCGAGCACGAGCTGCTGAAGTCGCAGTCCACCGCCACCGACCTGAGTCGGTTGACCGGCCACGCCTCCGTACTGCTCAACGCCGCCGAGTCTCAGTCCGACGAGCTCAAGAGCACGGCGCAGATCGAGGCCCTGGGCATCAGGGAGTCGGCACGCCGTGACGGCGAGGAGCTCCGTGCGGGCGGTCAGCAGGAGGCCGACGACCTCCGCGCGACAGCGATGGCCAATCTGCGCCGCCTGCGGGACAAGCAGTCCGAGGAGCTGAACGCCACGTTGGCCGCCGCCCGCCAGGAGGCCGAGCAGGTCGTGAGCTCCGCGACCCGCCACGTGGAAGCCATCCTCCGCCAGGCGAACCAGCAGGCGGCNNGGCCAAGACGACCGCCGCGCAAGCGGCGAGCGACGCGCACGCACAGGCCGCGAGCCTCCTGGCCGACGCCACGACCCAGCATGCCGCCGCCACGAAGCAGCTGGCCGAGGAGACGGGGGCCGCCGCGCAGATCCGGGCGGCAGCCGGACAGGACGCCGAGAACGTACGGATCCAGGCTGTACGGGAGGCCGAGCAGCACCTCGCGGCGACCCGGGCAGCAGGCGCCCAGCTTCGTGCACGGCTCGACGCCGAGGCCGAACGGCGCAAGGACCAGCTTGTCGCCGAGATCGCCGCCCTCGCCAACCAGAAGAAGGCCATTCAGACCCAGCTCAGCCAGATCGTGGGCATCGGACGCCAGGCGGCGGTCGCCAGGAGCGACGAGACCGAGACGGAATGGCCCAGCGCCCTGTACCCGCAGGATGAGGACCTTCCCGCCGCAACCGAGGAGTCCGAGCCCTCCGCAGCGAAGGCTGCCAAGCGCAAGCCACGTACGAAGCAGGCACCTGGGCCTGAGGACACCGACGTCGAGCAGCCCCCCGACGGCGAGCCCGTCGACGATGGCGACTCCCCCGACGACGACGTGGAACGAACTGTGATCCGCGAGAGAGAGAATCAATGACGCAGGGCGAAGTCCCAGAACCCGTGGTCGAGGATCAGGCCGAGAACATCCCGGTCCTCGGAGTCGACGCGAGCGCGGAGACGCAAGCGGCCGTCGAAGGCCACAGCACCGGCTCGCGGTTCCAGTGGCCCGTCACGGCTCTGCGTCGCATGACCACGCGACACCTGGCCAATGACCCTGTGGAGGTCGTGACCCCTCCGCCGCCGCCGGCGCCCAGCCAGAGCGCGACCGACATCACCATCAGGCAGCCTTTCGCGTTCGGCTTCTACGCCACCATCGGTGCGCTGGTCGCGATCGGGTTGGCGTATGCGCTGATCTCCCTGAAAGCCATCCTCCTCATCGTCGTGCTGAGCCTGTTCATCGCCTTGGGGCTCAACCCGATGGTCGAGTGGCTCACCAAACACCGGCTTCCTCGCGGCCTCGCGGTGGTCGCTGTGATGCTCGGCGTGCTGGTCGTGGTCGGCCTCGGAGCCACCGCCCTGCTCCCTGTCGTGACCGACCAGGCGACAGCTCTGTACAAGAACGCCCCGACCTACATCCAGGCGATGCGCGAGAACCAGCAGATCGCCAACCTCGACGCGCAGTACCACTTCATCACCCGCTTGCAGGACCTGCTGACGAACGGCAACCTGCTCAACACCCTGTGGAACGGACTGCTGGGATCCGCCGCGGTCGTGGCGAACGCCCTGTTCTCGCTGATCGTGACGGTGGTGCTCACGGCGTACTTCCTCAGCAGCCTTCCCGCGATCAAGACCACCATCTATCTGCTCTCCCCAGCATCGCGCAGGCCTCGCGCCAAGTACCTCGCCGACGAGATGTTCACCCGGATCGGCGGCTACGTCACGGGCATGACGATCGACGTCGCCATCGCGGGAGTCGTGTTCTTCATCTTCCTGTCGTTCGTCGGGCTCCCCCAGTACGCGCTTGCGCTGGCGTTCATGGTCGCGCTCCTCACGTACATCCCGCTCATCGGCGGCATCACGAACATCATCGTCGTCAGCCTCATCGGCCTGTCGGTGAGCCCGCCGGTCGCACTCGTCTGCCTCGCCTTCTGCATCCTGTACCAGCAGTTCGACACGTACTTCACGCAGCCACGACTCATGGCTCGCCAGGTGAAGGTGCCGGGCGCGCTCGTCGTGGTCGCGGCCCTCGCAGGCGGCACCACGCTGGGAATCCCCGGTGCCGTCATGGCCGTACCGGTCGCTGCTGCGCTGTTGCTCGTCTACCGGGAGGTCATCCTCCCGGCGCTCGACGCCCGCTGACGCCTAGAACAGACGGTCCTCGCTGCTGTCGTCGAGGCCCCGAAGGGCGTCGTAGTCGACCGTGACGACGCTGATCCCGCGATCGGCGGCAAGCACGCGCGCCTGAGGCTTGACCTGCTGCGCGGCCAGCACGCCGCTGAGCGTCGCGAAGCGCGGCTCCCGCCGCATGAGCTCGAGGTAGCGGGTCAGCTGCTCCACGCCGTCGATCTCTCCGCGCCGCTTCACCTCGATCGCCACGTAGCCGCCGGTGGCGTCGCGACAGACCAGGTCCACGGGTCCGATCGGTGTGTAGTACTCGCGCTGTACGAGGGTCCAGCCCTCGCCGAGCGCCGAGGGGTTCTCCGCCAGGAGCGCCTGCAGATGCTTCTCGACACCGTCCTTCTGCAGCCCGGGGTCAAGGCCGAGGTCATGGCTCGAGTCGTGGAGCACCTCGGCGATGGTGATCTGGAGCGTGTCCCCCGAGGTGTTCCGCACCTCCCACACCTCGCTCACCGCCTGCGCGACGTCCGTGGCCGCCTCCCCCGCCACTCGTACCGTCAAAGTGCACGGCGCACTCATCCAGTTGAGGGGCTTGTACGCCTTGTCGTCGGCGTGGACGGACACGGACCCGTCGGCCTTGACCACGAGGAGCCTCGGCGCCATCGGGAGATGAGCTGTCAGCTTCCCGGCATAGTCGACCTGGCAGCGAGCGATCACGAGGCGCACCCGGACAACGTACTGTCACGCCCCCTGGTCTGTCGCTTCGGCCCGAGTGGCGGGCTCGTCCACGTCGCCAAGGCTCCCGAACCACAGGTGAAAACCCTCGATCTGCCGACCTCGTCAGAGCTTGTAGCCGATCGTGCGCAGGAGCGCCCGTCGGGCGGCGACGTCCTCGTCGGTCTCGACGCCGATCGGTGGCTGACCGTCGACCACGCCGACCACGCCGCGGCCCCGCGGAGTGACGGCGACCAGGATGTCCACGGGGTTCGCACTGGCGCAGAAGATCGTGCACACCTCCGGAACGGCCTTGACCGGGTTCAGGACATTCAGCGGGAAGCCGTTCCGCAGCAGGATCACGAAGGTGTGGCCGGCGCCGATGGCGGACGCGTTCCGGGTCGCCATGTCCACCAGATCAGGGTCGTTCCCGGAGCGACGAACCAGCCGCTGGCCAGACGCCTCGCAGAAGGCGACTCCGAAGAGGAGCGAGGGGCTGACTCCGACCAGGGCCTCGTGGAGGTCATCCACCGTCTTGATGAAGTGGGCTTGCCCCACGATGACATTCACATCGTCGGGCTTGTCGATGGGCACTACGTCCCAGGACAACGTCGTCTCGGTCATCACCACATCGTGTCACGGCCGGTTTCAGCTCGCTCCATCGTGTCGACGAGCGGGGGCTGGGACATGGTCCCGGACGACCCCTGGCGCCACGCCACACCCTCTGACGGACGCCGAGCCCATACAGACCAGATGATGAAGGCCAGGCAGGCGAGCTCCACGCACGCGAAGAAGATCGCGTGCGGGAACGCGGTTCCACCCTCGACCACGAATGCCGCGGTGACCACTGCGGCCACCGTGTTGACCCATCGGTTGGCCACCGGCTTCAAGATCCGAGCCACGAAGATCATCGCGATGGGGATCTCCAGGAGCAGGGCGAACACCAGGAGAACCGGTTGCGTGATCTGGACACCCATCTCCCCCGCCCACAGCTTCTGCATGAATCCAGGAATCTCGAACGCGAGGATGTCCGCATAGATCATGTTCACCATGACCACGATCCACAGGGTTGAGATCCTTGTCCCAATGTTGCTCATCGCCAGCCTCCTGACTGGATGATCCGCCCGCACGGCACCGTGCGGGCCCTCGTTACTAACAGTGTTAGTATCCTGCCTTCAGTCTCGTACTAACGGTGTTAGCATGTCAAGAACGCAGGGCACCGCTCCCGGAAGGGACATCCGAAGGAGGCGCCACGATCGCTGGGACAGCAGGCGGGAACAACGAACCCCGAGAGACGCTCCACCGGGATCGCGTGGTGCGCGCGGCGATGGACCTCGCAGACGAGACCGGGATCGAGTCGGTCACCATGCGGGCGCTGGGCCGGAGGCTGGGCGTCGAAGCGGCGTCGCTCTACAACCACGTCGCTGGTAAGGACGATCTGCTCGACGGCATGGTGGAGCTCGTGGTCGCGGAGATCGACCTTCCCTCCGGTGACGCCGGCTGGCAGGACGCCATGCGACGCCGGGCCGTTTCGGCACGAGCGGTGTTCGCCGTTCACCCGTGGGCCGCCGCGCTCATCGACTCCCGTGGACGGAGTGGCCCGAGCAGCCTGGAGTACGCGGATCGGGTCCTTGGAGTGCTGCTGCGCGCCGGGTTCTCCCCGGGAACAGCGGCAAACGCGTTTCTCGCGCTCGACAGCTACGTCTACGGATTCGAGAGGCAGCGCTCCAACATCGCGCCGGCTGACGACGAGGACTCCACCGCGGTGGCTCAGGAGGTCCTGTCAGCCATCCCCGAGGGGGCGTATCCCTCCTTGGCCCGCATCGCGACCGAGTACGCAGTCACCCCCTATGACGACGCCGCTGCCTTCGACTTCGGGCTCGGCCTGATCCTCGACAGCCTTGGGGCCCTGCTCGACTGAGCTGGGATCGGGCCGGTTGGTGCGGACAGCGCCCGGCTTCCGACCGGTACCGGCTCGACATGCAACGGCGGTGCGTCGGGGCACCTTCAGTGTCTGGAAGGCATCCTTCGACCCAGGAGACCACCGAGCCCCCCGAGCACGACGAGGACCAGGAGGGAGACGATGCTGGGGACGGCAACGCTGCCGCCGAACACCAGCGTGACGCCCAGACCGAGAACGCCGGCCAGGACCCCCACGGCGAGACCATCCACCGCACCCGCCCGCGCGTCGCGCCGAGCGATCCAGAATGCCAGGAGCGGCGTCAGAACACGTTCGAGCCACGGCATTGCAGCCGGGCTCACCACCGCCGCGAAGTGGTTGATGGCCGACTGGTCGGGGAACCCTCGTGCTCGGAACGCCAGGATGAACGCGTCGACGATGATGGGCACGAACAGGAGCAGGAAGCTCCCTGCGATCACGGCGACACCGGCAACCAGTACGCGGCGCACCCGGGTCCCTTGCGAAGGTTGGTCCACTCTCCGCCCGCCTCTCTTCCTCCATCAGCGCAGAGACTCCGGCGAACGCCACACGGCTTCGATCTGGGGCCATCCAGCGTCGTGGATACCTCCGTGTCGTACCCGATCCACGCTACGCGCAGGACACTCCCGCGGCGGCTCAACCCC
Source organism: Propionibacteriaceae bacterium (assembly GCA_003153855.1). GTDB lineage: Bacteria > Actinomycetota > Actinomycetes > Propionibacteriales > Propionibacteriaceae > Fen-668. Next base: position 12,970 of record PMBM01000053.1, read on the forward strand.
ACAACTCGCACCCGCACGCCACCAATGGGGAGCGTCCTCCTGTGCCATGGAGCCTGATCGAGCACGGTATCGTCACGGTCATGGCGCGTCGTCCGAGCAAGCATCTGCGCGCTCCACGACCGCTGTCGGCGGGGCATGCGACGAGCGTCGACAAGAGTGACGGGCGCTGGATCGTACGGAGCGTGCCGGGTGCCGCGGCGACCAAGCCCTACCGGTGCCCGGGCTGCGACCACCCGGTGGCCGCAGGGACGCCCCATGTGGTCGCCTGGCCCAGCACCCCGGAGCTCGGGCTCGACCACGCGGTGGATGCCCGTCGCCACTGGCACACGGCGTGCTGGGAGCGACGCAGGTGAAGCTGGCCGTGACGCGGGTCGGAGAGGGGCCCGTCTCGTACGTCTTCCTCCACGGCCTGCTCGGCCAGGGGAAGAACTGGTCGACCATCGCCAAGCTGCTGCTCCCCGCGAGCAGCCTGCTCGTCGACCTGCCCGACCACGGCCGCTCACCGTGGTCCGAGGACGTGTCGTACGAGTCCATGGCCGATGCGGTAGCCGACCTGCTGCGCGACCTCGGCGAGCCGACACCCGTGACGCTGGTGGGTCACTCGATGGGTGGCAAGGTCGCGATGCTCGTCGCCCTCGCACATCCCGAGCTCGTCGGAAGGCTCGCCGTCGTCGACATCTCCCCCGCCGAACGCCACGCGATGGAGTTCGTCCGCTACCTCGACGCGATGCTGGCGATCGACCTNNTGCAGCGCACGGACACCGGCTGGGCCTGGCAGCCCAACCTCCCTGGCCTGCGCCGCGGGGTCGCTCGCATCGGCGGGTGGCCGGCGGTCCGCGGTACGTACGAGGGGCCTGTCCTCTGGATGGGCGGCGACCGGTCCGACTACGTGACCCGCGACGAGCTGCCGGCCATGCGCGCACTGTTCCCGCGCGTACGGCTCGTGGTCGTCAAGGGCGCCGGCCACTGGGTCCACGCCGACCAGCCGACTGTCGTCGCGGACACCCTCCGCCAGTGGGCCGCCGCTACGGGCTGAGTCAGCCGACGGTGACCGTCAGGATGTTGACCGGGATGTTCGGCTTGCCTCCGCCGGCTGAGATCGACCCGTCGTCACCGCCTGCCGCCACCTTCGCGACGACCGCGATCCCTGCGGCGTCCATGTGTCCGAAGACGGTGTACTTGGGCGGCAGGGGCGAGTCCGCGTACACCAGGAAGAACTGCGACCCGTTCGTGTTGGTGCCCGCGTTGGCCATGGCGACCGTGCCGGCCGGGAACGTGTCGGTCGCGTACGTCTCGTCCCTGAACGTGTAGCCCGGGCCACCCGACCCCGTACCCGTCGGGTCACCGCACTGCAGCAGGAACAGGCCGCTGGTCACCAGGCGGTGGCAGCTCGTCGCGTCGAAGTACTTCTGCTGCGCCAGCGAGAGGAACGAGTTGATCGTGCAGGGGGTCTTCGACCGATCCATCGTGATCGTGATAGGTCCCTCGTTCGTCGTGATGACGACGGCGACCGTGCCGGTCGACGCGACGTTCGCGCCCGATGGCGGATCGACCGGCTTCGCGGGGCTCGACCCCGTCACGTACGTGCAGTTGACGGTCCCGGGCGAGGCAGCCGCGATGCTCACCTTCGAGGTCGTACGCGTCGTGGACGACGTGGTGTCCGTAGACGCGCAGGCGGACAGGAGGGCGGCGCCAAGGATGACGACGAAGGCTTTGCGGATCACCGGGACAGCCTGCCACAGGCGGCGCGGCCGGACCCAGCCGACGTGCCGTGCTTGCTAGGGTCGGGACATGGTCCATCTCACGCGCATCTACACCCGTACAGGTGACGGCGGCACCACGCGGCTCGTCGACAACTCGTTGGTCCCGAAGACGGACCTCCGTGTCGAGGCCTACGGGACGGTGGACGAGCTGAACTCAGCCATCGGGGTCGTCATCGCGACCGGCAACCTGTCCCGGTCGATCTTCGACGCGCTGCGGATCATCCAGAACGAGCTCTTCGACCTCGGCTCCGACCTCGCCACGCCGCTCCGGCTCGGCGCGACGCCCGAGCCGTTGCGCATCATCTCGTCCTCGATCGACCGTCTCGAAGGCTGGTGCGACGAGTACATGTCAGGGCTTGCGGAGCTGAACTCGTTCGTCCTGCCCGGGGGCACCGTCGGCGCCGCACACCTGCATATCTGCCGTACCATCTGTCGCCGCGCCGAACGCAGCGCGTGGCGCGCTGCGGACGAGTTCGGGGTGGACGCGGGCGGCGGCGTGAGCAGCCTCGCGATCACGTACCTCAACCGGCTCTCGGACCTCTTCTTCATCCTGGCCCGCGTGGCCAACCGTCGCGACGGGGACATCCTGTGGGTGCCGGGAGCCGCTCGTCAGCCGGCTCGTGCGCCGCTCATCGAGTAGCCGGACAGGGTCAGTGATGCCGCCAGTCCACGCGGCTGCGTCCGGGGGGAGCCCCCTCGAACCATGACATGAGCCCGGTGAGCTCCTGGCCGCCCAGAGCGATCTCGACGGGCTGGTCATCGCCGATGGCTCCGACGAGGCTGATGATCCGCTGCCCCTCGTACAGCGCCAGAGTCTCGCGGGCTGTCGGCGGCCGCTGGTCGGCGATCGAGGTGTTGCTGCGGTGGAAACGCAACCGCGGGGTGATGGTGAGGCCGAACACGCGGTGCCACTCGAGCCAGTCTCCGGCGTAGCGAGCGACCCCCAGCACCCAGCCGCGTCCGGACACCGTCGTGTCGAGCCGGGCCGAACAGTCGAAGGTGCCTCCTTGGCGGCCGAGCCAGCGGCGCCGGCCGAACACCCATACCAGCCACAGCAGAACAAGGACGAGGACCGCGAGGAGTACCGCTTCGGTATCCCCCATCCAGTTCATGGCGTGACTGTACTAGGTCGCTCTCCAGCGTCTGCTTGCCCCTCCGGGCGTGGTCCCTCGAGCGCCGTCTCCACGCGTGGAGGAGGGCCTGGACGTGCTCAGGCGACGAGGTGCACGGCCCGGATCTGCGCCTGAGCCCGCCGGTAGTGCCGGTAGGTCTCTTCGCTGTTGTCGCCGGACTCGAGAGCCTTCTGCGCTTCACGAAGCTCGTGCTCCGCCTCGTCGAGCGAGATCTCGTGAGCCAGCTGAGCGAACGGCGAGATGAGCGCGACCCGCGTCGGTGTGCAGGAGAGGAAGCCGCCGTCGACGACCACGATCTCGCGACGACCGTCCGGCGTCGTCACCTCGGCGGTCGACGCGACGAGCGGGGCGATCACCGGCTCATGGTGCGCGAGCAGACCGATGTCGCCCTCCGTCGTCCGTGCGACGACTGAGATGGCTTCGCCTTCCCAGACCCGACGGTCGGCGGCAACGATCTCGACCCAGAACGCCTCAGCCATGGGTCAGGCGCCTTCCTTCTGGAGCTGGTCCCACTTCTTCATGACGTCCTCGAGGCCGCCGACGTTGAAGAACGCCTGCTCGGCGATGTGGTCGACCTCGCCGTCGCAGATCATCTTGAAGCTCTCGATCGTCTCCGCGAGCGGCACAGTCGAGCCGGGGACCTGCGTGAACTTCTCGGCCATGTACGTGTTCTGGCTGAGGAACTGCTGGATGCGACGCGCCCTGGAGACGGCGATCTTGTCCTCCTCGGACAGCTCGTCGACGCCNNAGCTCCTTGTTGCGCTGCAGGATCTGCTTCACGCGTACGGCCGTGTCGTAGTGCTCCTTGCCGATGTACTGCGGGTCGAGGATCCGCGACGTGGACGACAGCGGGTCGACCGCCGGGTACAGACCGCGCGAGGCGATCTCGCGGGACAGCTCGGTGGTGGCGTCCAGGTGGGCGAACGTCGTGGCGGGTGCCGGGTCGGTGTAGTCGTCCGCCGGCAC
>PMBM01000175.1 GCA_003153855.1 Propionibacteriaceae bacterium
AACTTCGGTGGCGGTACGGTCCAGCCGATCGAGGCGCTGAACGAGCTGCGCCAGCGCTGCACCGCGCAAGGCGTCAAGATCCACCTCGACGGCGCGCGCCTCGCGAACGCGCACGTCGCGACCGGGGTGTCGTTCGCCGACTACGGGTCGCTCGCGGACACCGTGTCGCTCTGCCTGTCCAAAGGCCTCGGCGCCCCGGTGGGGTCCGTGCTCGTCAGCTCCGCCGAGAACATCGCGCGCGCCCGGATCGAGCGCAAGCGGCTGGGAGGCGGCTGGCGACAGGCGGGCATCCTCGCTGCCGCGGGGTTGTACGCGCTGGACCACAACATCGACCGGCTCGCCGACGACCACGCCGCGGCGCGGGCGCTCGCCGAGGCTGTCTCCGATGCCGCGCCGGAGGCGGTGAGCGTCGAGGACGTCGAGACCAACATCGTGGTGATCGGCACCGGCGCCAAGACGGCCGCCGAGGTTGTCGCCGCTGCTCGCGAGGCCGGCCTGGCGATCTCCGCGGTCGGCGCGCACCAGGTACGGGCTGTCACCCACCTCGACGTGAGCCACGACGACTCCGTACAGGCGGGTCGGGTCCTCGGCGCACTGCTCGCCTGACCCGGACTGTCCGACGCTCCTGGCAGGCTGTATGCATGGCACGGCCACACATCACCGACGAGCAGCGGCGCGCGCGCCTCGCACGTCGGCATGCCGTGGCCCCTGCGCACCGCGTCAGCGACCCTGTGGCGGCCGCACGCGCCGTCGTGGCGCTCCACTCGACCGAGGCCGCGTCCGTGCACCTGGCCGTCGCGGCGCGGGTCGACGGCGTCACGGTGTCCGACATCGACCGCGCCCTGTACGAGGAGCGGTTACTGGTCAAGCAGCTCGCCATGCGCAGGACCCTCTTCGCGTTCCCGCGCGACCTGATCCCCGCGGCGCTCGGCAGCGCGTCGGACCGCGTGGCGACGGCGCTGTCGTCGCGGGTCTCTCGCACGATCGCGGAGAACGGCCTGGCCGACGATGGCGTCGCCTGGCTTGACGAGGCCTGTCGCGCGGTCGAGGAGGTCGTCTCGGAGGCAGGGGCGCTCTCCAACGCCGAGATCCGCGAGAGGGTCCCGATGGTCCGCGGCCAGGTGAAGGTCGGCACGGGCAAGTGGGGACAGGCGGTCCAGATCTCGCCGTGGGTCTGCTCGCTCCTCGGGTTACGGGGACGGCTGACCCGAGGAGCGGCAGTCGGGGAATGGCCCAACCCGCGGGCGCGCTGGCAGCCCATGGACGACTGGCTGGGCGGCCCGGTGGAGCCGCTGGATACGAGACAGGGCTACGCCGAGCTCGTACGGCGCTGGCTCGAGCGGTTCGGTCCGGGCACGCTCGACGACGTCGTCTGGTGGCTCGGTGCCACGAAGGGGATCGTGCGCGCAGCCCTCGCCGACGTGGAGGCCGTCGACGTGGACCTTGAGGACGGCCAGGTCGGGTGGGTACTCCCGGGTGACGAAGTGGACGACGCCGAGGTCGAGCCGTGGCCGGCGTTGCTGCCCGTGCTGGACCCCACGGTCATGGGGTGGAAGGGCCGGGACTTCTACCTCGAGGGCGGTGACCGCCCGTACCTGTTCGACCGCAACGGCAACGCCGGCACGACGGCATGGTGGAACGGACGCGTCGTGGGCTGCTGGGTGCAGGAGCCGGACGCGACAGTTCGCGTGGTGGCCAGGCGTGCCCTCGGCACAGATGCCGAACGGGCGCTCGCGGCCGAGGCGGAACGGTTGACCGCGTGGCTGGGAGGCACCCTCGTGACCAGCGTCTACGCCTCCGTCCAGCAGCGGGGTCTCCGACTGCCCGAGATGTCCACAGGGCTGGACGAAGACTCAGCCGTACAGCTGTAGGAGCCGCAGGACCTCGTCCTCGACAACGGATCGTGCGGGCCCCAGCCACTTGCGGGAGTCGACCAGCGAGGGATCGCGGGCCAGCGATGCGCGCACCGATCCGGTGAACACCTTGTTCAGGTGGGTCGAGACGTTGATCTTCGTCATCCCTGCGACGATCGCTCCGCGCATGCCGTCGTCGGAGACGCCCGAGGAGCCGTGCAGCACGAGGGGGACTGTGACGGCAGCCCGGATCGCCCGGATGAGCTCTTCGTCGAGATGGGCGTTACGCGTCGTCATGGCGTGAGACGAACCGACCGCGACCGCCAGGAGGTCCACTCCTGTGTCGGCGACGAACTGAGCGGCGTCCGCTGGAGCTGTCCGCGCGGCCGGGTCATGGACGCCGTTCTTCCCGCCCACCTCGCCGAGCTCGGCCTCGACGTCGACACCTGCCTGGTGGCACAGCGACACGACGTCGCGAGTGGTGGCACGGTTCTGGTCGTCGGGGAGCCTGGACCCGTCGTACATCACCGAGGAGATGCCGTACGACACCGCCTCACGCACGAGATCGACGTCCTCGGCGTGGTCGAGGTGCACCGAGATCGGCACGCTGGCCGCTCGCGCGATCGCCATGGTCGCGAGGCAGAGAGGTTCGAGGGCTCCGTGGTACTTGACCGCGTTCTCCGAGATCTGCAGGACCACCGGTCGACCTGCTCGCTCCGCGGCCCGCGCGAACGCGGTGGCATGTTCTAGATGGATGACGTTGAACGCGCCCAGTCCCACACCACGGAACTGAGCATCGGTGGCGAGGTCGCGCAGTGATCGCAGCACAGGATCTCCTAAAGCTCGACGGACGTGGTGGTCAAGGTGGCGGCGAACGCTGGGTCGAACCGTCCCGTCTCGGGGTGCGCAGCCGCCGCCGCGGAGACACGGACGGCGTCCGCGAGAGCCGCGTCGACCGTGAGGCCCGAGGCGAGCCCGCTGGCGAGAGCGCCCACCAGGACGTCTCCGCACCCGACGGGGTTCACGGCTGTCACCAGGGGTGCTGAGACATGCACCGCACGGTGGGCCGAGACCGCCACAGCACCCTCAGCGCCGAGCGACACCACGACCCACTCCGGGCCCTGAGCCGTGAGGCGCCTCGCTGCGGCGACGACGGCCTGGTCGTCGGCCAAGGGCGAACCCACGAGCGCCGCGAGCTCCTCGCGGTTCGGCTTCACGACGGTCGGCCGGGACATGAGCCCGATCTGCAGCAGCTCGCCGCTGGTATCGAGCACGACCGGTACCCCGTGTTGGCGCGCCGCGGTCACGAGCTTCGCGTACACATCAGTCGGACAGCCGTTGGGCGCGCTGCCTGACAGCGTGACGACGTCGACCGAGTCCAGCAGCGACTCGTACCGCTCAAAGAGCGACGACAGGTCAGCCTCCCCGATCGTGACACCCGGTTCGAGCAGCTCTGTGGAGTTGCCGGCGGCGTCGATGACGTTGATGCAGGTGCGTGTCTCGCCGGCCACCCGGAGGAACTCGTCGCGCATCCCCTCTGCCGTGATCTCGCTCGTTACGAACTTCCCGGCGAACCCACCGACGAAACCGGTGGCGACGACCTCCTGACCGCACAGCAGCGCACCACGTGAGGCGTTCAGCCCCTTGCCGCCGGCGCTGGCCAGCACGCGCCGCACGCGTCGCACCTGGCCGATGGCCAGGTCGTCGACGTCGTAGCGCTTGTCGATCGCTGCATTGAGTGTCACGGTGAGGATCACAGGACGATCCTCGCGCCGCTGCTCATCTCTCGATGGCTGGTCGGAATCATCTCACTCCCAGGACGAAACGTTTCGTAGGGAAACCTTCTCAGCGCGTCCCAGCACTGTCAACCGCGGTAGGGCGCTTGCAGCGAAGACCGCCGCTCGCTACGGTTTCGCTAAACGTTTCGCTCTCATCGAGGAGGTGTCGTGACCCGGGCTGTGTACCTCGGTGTGGACATCGGCACCTCGGGCTGTCGAGCACTTGCCGTCGACTCCCACGGGAAGGTCCTGGCCTCCGCGACCCGCACCTACTCCCTGTCGACACCCGCGCCGGGCTACGTCGAGCAGGACGCGGCGGAGTGGATCGAGGCCGCGTTCGCGTCGCTGGCCGAGCTCTGCTCCGGCGGAGCGTTCGACCCCCATGACATCCGCGGTGTCGGAGTGGACGGGCAGAGTTGGTCGGCCATCCCGGTCGACGAGAGCGACCACGTGCTGGCGCCCACGCCGAATTGGATGGACACACGGGCGCAGCCGATCTGCGATGAGATCCTCGGCACGGTCGCTCCGAGCGAGATCCTCAGGCTCGCCGGTAACCGGCTCAGCCCCAGTTATGCGACGGCCAAGATCGTGTGGTTCGCCCGGCACCGGCCAGAGGTGTACGAGCGGGCCCGATGGTTCCTCAGCTCGAACAGCGTGATCGTCCTGGCGCTCACCGGCCAGGCCACGCTCGACCACTCGCAGGGTTACGGACTCCACTGCATCGATGTCGCGACCGGTGAGGTGGACCACGCGATGGCTCACCGCCTCGGGATCGACCCTGAGCGGATCCCACCCGCGTACGAGTCGAGCGCCGTCGTCGGCGAGGTCACGGAGTCGGCCTCCAGACGAACCGGTATCCCCGCGGGATCGCCCGTCGTCGCAGGAGGGCTCGACGCGGCGTGCGGCACACTGGGCACCGGTGCGTACCGCCCGGGGCAGACCCAGGAGCAGGGCGGCCAGGCCGGCGGCATGAGCATCGTGGTCGACGCACCGGTCGCCGATGAGCGGCTCATCCTGTCTCGCCATGTCGTTCCAGGCGTGTGGTTGCTCCAGGGAGGGACGGTCGCGGGATCCGCCAGCCTCGCCTGGCTGACGCGTGTCGTGGGGATGGCGGAGCAGGCTGCCGCCGCGGCCATGGGATCCGACGTGTACGAGCGGGTGACCGCGGCTGCGGGGTCCGTGGGTCCTGGCTCAGGAGGGCTGGTCTTCCTGCCATACCTTGCCGGCGAGCGGTCGCCGTTGTGGGACGCCGACGCACGCGGAGCGTTCCTCGGCCTCACGCTCGCGACCGACCGCGGGGCGCTGTACAGGGCTGTGATGGAGGGCGTCGCGATGTCGCTGCGGCACAACCTCGATGTGGCGTACGAGGCCGGCGCCAACGTCGCCGAGCTGCTGGCCATCGGCGGTGCCACGAAGAGCCCTGTCTGGATGCAGATCAAGGCCGACGTCACGGGACTGCCCGTGACCGTCAGTGACAGCGACTCGGCTACGCCGCTGGGCGCAGCCATGCTCGCGGCGCTGGGGACGGGCGGTGGCGACGTCGACGAGCTGGTCGACGGGTGGGTGCGCCGCGCCGTGACGTACCGGCCCGATCCTGAGGTGGCGAGCGTGTACAAGCGCCTGTACGAGGTGTACCGGGGGCTCTACCGGTTGCTTGCGCCGAGCATGCATGAACTGGCCGCCATCGGCCGGAGAACGGAGAGGCCACAGTGAGAGCCGCAGTGCTTCATGGGCAGCGCGACGTCCGTGCCGAGGACGTGCCCGCGCCCGCGCCGGGTCCGGGTCAGGTGCTCGTCCGGGTCGCCTTCACGGGTGTCTGCGGGTCGGACATCCCTCGCGTTCTCAGCGACGGGGCGCACTCCTACCCGATCATCCTCGGCCACGAGATCGCGGGGGTGGTGTCGTCGGTCGGTGAGGGTGTGCCCTCTGAGCTCGTGGGGCGTCGCGTCGCCGTAGCGCCACTCGTGCCGTGCCACGACTGTGAGCAGTGCCGCGCCGGCCGGTTCGCGCAGTGTCCCAACTACTCCTTCATCGGATCCCGCCAGGACGGGGGGATGGCCGAGTACGTCGTCGCCCCCGCCGTGAACCTGACGGTCGTGTCCGACTCCGTGTCCCTGAGGGACATCGCCTTCTTCGAGCCGTCGACCGTGGCCCTCCACGGCATCCGCCAGGCGGCTATGACGCCGGGCACCGACGTCGCCGTCCTGGGAGCAGGGACGATCGGCCTGTTCACCCTGCAGTGGGCCAAGATTCTGGGCGCCTCGCGCGTGGTGGCTGTCGACGTCAACCCCGCCCGGCTGGCGACCGCGACGGCACTGGGTGCGGACGCGGTCTTCGATGCCAGGGAGCACGACGCGGCATCCATCCGTGCGTGGCAGGGCGGGACGGGGTTCGGCCATGTCTTCGAGACCGCAGGGCAGAACGCCACGATGTCTCTGGCCTTCCAGCTGGCCGGCGTGCAGGCAGGCGTCTGCTTCATCGGCAACAGCCACGCGGACCTCACCTTCGACCACGGGATCTTCGAGCTCATGAACAGGCGCGAGTTCCACCTCACGGGGTCGTGGATGAGCTACTCCGCGCCGTTCCCCGGCGACGAGTGGCGCCTCACCGCCGACGCTGTGGCGGACGGGCGCCTTCGCATCCTCGACGAGATGGTGCACGGGACGTACCCGCTCGACGATGTCGTAGCGGCCTTCGAGCTCTTCACGCGACCCGGCGCCGTCACCGGGAAGATCCTCTTCGAACCAGGAGACCACATTGGCTGACACCGTCGATCCCCATGCCGTCCCGTCCTTCGCTCTGTTGAGCGGCGCCTCGATCCCGGCGATCGGGCTCGGAACGTTCGGTTCGGACCGGTTCACTCTCGAGGACATCGCCAACGCCGTGGGCGTGGCGATCAGGACCGGCTACCGGCTCATCGACTGTGCATCGGTGTACGCGAACGAGCACCTCATCGGGCCGGTCATCGAGCGCACGCTCACCGAGATGGGGCTGCCGCGAGAGGAGCTCTTCGTCATCTCGAAGGTGTGGAACGACGCCCACGCGCCCGAGGATGCCATCGCCTCGGTCAAGGCGTCGCTGTCGGACCTGAAGCTCGACTATCTGGACGCCCTTCTCATCCACTGGCCGTTCCCGAACACCCACGAGCGGTTCGCTGCGCCCGATGCGCGGAACCCGTCCTCGCGGCCGTACATCCACGCCGAGTACATGGCGATGTACCACGCACTCGAAGAGCTCGTCGATGCCGGACTGATCAGGCATCTCGGCGTCTCGAACATGACGCTGCCCAAGCTGCGACTCGTCTTGCGGGACGCACGGATCGCCCCGGCGCTCCACGAGATGGAGCTGCACCCAGCGCTGCAGCAGGGCGAGCTCTACCAGTTCAGCAAGGACGCCGGCATGGTGGTCATCGGGTACTCCCCGATGGGATCTCCGCGGCGCCCTGACCGTGATCGCTTCGAGGGTGACGTCGCGGACATGGAGCATCCTGTTGTCGTCCGCATCGCCGACGAGGTGGGTGCCCACCCCGCGGAGATCTGCCTCAAGTGGGCCGCCCAGCGCGGTCACGTCGCGATCCCGTTCTCCGTGAAGCCCCCGCAGATCCTCTCAAACCTGCGAAGCGTCACCGAGAGGCCCTTGAGCCCGCGACAGCTCTACGACCTGCGGTCGGTGGAGGCCAACTCGAGGCTCATCAAGGGCCAGGTGTTCCTGTGGGAAGGCTCGGGAGACTGGATCGACCTCTGGGACGTCGATGGCACGATCCCGGGTTGGGGAGGGTACGGCACGACCGCCGCGGAATAGCCGACCGGATGCATCTGGCAGGGCCCTACCCGAGCATGGGAAGGTGGAGGCATGCGGATCACGCACCTTGGCCATTCGGCCGTACTCGTCGACGTCGCCGACCGGCGGATACTGCTGGACCCGGGCAACTTCTCGGATGGTTGGCACTCGCTCACCGACCTGGATGCGGTGATCATCACGCACCAGCATCCCGACCACGTCGATCCGGAGCACGTACCGGCGCTCCTGGCGGCCAACCCGCAGGCCCGCGTGTACGTGGAGCCGCAGGTCGTCGCGAAGGTCCCTCTCGCAGGCGCCCGTCCCATCGCGGCTGACGCGTCCGTCGAGCTGGGGGGCGTGACGATCTCCGCCGTCGGCGGCCTTCACGCGGTCATCCACCGCGACATCCCACGGATCGGCAACGTGGGGATCGTCATCTCGGCGTCGGGCGGGCCCACACTCTTCCACCCCGGTGACAGCCTCGCCGAAGTGCCGCAGGGCGTCGACATCGTGGCGATCCCCGCGTACGGGCCGTGGGCCGCGCTGAAAGAGACGATCGACTTCGTACGCGCCGTGGGAGCGCCCCAGGGATTCCTCATCCACGAGGGGCTCCTCAACGACCGCGGACGCGGGCTCATCGGCAGCCGCATCCCCGAGCTGACGGTCACCACCCTGGCGACGCCGACGCCGGGGGAGGCATGGGATGTCGGTTGAGCTGAGCCCGATCGACCATCCGACGTTCCTCGTCCTCGGCGCCGGGTCACGCGGCACCACGTACGCGGCTCACCTGGCCGAGCAACCCGAGCAGGGCGAGATCGTCGCGATCGCCGAGCCCGACCCGTACCGCCGGGCTGACTTCGCCGCGAAGCACCGCGTCGCCGCCGACCGTGTGTTCTCGTCGTGGCAGGAGGCGCTCGCGCAGCCCAGGCTCGCGGACGCCGTCATGGTGACGACGCAGGACGCCGACCACGTCGGGCCGGCCCTCAAGGCGGCGTCACTGGGCTACCACATCCTGCTGGAGAAGCCCATCGCGCCCTCCGAGGCGGAGGTCCGGCAGGTTGTCGAGGCCGCGCGGACCGCCGGGGTGCTGCTCGCCGTCTGCCATGTGCTCCGGTACACCCCGCACACGGTCGCGCTGCAACTGCTGATCGCTGACGGAGCGATCGGGGAGATCCTGAGCATCGAGCACCTCGAGCCTGTCGGGTGGTGGCACGCCGCGCACTCGTTCGTCCGCGGCAACTGGCGCAACGAGGGACTGTCCAGCTCGATGCTGCTCGCGAAGTCGTGCCACGACCTCGACTGGCTGCTCGGGATCGCGGGACGGCCGTGCGAGCGGATCTCCAGCTTCGGGTCGTTGTCGTACTTCAACCGTGCCCATCAGCCTCCAGGCGCGGCCGACCGCTGCCTCGAGTGCCCGGGGCAGATCGAGCAGTCCTGCCCGTACAGCGCCAAGCGCATCTACTTCGGCGCCGTCGAACTCGGCATCACCGACTGGCCCCTGTCGGTCATCACCAACGACCCCAGCATGGACGGCGTCATGGCAGCACTGTCCGACGGTCCGTACGGTCGCTGCGTGTACGCGTGCGACAACGACGTCGTCGACCACCAGGTGGTCTCGATGGAGTTCGAGGGTGGCCTCACCGCGTCGTTCACGATGACGGCGTTCTCCACCATGAGGGGCCGCAACACTCGCATCTTCGGTAGCCACGGCGAGATCACGACCGACTCCCAGGTCATCACGATCGACGACTTCCGCACTGGGGAGCGACGCATCGTGGACACCGCCGTCGGAGCCGACGACGGCGCGGCAGGCGGTCATGGCGGGGGAGACGGCGCGCTCGTCACAGCCTTCACGGCGGCCCTGCGTGCCGGTGATCCGAGCCTCGTACCCACGGCTGCGGAGGAAAGCCTCCGCAGCCATCTCATGGTCTTCGCCGCCGAGCGTGCGCGGCGTCAGGGCACAGTCGAGGCTGTTCCTCAGTCCTGACAACGGAATTTGTTCCGCCGTTTGATAACGATTTCATCACTCTGGCGGAACGGGTTGACATGCCCCCTCTCCATGCGTTTACGATCTGAAATCGATTTCGTGTGAAATCGATTTCTTAGCCGGGCAACGCAGCCCGAGGGGAGGCATCGGTGCCAGTACCAGGGATCGATCCGACAGTGGGACAGCACGACCCGAACCTGCTGCTGCAGGCCGAAGGGGTGACGAAGTCCTTCCCAGGCGTCAAGGCTCTGTCGGGGATGCGCTTGGACCTGCGCAAGGGCGAGGTGCTCGCTCTGGTCGGCGAGAACGGGGCCGGCAAGTCGACCCTGATGAAGCTGCTCACGGGCATCTACGCGATGGAGGAGGGGCAGTTCTGGCTCGAGGGCAAGCCCCTGTCGGTCAAGAACCCGAAGGAGGCTCAGGACCTCGGTCTGGCGATCATCCACCAGGAGTTCAACCTGATGCCCGACCTCACCGTCGCCCAGAACATCTTCATCGGNNGTCGACCGGCTCGGGCTCCGGCTCGACCCGAGGGCGAAGGTCGGCTCGCTCACGGTCGCCAAGCAGCAGATGGTCGAGATCGCCAAGGCCCTGTCGTACAACGCCCGTGTCCTCATCATGGACGAGCCCACGGCAGCGCTGAACGAGGCGGAGGTCGAGACGCTCCACGAGCTCATCCGCCGTTTCGTCACCCCGGAGACGGGCGTCGTGTACATCTCGCACCGCATGCCGGAGCTCAAGCGCATCGCGGACCGGGTCACGGTGATCCGAGACGGTGAGTACATCGACACGCTGAACATGGCCGAGGCCACCATCGAGCAGGTGATCTCGCGGATGGTCGGCCGAGCCATTGACACGGGTGCGCGGCCCGTGAACGTACGCTCCGACCGCCCTGTTCTCATGACCGTGGAGAACCTCTCCACCAAGGAGCTCCTCTCGGACGTCAGCTTCGAGCTGCGCGAGGGCGAGATCCTCGGCTTCGCGGGACTCATGGGCGCCGGCCGCACGGAAGTCGCGCGGGCCATCGTCGGTGCGGACCCCCGTACGTCTGGGACCATCCGGATGCGTGGTCGGGTCGTCAACCCGCACAACGCGGCCGATGCAGCCAAGGTCGGTATCGGCTACCTCTCGGAGGACCGGAAACGGTACGGGCTGATGCTCGGACAGTCCGTCGCGAGCAACATCGCGATCTCGTCACTGGCCGACAAGTTCTCGAACGCCGGCTTCATCAAGGAGAAGGCGATCGCCAAGGCGGCCGGTGAGCAGCGAGGCAACCTGCGGATCAAGACCCCGAGCGTCGCCCAGATCGCCAAGAACCTGTCCGGCGGCAACCAGCAGAAGGTCGTCATCGGCCGGTGGCTGGTCAAGGACTGCGACGTCCTCATCTTCGACGAGCCGACACGAGGCATCGACGTCGGCGCCAAGGAGGAGATCTACCACCTGCTCAACCGGCTCGCCTCAGAAGGCAAGTCGATCATCATGATCAGCTCCGAGTTGCCCGAGGTGCTTCGGCTCAGCCATCGCATCGTCGTCATGAGCGAAGGCCGGGTCACTGGCACCTTCACTGCTGAGGAAGCAACCCAGGAACTGATCATGGCACTCGCCACTCACCAGGACGCCGTCGTCCCGGCAGCAGACCAGGAGGACCACAGATGACGCAACCGACACCGTCAGCCGCCACTTCGACAGTTGCAGCCGTGGAGGCGGGCGCCTCTTCGATGCTCCGGCGGTCGCTTCAGCAGCTGCTGGCCTTCGCAGGGCTGATCGGGATCTTCATCGTGTTCGCCATCGCGTCGCCAGCGGTCTTCCCGACCTACACGAACGTCATCCAGATCCTGTTCTCCGCCGTGGTGATCGGCCTTCTGTCGTTGGGCGCCACCCTCGTCATCATCACNNATCATGGCTCTCCTGTTCGGTGGCCTGATCGGCCTGGTCAACGGGTTCAACGTCGCCTTCCTGAAGCTGCCGCCGTTCATCGCAACGCTCGCCATGATGATGGTCGCCTCCGGTCTGGCGTTGGTCGTGTCGGACAAGCGACCGATCTACTTCGACCAGGGCAGCGGCTACGCGCACCTCTCGACCGGCTCCTTGATCCCAGGCGTCGAGTTCCCCAACGCGATCATCATCTACGCGGTGGCCGCAATCGTCGCCGGCGTCCTGCTCAACAAGACGCTGCTCGGCCGCTACGACCTCGCCATCGGCAGCAACGTGGAAGCGACCGCCTTGTCCGGCGTCAACGTGCGCAAGTGGATGGTCATCATCTACGCCGTCGCTGGGCTGTTCACGGGCCTTGCAGGAGTCATGATCTCGGCGCGGCTGGGTTCCGCCCAGCCGGCGACGGGGGCCGGGTACGAGCTGTACGCCATCGCCGCGGTCGTCATCGGTGGCACGTCGCTGTCCGGTGGCCGCGGCTCGATGCTCGGCACGATCATCGGCTCGCTCATCATCGCCGTCATCAACAACGGTCTGCAGATCATCTCGGTGCCGCAGGAATGGCAGAACGTCATCCTCGGTGTGGTGATCCTGCTCGCCGTGTTCGCCGACCAGTTCCGCACCCGGACCTGATCACACGTCTTACCTCCTCTCAACTCACCACAAGGAAGGAACACCATGCGTCAGTTCACGACCAAGGCGCTCGTTCTCGTTGCCGCGACAGCATTGTCGCTGACGGCAGCGTGCTCGAGCTCCACGGCCACTCCCGGGACATCGGGGTCGGCGGCCGGCGGCCAGAAGTACATCGCCATCATCTCCAAGGGCTTCCAGCACCAGTTCTGGCAGGCCGTGAAGAAGGGCGCGGACGACGAGGCCGCCAAGGAAGGCGTCAAGGTCACGTTCGAGGGCCCCGCGAGCGAGTCCGAGGTCGAGGCTCAGCTCACCATGCTGGAGAACGCCATCGCCAAGAAGCCCGACGCCATCGCGTTCGCCGCCCTTGACACGAAGGCCGCCTCCGGCGCGCTCGACAAGATCAAGTCGCAGAACATCCCGCTCGTCGCGTTCGACTCCGGTGTCGACTCCGATGCTCCCTTGACCACCGTCGCCACGGACAACATCGCCGCGGCGGGCGAGGCCGCCAAGCACATGTGCCAGCTCATCGGCAACGCGGGCAAGGTCGGCGTCATCGTTCACGACCAGACCTCACGTACAGGTATCGACCGTCGTGACGGGTTCCTCAAGGGCATGAAGGACACCTGCCCGAACGCGACCGTGCTGCCCGTGCAGTACGGCGCCGGCGACCAGGCCAAGTCGGCTGACATCGCCAAGTCGATCATCCAGGCCAACCCGGATATCAAGGGCTTCTTCGGCGCCAACGAAGGCTCGGCCGTCGGTGTCGTCAAGGCTGTCCAGGAGCTCAACAAGACCGGTCTGGCTGTCATCGGCTTCGACTCCGGCAAGGCTCAGAAGGATGCCATCACCGCGGGCATCATGTCCGGCGCTGTCACGCAGGACCCGATCGGCATGGGTGCCGCCACAGTGAAGGCTGCTGTTGACGCCATCAACAAGAAGTCGGTGGATAAGAAGATCAGCAGCGGTTACTACTGGTTCGACAAGACAAACATGGCCGATCCCAAGATCGCGGCCGTCCTGTACGACTGATCGATCACACGGTGGGGTGGACTCGCTGAGCTCACCCCACCACCGACCTGGAGGCTGACGTGCTGATCGCTCATGACCTGGGAACAACAGGTGACAAGGCATCGCTGCACGCGCTCGACGGGACACTCATCGCCTCCGCGCACGCGTCGTACCCCACCACGTACGGCACGAACAACGAGGTCGAGCAGAACCCCGAGGACTGGTGGGTGGCCGTGGTCACGGCCACACGCCAGCTCCTCGCTGACACCGGGACGCCGCCGGCGGCGGTGACCGGCCTGTGCGTCGGCGGGACGATGATGGCTGTCGTCCTCGTCGACGCGAACGGCACTCCGCTGCGTCCGTCGCTCATCTGGGCCGACCAGCGAGCGGCCGAGGAGGCGAAGGAGCTGCGCGCCGCTTTCGGTGACGACAAGGGCTACCGGGTCACTGGGAACCGCCTCGCCGCCACCTACAACCTCCCCAAGCTCATGTGGCTGGCTCGCCACGAGCCCGACCTCGTGGCGCGCGCCTACCGCGCCATCGGCCACAAGGACTACGTCAACTTCAAGCTGACGGGCATCATCGCCACCGACGTCACCGACGCCTCCTCGACTGCCATGTACGAGATCGCGAATCGCTGCTGGTCGGACGAGCTGTTCGCTGCGAGCGGCGTCGAGTCCCGGCTGGCGCCTCTTGTCGTCGACAGCACCTCGACCCTCGGTCAGCTGACGTCGGCCGCTGCGGCGGAGCTGGGACTTACGACGGCCACTCGCGTCATCGCCGGGGGCGGAGACGGACCCATGGCTGCTGCGGGCGTCGGCTGCATCTCGCCGGACCAGCCCGGATACGTCTGCCTGGGTACGTCAGCGTGGTACTCACGCACCACGCGTACCCCGGTGCTCGATCCCCTGCAGCGGTCCTTCACGCTGGCCCACGTCGTCCCTGGAATGGTCGTGCCGACGGCCACGACGCAGGCGGGGGCCGGCACGGTTGACTGGCTTCGCGACGCCATCGCGCCGCTGATGACGGTCCCGGACTTCATTACCCAAGGACTCGCCGCTGAGGCCGCGTCGACGGGCCTGTTCTTCCTGCCGTACCTGACGGGGGAGCGGAGCCCCTGGTGGAATCCGCACGCATCGGGGGTGATGGCCGGCCTTCGACGTCATCATGGACGCGCGGAGATGACGCGGGCGGCGCTGGAGGGTGTGGCGTTCGGCCTCGCCCTGTGCATGGAGCCGCTGGTCATGCCTGATGAGCCCGTGGACATCGTGGGCGGTGGCGCTGCCAGTGACGGCTGGCTGCAGCTGTTCGCCGACGTCTGGGAGCGTCCGGTACGTCGGCGTGCGAACACTTCTGGCGTCACGAGCCTCGGCGTCGCCATCACCGGGCTGGTGGGGTTGGGGCACCTCGACTTTGCCTCGGCGCCCTCGCTATCCGTCACGGACTTCGAGGCGGAGCCGTCCGCGCGAGCATCCGAATACCGAGAACACCGCCAGCGATTTGTCGCCGCATACATCGCCGCCGCACCCTGGTTCGAGGGGGAAGCACAATGACGACGATCTACGACGTTGCCGAGCGCGCGGGGGTCAGCGCAGCCACGGTGTCACGGGTGTTCAACGGCACCAGGGTGTCGCCCGCGAAGGCGCAGGCGGTACGGGAGGCGGCTCTTGAGTTGGGTTTCGTCCCGAACGGCAACGCGCGCCGGCTGCGGATGGGGTCGTCCCAGATCATCGCCGTCCTGATCCCGGACATCGAGAACCCCTTCTTCACGGCCTTGACGCGAGGCGTTACCGACATCGCCCGCGCGGCCGGCTACTCGGTCATGCTCGGAAACACCGACGAGAGCGCTGAGCTCGAGGCGGAGCTCGTGGCGGCCGCTGTGGGCGACTCGGTCGCCGGCATCATCGTGGCTCCCACGACCGACTCGACTGACTACACACTTCCGTTGACGCGCGGCGTGCCCGTCGTCGCCGTCGACCGCGACGCGCCACTCGTCAACATCGATGTCGTCATCGCGGACAACGTCGACGGGGCCCGGCAGGCCATGAAGAGGCTGAAGGCCCTCGGGTTCACCCGGATCGCGTGCATCTCGGGACCGGCGCACGTGATGACGGCAGACCGCCGCGCTGAGGGCTGGGCGTTGGAATGGGAGGAGCAGCACGGATCGCCGCCACCCGACGAGCTGTGCCTGCGAGTCCCGTACAGCATCGAGGGCGGTCGTGTGGCTGCGCAGTCTCTGCTTTGTCTCCCGGAGCCGCCCGACGCCATCTTGGCGGCGAACAACCGCATCGCTGTCGGAACGATCCGACATCTGATGAGCATCGGCCGGGATCTCACGGAGTTTGGGGTGGCGTCACTCGCGGAGCTTCCGCTGATCCTGTTCGAGCCACCCAACCTGGTGGTCCTACCCCAGCCGGCGCGTCGACTCGGCACCCTTGCCGCGCAGCTGCTGCTGGAGCGGATCAACGGGTCGACCGAACCGCCCCGGACGGTGATCGTCCCCAGCGAGGGCTCCGAGACTCTGGCGTCGAGCTGGTAGCAGCCGGCACCACAAACTGAAGAAGAACGATGACAAGGAGTGTTCCCGATGACGTATGCATTTCCTCTCGTAGCGACGAGGCCGGTGGCGGAGCCGAAGACGATCTACACCGTGGCGAGCGGCGACCTGCGGCTGGCGACCAACCTCAAGACCTGGGCTATGCAGCAGCAGGTCGAGGCTGAGTTCGCTCAAGCCGTCAACGCCCTCGGTTGGCAGGTGAAGCGAGCCCACGGTGTCGACCCCGTGACGGGCCACGGGTTCATCGACAACCAGCGCCGCGGCATGGACGTCTTCGCCTCGATCCCGCTCGATGCTCCGCTCGTCGTGGTCGAAGCCGTCTGGCAGTACAGCCACCACGTGCTCTCCGGCCTGCGCGACCACACCGGCCCCATCCTCGTCGTCGCGAACTTTGCCGGCGACTTCCCGGGACTCGTCGGCCTGCTCAACCTCACCGGCTCGATGACGAAGGCCGGGATCGCGCACTCGTCGCTGTGGAGCAAGGACTTCACCGACGAGTGGGCCATCGAGAAGCTGAAGACCTGGCTCGCGACGGGCGAGATCGTGCATGACCAGTCGCACGTACGCGACCTGCCCGCCCTCCCCGACTCGGAGGAGAAGGCGCTCGGCGTCGCGCTGGCCGACGAGCTGCAGCAGAACAAGGCGATCCTCGCGGTGTTCGACGAGGGCTGCATGGGCATGTACAACGCGATCTTCGACGACGAGCTCATCAACCCCTACGGCATCTACAAGGAGCGCCTCAGCCAGTCGGCACTCGTCGCCGAGATGGAGAAGGTCACCGACGAGGAGGCCGACGCCGTCCGCCGCTGGCTCGACGAGGCCGGTATGACGTTCCACGTCGACAACGACGGCGACTGGAAGGAATGCCTCACCGACACCCAGCTGGCGAGCCAGTTCAAGATGTACATCGCGGCCGTACGGATCGCGAACGACTTCGGAGCCGACGTCGTGGGCATCCAGTACCAGCAGGGTCTCAAGGATCTCGTCCCCGCCTCCGACCTCGCCGAGGGGCTGCTCAACAACGTCGACCGGCCACCGGTGTACGCGCGCGACAGCCGGGATGAGCTGTACGCGGGTGTGGCCATTCCCCACTTCAACGAGGTCGACGAGGGCGTCGGCATCGACGCCCTGATCACGAACCGCGTGTGGACCGCGATGGGCCTGGACCCGGCGACCACCCTGCACGACGTCCGCTGGGGCGACGAGTGGGACGGCGACTTCGTCTGGGTCCTGGAGATCTCCGGTTCCGTACCGGCGTCACACCTCGGCGGCTACCAGAACGCGCACAGCTACCGTCAGTCGTACTACTTCTTCCCGTTGGGCGGTGGCACGCTGTCCGGCGTCTCGAAGCCGGGCGAGATCGTGTGGAGCCGTGTGTTCCAGATGGANNGACCAGCTCATGGCTCGCCACAAGGCCAACCACCTCAACGTCGTGTACGCACCGGATGCGGAGACCGCCGACAAGGCGCTCGTCGCGAAGGCCGCGATGTTCGAGGCGATGGGCCTGCAGGTCCACCTGTGCGGCGACGTGCTGAAGGGACTGTGACGTGCTGTACGGACCGATGACCCACCCGGAGCTGCTCCGAGTGGTGGCCGCCGCCGGCCACGGCGCGAAGATCCTGCTCGCCGACGGCAACTACCCGCACTCGGTGTGGGTATCGCCGCGTGCCGAGCGGGTCGCCCTCAACCTGGCGCCCGGCCTGCTGACCGTCGACGACGTGCTCGGCGTGCTGAAGCAGACCGTACCGATCGAGTCTGCGGCGATCATGATCCCGAGCCCGGGACCGGACTCCCCGTCGCACATCCCCGCGCACGACGGCTACCGGGCCGCCCTGCCGGACATCGCGTTCGACGAGGTTCCGAGGTTCGACTTCTACGCGCTGGCCAAGACCGACGACGTGTTCTGCGTTGTCGCGACGGGCGACCAGAGGCTGTACGCGAACCTGCTGCTCACGATCGGAGTCCGCCAGCCGACGGAGTAGGCACGCTCGACTGAGATGACCGGGCCGGATCCGTACCAGGGTCCGGCCCGAACTCATCTCAGGTCGCCGGCGAGCGGGTTGCCGGGGTAGCCGAGTCGCTGCCACACCACGCTGTCGATGCGCTCGAAGAACTCGAACACGAACGCGGTGCACCAGTCCACCAGCTGCGGTGTCAGCGAGATCTTGGGGGCGAACCACATGACGTCGGTCGCGATGCAGAAGCTCGGCGGGTCCATCGCCATGAGCCAGTCGAGCATGGGTCGTACGACGTCAGAGGCGAAATGGTTGTCGTCCGCCGAGACCTGATGCTTGGCCTCGAAAGCGGGGACGAAGAGCATCAGCGGGTCACCGAGGCCGCGCCAGTCGAAGCCGAGCCTGCGGAACTGGAAGGGCAGTGGCACCATCACGTACCAGTCGTCGTGGCTCTGGACCACGACCGTGTCGCCGGTGTACGAGGTGGTCTGGTAGTGGTGCCGGAACCCGACACCCTGAAGCCCGCGCTGGGGCCGCAACGCGATGACGTCCAGCGCCTTCGGGTCGATCGAGGAGGGGTTCGCGGGAAGGTGAGCCAGGAGACGGTCGTCGCGGTCTGCGTACCAGGAGCCTGGGTAGCCGAAGAAGCCCCCGCCCGGCGCTGGCGGGACGACGTACCTGCGGAGCTCCGGGTCGGCGCTGATCGACTGGGCGACCAGTGCCATGTCGTCGCAGTACGCGCGGAGGCCCTCGTCTCCCAGTGGCACCTGGATCGCGGTGAGCGAGTCGTTGTCGATCGCGAGGTCGAGTGCTCGTCGGCGCGCGAACTCACGGATCGTCACGAGGGAGCCGTCGAGGACGGCTTGTCCGAACGCCAGACTCTCGGCCACGACGAGCAGCCCGGCCTGGTTGGGGACCTGCACGCCGGAGATGCCGGCGCGAGGGTTGTCGGGTAGCGAGACGAAGAACGGCGGCAGGCACAGTGAGAGCCTGATCGTGGCGACGCCCGCGTACTTGTCGTACACGCTCGAGGTGTAGTCGAACCCCTGGTACGGGATCCCGGTCGAGGTGACCCCTGTCGTGTGTTCGGCGAAGGACCTCTCGAACCCCAGTCCGAACGGTGGGCAGTGCAAGCCGTCCAACGGGGAGGCAGCTGGCCAGGAGTTCACGGGTCAGCCGACGAGCAGGGAGATCGTCGACCCCTGGGCGACCATCGTGCCGGCGCCCGGGTCGGTGCCGTAGGCCAGACCGAACGCGAGCCCGCCGGAGACGATCGACTTCGTCGTCACCTGGAAGCCGGCGGCCTGAAGTGCGGTCGTCGCGTCAGCCTTCGACTTGCCGCGCACCGTGGGCACCGCAACCATGACCGGGCCCTTGGAGACCACGAGCGTGATGGTGTCGCCCTTCTTGCCCTGTCCGGAGTTCGGGGTCTGCGAGATGACGAGACCCGCCGCCACGGTCTTCGAGTTGTCCTGGGTCGCCGTGACGACGAAACCGAGTGCCTGGAGCTCCTTGGTGGCCTGGTCGCCTGGCTTGCCCTCGTACGAGGCGATGTCGATCGGCTTCGGGCCCTTGGACACGACGAAGTCCACGGTCGTGCCGCGCTTCAGCTGGGTGCCGGGTTCGACGGACGCCGAGACGACGGTCCCTGAGGTGACGGTCTCGTCGTACGCCTCGGTGACCGTGCCGACGGCAAGGTTGAGCTTCGTCAGCGCGGTGACCGCGTCGGCCCGGCTCAGGCCCACGATCTTCGGGGCGACGAACCGCTCAGGGCCCTGCGAGACGACCATGGTGACGGTGCCGTCGCGGAGGATGCGGGCACCGCCGATCGGGTCCGTACGGATGACGTCCCCCGACGTGACCGTCTCCGAGTACTCCCGCGTGACGGTGACCCCGAGCACGGCTGTCGCGAGCACGGCACGGGCATCCTGCTCGGTCATGGCGTCGAGGTTGGGCGTGCTCGTCCAGCGCGCCTCGGCGAAGTAGTAGTACGCCCCGCCGCCGCCGGCCAGTCCGACGAGCAGCAGAAGCACCAGGGCCACCAGCCCGCGTCGCCGACGGTGCACCTTCGTCTGTGACACCCGTACCAGAGGTCGTACCGACGAAGTACGTGCGCTGCCATGGGCTGACGTGTCGTAGGGGATGCCGTCATGCGCGGCATCGATGTCCATGGGCGACATCGGGGTCGAGACCTGGAGCCGCTTCCCACCATCCTCGGACCGCGGCACGAAGCGCCACGAGGACGGCTCCGTGGGTGTCTTCGTACGGATCAGCACCGTGCGGGCATCGGGACGTACGGGGCTGACGGGCGACGCCGGTGCAGGATCGGCGAGATCGGCGCCCGGGCCGGCACCGAGCCGCTCGGCGAGAGCAGGGTCGTCGTCGAGGCCTCGCAGCAGTGCCTTGCGGGCGCGAGTGACGCGCAGATGCATCGCGTGGCCGTCGACGGGCCGCTCGGCCGGGTTCCGGCGCGTGCACGCGGCGACGAGGGCGTCGACGTAGTCGGGGATCGCGACCCTGTGCCGGCCGAGCGACGAGGGCGCGGGGACGTCCGCGTGGACGTGTGCGTACGCGACCTGGATCGGCGTCTCGCCGGTGTGCGGCTTGCGGCCGGTGAGGAGCTCGAACAGCACGACGCCTGCCGAGTACACGTCCGAGCGGGACGTGGCCCGGCCCGAGGTCACGAGCTCCGGGGGGATGTACGAGACGGTGCCGATCAGCAGGCCCTGCGTCGCGGTCACGGTCTGGCCGGTGACGGCCTTGGCGAGGCCGAAGTCGGCGACCTTGACCACTCCGCGGTCGGAGATGATGACGTTCTCGGGCTTCACGTCGCAATGGACGAGTCCGACCTCGTGCGCGGCCTCCAGCGCTTTGACGACCGGCTCGATGTAGGAGAGGGCCTTCTCCGGCGAGAGCGGCGCCTGGGTCGCGATGACCTGACGCAGCGTGCGCCCCTCGACGTACTCCATGACGATGAAGGGTCGGCCGCGGTGCTCGCCCTGGTCGAAGACGGCCACGATGTTGGGGTGCGAGAGCCGCGCCGCCGCGCGCGCCTCGCGGTCGAACTTGCGGGCGAAGTCCATGTCGTCGCCGAGACCCTCGTGCATGACCTTCACCGCGACGATGCGGTCGAGACGAGTGTCGACCGCCCGGTACACGGTGGCCATCCCGCCGCGCGCCAGTCTCTCGACGAGCCGGTACCGGTCGCCGAAGACATGCCCTACCAACGGGTCGTTGACGGGCGTGACGGTGCTCACATGCGCTCCAGACACGGTTGGGGAAGTGAAAGCCGTGCAATGGCTGTGACCGAGTGTAGGAGCGCACTTCCAACCTCCCCCGAACAACGCGCCGTACGGACGTGGAATCTGATCTGCCCGGACGGCCCTTCGACGGCCATACGATGTCGCCGTGACGGCACTCATGGGGCTCGAAGCCAAACTCCGGCTCGCCAAGACGCTGGTGATCATCGACACCCACCACGATGACGTCGCGGCATTCGTGTCCGCGCTGTACGCAGAGGGCGCCGACATGATCCAGGTCCGCGATCCGCACGCGCCCTTCGATGCGCTGCGGAAGGTCGTCGAGACCGCCCAGCGGATCGCGATGCCGATGAACAAGCTCGTTGCCGTGACCGGCGACCTGGAGGTCGCCAAGCGGGTCATGGCCGACGTGCTCGTGGGCGGTCCGGACCTCGATCCCGGGCTCGCCCATGCCCGCCTCCACGAGTACGCCCTCGTCGGCGCTCCCGCGTTCACCGCCGACGACTGCCGGCGCATCGCCGGGAGCGAGACGATCGAGTTCGCCCTGGTCGGCCCCGTACACCTCCCGTCGGGCGCGACGGCGACGGCCCCGGGCCTCGACCTCGTACGGGTCGCCGCCGAGGCGATGCCCGTGGCGGACGTGGCAGGCACCCCGTGGTTCGCCGTCGGCGGCGTCACGGCTGACCGTCTGGACGCGGTGATCGTTGCCGGTGCGCGCCGCGCGGGAGTCGTCGTCACCGGGAACGAAGACCTGGCGGACGTGGGCCGCGTGTCGACCGCGCTGCGCAAGGCCTGGTCCGACGACCCGACGCTGCAGGACTACGCGTTCCGCGCGCTGTCGGCCACGCCGCGGGCAGCAGGTTTCCGCAGCCTCTCGGGCCCCGCTTCGTGGTGAGCACCCGGAAGTCACGCGCCGTGCTGACCCTCGTCCTCGGCGTGGCCGTCATCCTCGGCTACGTCGTCTGGACCTGGGCCCGATCGACCAGCACGAGCGCCAGCGTCGCGACCCAGACGACCGCGGCGGCCAAAGCCACGTCGGTGGGTACGTCGAAGAGCACGAATCGCGCCACGACAAGCGCGAGCATCGATCCGGAGACAGGGCTGCACTGGATCGACGTGGCCGACCTTCCGTCCCAGGGGCGCGCCGTGCTGGCGCTGATCGACAAGGGCGGCCCCTACCCGTACAGCCAGGACGGCGGCACGTTCACCAACGCCGAGAAGCTGCTCCCGCTCAAGGCGAAGGGCTTCTACACCGAGTACACGGTCAGGCTGCCCAGCTCGAGCGACCGCGGCCCCGTACGGATCATCATGGGTGGCAAGGGCCAGTGGTACTTCTGGACCGACGACCACTACGCGTCGTTCTCGAGGATCAGACGATGAAGGGCTTGCTGACCGCACCGCTGCGCAGCGGGGTCTACGAGATGGTCGACGACATCGCGCTGCGGGACCGGCTGCGCCGTGCCGGGTGGCACGTGGGTCTCGTTGACCTGCGCGACCCCCGTCAGGCTGTGGCGGAGATCGGTGTCGAGCTGGGCTTCCCCGACTACTACGGCAAGAACCTCGATGCGCTCATCGACAGCCTCGGCGACATCGAGCGACCCACGGCGCTCCTCGTCCACGTGCCGACCGAGCTGGGTCACTACGGGCAGGCGATGCTCGAGGTCCTCACGGATCGGGCGGAGTCCGTCCGGGAGGTCCCCTTCGCGCTCGTGCGCCTGCCGGGCACGCCGTCGTCCTAGGCTTCGCCCATGACCTTCGATCCGACACAGCCGCTCGCCCCCGACTTCCGTGAGGCTGTCGGGTTGGCCGTGTCGGACTTCCTGGCGGCGCAGCGGAGGCGTCTCGACGCGATCGGACCCGAGGTACGGCCGTTGCTGGACCAGGCGATCCACTTCACCGCCGGCGGGAAGCGCTTCCGGCCGGCGTTCTGCTACTGGGGGTACGTGGCCGCGGCGGGGGATCCTGTCGACGAGGCGGCGGTCCTGCGCGCGGCCGGCAGCCTCGACCTGCTGCACGTCTCGGCGCTTGCGCACGACGACGTCATGGACCTCTCGGCGACCAGGCGCGGAGGACCGGCGTCCCATGTGATCTTCGCCGGAGCGCATTCGGGGGCCGGCTGGCGAGGCGACTCGGAGGTCTTCGGACGTGCGGGCGCGATCCTGCTCGGCGACCTCCTCATCATGTGGTCCGCCGAGATGTGGGGCGCCAGCGGGCTCGGTGCGGAGGCGATCGAGCGCGCACGGCCGTACCTCGACCTCGTACGCACCGAGGTGACCGTCGGGCAGTACCTCGACATCGTCGCCCAGGCGGCCGTCACCGACCCGAGCAGCGCGCTCGACCGTGCGGGACGTGTCCTCGAGTACAAGTCGGCGCGCTACACCGTGACACGGCCGTCCCAGCTGGGCGCGGCCCTCGGCGACGGCTCGTCGGACCTGGTCGACGGGCTCGGCCGGTACGGGTCGCCGCTCGGCCGCGCGTTCCAGCTGCGTGACGACATCCTCGGGCTGTACGGGGACGAGTCCCTGACCGGCAAACCGGCCGGCGACGACCTGCGCGAGGGGAAGCGCACCCTCCTCGTGGCGCACGCGATGGGGCTCGCCAGCCCCGCCGCCGCGGACCGGCTCGACGCACTGCTCGGCGATGCCGGCCTCGACCTCGCGGGAATCGCCGAGGCGCGCGAGATCATCCGCTCCAGCGGTGCCCTGGCCCGGGTCGAGAAGACGATCGGCTCCGAGCTCGACGCCGCGATGACGGCGCTCGCGGCGACGGAGATGGACGCCCGCGCCCGTACGGCCCTCGAGACTTTGGCCCAGCTGGCGGTCGACCGCGTGGCGTGAAGCGGTTCCGATCCCTGAGATGGGACCTCTGGCGGTGTGAACCGAGGTTGTGGCCGGTATGACGAGGGTCATGGTGGGGCGTGGCCTTTCGACGGGAGCTGTTGTCGTTCTGACGCTGGATTCGGACTCCATTGCGACCACAACTCCGGTCGAACCCTGAGCGGCCCGCGCGACCCCTCACATAACGACCACAAGTCCCGTTGAACGTTGCGCACTGGCGAAGCGACGGGTTGAGGTGACAACTCCCGGTGACGACCACCCGATCGGATGCCGACCTACGATGAATCATGGCTTCTGAGTCGCGACACATCGCCGTACATGTCGACCGCCCGGTCGCCCAGGTCTACGCGTACGCGTCCTCTCCGTCACATCTGCCCGACTGGGCGCCTGGGCTGTGCACGTCGATCGCCCCGCTCGGCGACCACTGGCTCGCCGAGTCGGCAATGGGCTCGATCATCGTGCGCTACGCAGCTCCCAACCCGTACGGCGTCATCGACCACGACGTCGTCCTCGAGTCCGGCGAGACGTTCCACAACCCCGTCCGGGTCCTCCCTCACGACGACGGGGCCGAGGTCGTCTTCACGCTGCGCCGCCAGGCCGGGATGAGCGACGCCGACTTCGACCGCGACTCCGCGGCGGTCCTCGCCGACCTCGTCGCGCTCAAGGGCGTCCTGGAGTCGGGCACCACCTGACGGTCGTCTGCTGCAGCGCGTCGCGGCATGTGGCTAGGGTTGCGCACCGTGACGAGTATGAATTCTCAGACGGTCGCGGACCTGCTGCGCGCCGGGCGGACGACGTACTCGTTCGAGTTCTTCCCGCCCAAGACTCCGGAGGACTCGGAGAAGCTGTGGCAGACCCTCGACCACCTGGAGCCGCTCGCGCCGGACTTCGTGTCGGTCACCTACGGGGCGAACGGGTCCAACCGTGACCGCACGCTCGCGATCACGGAGCGCCTCGCCCGCGAGTCGAGCCTGCGTACGGTCGGCCATCTGACCTGCGCCTCGCAGAGCAGGTCGGACCTCGTGGCCGCGATCGAGGCGTACCGCGACGCCGGAGTTCACCATGTGCTGGCCATCCGAGGCGACATGCCCGGCGGTCCGACCGAGCCGTGGGTACGTCATCCCGAGGGCCTCGCGAACGCGACCGAGCTCGTGCGGCTCGTCCGAGAGACCGGCGACTTCTGCGTCGGCGTCGCGGCGTTCCCCGACCCGCACCCGCAGGCCGGCGACCCCGACCTCGACGCGCGGCTGCTCGTCGAGAAGGCTGCGGCCGGCGCGGAGTTCGCGATCACGCAGCTGTTCTTCCGCCCCGAGTCGTACCTGGCGCTCGTCGACCGCGTCCGCGCGCTCGGCTGCGACATCCCGATCGTGCCGGGCATCATGCCGATCACCCAGATCGGACAGGTCACCCGGTTCGCCGAGTTCTCGGGAGCCGAACTGCCGCGCGACGTGGTGTCCAGGCTCGAGGCGGTGGCCGACGACCCCAAGGCTGTACGGGAGGTCGGCGTCGCGCTGGCCACGGAGCTGTCTCTCGCCGTCCTCGAGGGCGGCGCTCCAGGGCTTCACTTCTTCACTCAGAACCGCTCGCTGGCGACGCGCTCGATCCTGCAGCGCGTACGAGCGGCGCGCGGCTGATCAGGGACGCCAGTTCCCCGAACCGCCCACGTCGAGCGTCACCAGCCGCTGTGTCGCGCGGGTGAGCGCGACATAGAGCACACGCTCACCGCCCGGCGACTCGGCGACGATGGAGTCGGGGTCGACGACCAGGACCCCGTCGTGCTCGAGCCCCTTCGCGTCCAGCGCCGTGAGCACGACCAGCCGATCGTCCTCGGCGAGCGACGAGTCGCCCGCCACCACGGCCCGTACCTGCAGGGCCCGGCTCGGCGACACGATGGCCGCCACGGTGCCCTCGACCTGTCCGAGCAACGCGCTCAGCTCACCGGCCAACGCCTCGGCGAACGCCTCGTCGGAGGTCTCGTGGAGCACAGGTTCGATGCCCGTGTGCCGAACGGCCGAGGGAAGGTCCGCGTCGGGGAAGCTCTTGACGATGTACGCGCTGGCCAGGGCGAACACCTCGGCGGGGGACCGGTAGTTGGTGCTCAGCCGGAACGTACGGCTCGGGGAGCTGCCGATGAGGTTCTCCACGGCGCGGCGGCTCTCCTCGACGTCCGGCCACGACGACTGTGCGGGGTCGCCGACGATCGTCCACGACGCCTGCGGGCCACGGCGGCGCAGCATCCGCCACTGGATCGGCGTGATGTCCTGGGCCTCGTCGACAAGCACGTGCGCGTACGTGGAATGCGGCTCGTCGGACTCGAGGTCGCGCGTGTCGGTGAGCTGTTCGGCGATGGTGATCAGCTCGCCGTCCTCGCCACCTTCGATGAAGACGTCGATCTCCTGCTCCTGCGGCGGCGTGCCGAGAAGGTGCACGAGCTCGTCGAGCAGCGCGACGTCCGCGACGGACCAGCCGTCGAGCGCGTACGACTCCGTGACGGCTGTCCTGTCCTCGCCCACCAGCTCGTCGCCGGCGACCCGCTCCATGACGGCGGGGTCGCCGAGGCGCCGCAGTGCCTGGGGCGCCGTCATCGCGGGCCACCAGACGGACACGAGCTCGCGGAACGTGCTCGAGGACCGTACGAGGTCGTCGAACTGCTCCAGGCCCTGTACGTCGAGTCCCTCGGGTGCCTTCGCCCACAGCGCGAGGACGATCGCCTCTTCGGCGGTCGCGCGGCCATGGTTGTACGGCTGGCGCGTGAGCACCTGCTGCCGGATCCGTACGAGCTCCGGCGTCGTGAGCCGCAGCGGCTCGCCCTTCACCGTCAGGAGCAGCCCGCCCTCGGGAACCTCGCCGAGGTTGTTCGCCAGCCGGCGCAGGACGGGCAGCATCCGCAGAGAGCCCTTGGCGACGGCCGCAACGGTCTCGTCGACGCGCGTTGCGTCGAAGGAGAGCACGTCGGACGCGAGCTGTCCGAGCGAGCGCAGCGTCACCGTGTCCTCGCCGAGGCTCGGCAGGACGCGTTCGATGTAGTTCATGAACACCGGCGAGGGCCCGACGACGAGCACGCCACCGTTCTCGAAGCGGCGGCGGTTGGAGTACAGCAGGTACGCCGTACGGTGCAGGCCGACGACCGTCTTGCCGGTTCCAGGACCGCCCGCGATGACGGTGACGCCGGCGTGCGGAGCCCGGATCGCCTCGTCCTGCTCGGCCTGGATCGT
>PMBM01000045.1:0-26645 GCA_003153855.1 Propionibacteriaceae bacterium
CGAGGCCGCTCACCGTCGGACGTGTCCTCGGCGTCGTCCTGGTCGCCCTGGGCGCCGTCCTCGTCAACCTGAGGCATCGCTCCGCCCCGGCCGCCTCGGGTCCGACCTGGAAGACCGCCGCCCTCTGGGCGGCCGGCATCGGCGCGGGGGTGCTGGGCGCCGTACAGGCAACAGTGAACGGCAGGCTCGGCACGGTCATGGGGTCGCCGCTGGCCGCTGCGCTCGTCTCGTTCGCGGTCGGCCTCGCGGGCCTCGCGCTCATCAACCTCGTGGCGCGCAACCGTCCACGNNATCCTCGGCACATCGCTCGCCATCAGCGCGACGCTGCTCGGGCAGGTGTCCGGCGGCCTCGCCCTCGACCACTTCGGCGCCTTCGGGTACCCCCGTCGTCACCTCAGCCGACGTCGTCTGCTGGGTGCGGCGCTCGTTCTCGTCGGCGTCGCACTGGTGCGTTTCGCGAGCTGACGGAAACTCCTCGGCTCAGACGCTGGTGGACTGCCGCGAGGGGGTCTGGGAAGGCGCGCGATGGCGGACGCGGCGTACGAACAGGGCACCGACCACGACGAGATACCCCACCCAGACGACGACCCCGAGCACGGTCGGTGAGGCGGAGAAGTTGAGGAAGCCCTTGAGGATGCTGCCGACGACGCTCTCGGGCGGGATCACCGAGGACACGTCGTAGGCGATCGTGGACGCGCCAGGCAGCACGCCGGAGTCCTGGAGGTCGCGGACACCCGACGCGAGGACTCCCGCGGCCACGACGATGAGCGCCCCGCCCGTGATGGAGAAGAACTTCGCGAGGTTGATCCGTACAGCCCCCGCGTACAGGGCGTACCCCAGCCCGACCGCGATCAGGATGCCGATCAGCGCGCCGACGAGCGGCTCGCTCGCCGGGACACCGTCGCGAAGGGCGGAGCGGGTCGCCGCCCAGAGGAACAACGCCGTCTCGAGGCCTTCGCGCCCCACGGCCAGTGCGGCCAGGAGGACCAACGACCACGGCGTCGACCCGGCGTCGATGTGGGCCCGCAGGTCCGTGGCGAGCGTCCTCGACGCCCTGGCCATCCAGAAGATCATCCACGTGACGAACGCCACCGCGAGGACAGCAAGACCGCCGGCGATCGCGTCCTCGGCCTGGTTGCTGAGGCCTTGCGGTCCGAAGGTCAGCAGAGCCCCGAAGCCCAGGGACACAGCCACCGCGACGCCTGCGCCGACCCAGACGAACGGGAGCTGGCTCCGTCGGTCAGACTTCACCAGGTACGCGACGAGCACGCTCACCACGAGCACAGCCTCGAGCCCCTCGCGGAGGCCGATCAGCAGGTTGGGGATCACGCCAGCTCCTCTAGTTAGGTATGCCTTACCTAGGTCAAAGTGAATAACGCAACGCTTGCGTTGTCAATATTGGGCACCCGGCCGTCTCACCCACGCGACCAGCGCGGGCCCGGTAGCGTCACGACCGAGGAGGAACAATGGCGGAGTTCTTGGAACGGCTGCGGGCAGAGCAGCTCGTGGCGATCGTGCGGGCACCGGACGCGGCGGACGCGGTACGGGTCGGACGTACGCTGCTGAGCGCAGGCATCCGGCTCATCGAGGTGACGCTCACGACCCGCGATGCGTTCTCCGCGATCGAGACCCTCCGCGACGACGCGCCCGAGGACGCTCTGATCGGTGCCGGAACCGTACTCACGACGATCCAGGCGCGGAGCGCGATCGAGGCCGGGGCCCAGTTCCTCGTCACCCCGGCACTCACCGAGGCGGTGTCCGGTGCGGGAGTGCCCGTGCTGGCCGGTGCGTACACCGCGACCGAGGCGTACAACGCCATGGCCGCCGGCGCGACTGCGGTCAAGCTCTTCCCGGCGTCCGCGGGTGGCCCCGCGTACCTCAAGGCGCTCCGCGACCCGTTCCCGACGATTCCCTTCGTGCCGGTGGGCGGCGTGACGCTCGACCTCATCGCGCCCTACCTCATCGCCGGGGCCCTGGCCGTCGGTGTGGGAAGCCCGCTGACCGGCAACGCCGTACGTGGCGGCTCCCTCGAGGCGCTCACCCAGCGGGCCCACGCCTTCCTCGACGCCATCGACGCCGCCTCATGACCAGCCGGGGCCGCCTCGTGACCGGTGAGGCCGCCACATGACCGTCGACGTCGTCACGTTCGGCGAGACGATGGTCGCCCTGCGCTCTGCCGGGCCGCTGTCCGTGCCGGGCAGCCTGACCGCCCGCCTCGCGGGCGCCGAGTCGACGGTGGCCATCGGGTTGGCGCGGCTCGGGCATCGCGTCCGGTGGGTGTCGCGGGTGGGTGACGACGAGTACGGGTCGGTGCTGGTCAGGACGCTGCGCGGCGAGGGTGTCGACGTGTCCGGCGTCGAGGTCGACCCGACCAGGCCGACCGGCCTCATGATCGCGTCGGCGCGCACGGCCGACATCACGAGCGTCACGTACTACCGGGCCGGATCGGCCGCGTCGGCGCTGGGGCCGGACGACGCGGCCCGTCTCGGGACAGCGAGCATCCTCCACGTGACGGGCATCACACCGGCGCTGAGCCCGAGTGCTGCGGAGGCTGTACGGGTGGCGGTCAGCTCCGGTTCGTACAGCCTGGTCGGTCTCGACGTGAACTACCGTTCGCGGCTGTGGTCGCGCCAACGCGCCGCCGAGGTGCTGAGACCCCTGCTTCCCCACCTCTCGATCGTCATCGGCTCGCCCGACGAGCTGCTGCTGCTGGCCGACGAGGGCGTACCCGAGCTGGTCTCCCGCGGGCTCGAGGTGATCGAGAAGCGCGGCGCGCAGGGCGCCGGACTGTGGCCGAAGGGGTCGTCCACCGGAGATGTGGTCGACGTCCCGGCGGTACCCGTCACGGTCGTCGACGTCGTGGGCGCCGGAGACGCGTTCACCGCGGGCTACCTCTCGGGGGTGCTCGACGGGCTGGCGCCCCTCGACCGGGTGAGCCGCGCCGTACACGTCGCGGCGTTCTGCGTGTCCACGGCGGGCGACTACGAAGGACTCCCCACCCGGTCCGAGCTGGACCGCCTCCCGCTCGTCGAAGGCACCACGCTGCGCTGAATGGCGTGTCTGGGCAAAGACCTATTGGATCGAACCAATCGGCGATAGCGTGTTCGGACGCCCACCCGGAGGGACGCCATGGAGCAGCCCTATCTTCACGATCTCAGCGTCGTGCTGGCAGCACCCCAGCAGTGCTGGTCGCGCCGCGACGGCCAGATCGTCGAGTCGGCGATCCAGGGCGTGTACTGCGCCGACACCAGGGTTGCGGACCTCGTGATCCTCACTGCGCTCGGGGTCACGAACGAGGCGGTCGGCACGGTCGAACCCGGGGGAGGTCGAGCCCGGTACGACACGGTGTGGCGCACCCCGGACCTCGGGGCCGACCCCGCGATCGTGTGCCGTCGCGAGCGGCGTCTCACCCCGGACGGTCTGCGTGAGCGGATCGTCGTCCGCAGCGCCGCGCCCGACACCCGTACGTTCCCGCTGCAGCTCATGATCCGGCCCGACTCCACGCCGATGGCGGCCGTTCGGGCGAGCGTGCCGGCGGACGACCGCCCCAGCGCGACCGCTCAGGACGACGGCTCGTACACCTGGCCCTTCGGGCACCACGGCGAGGCCTGCTTCCTGGCTCCCGGAGCGATCGTGACGCGTGGCGACCACGACCTCCACGCGCTGTGGGACGTCGTCGTACCCGCACGCGGCGAAGCGTCCGTCGAGTGGCGCCTGGTCGCGTCCGATCCCAGCTTTCCGTTCGTACACAGCCCTGGTTCCGCCCGGGAGTCCGCCGGTACGGAGCCGCTGGACCTGCTCGTGCAGACGGCTGCCCGCGACCTCGCGGCCCTGAGGATGACCGACCACGACGACCCGACCCGTACGTTCTACGCCGCCGGCGCCCCGTGGTTCCTCACGCTGTTCGGGCGCGACTCGCTCCTGTCGGCGAGGCTCAGCCTGTCGTGGGCCCCTGACGTCGCGCTCGGCTCGCTGAAGGTGCTCGCGGCACGACAAGGGACGACGACGGACGTCACGACCGGCGAGCAGCCCGGGAAGATCCCCCACGAGGTGCGCGGGGAGCCGCTGCCGCTGTACGGGTCGGGCCGACACGCGGGGACTGAACCCGTCGTGCTGCCGCCCGTCTACTACGGCACGATCGACGCCACCTGCCTGTGGGTCATGCTGCTCGGCGACCTGGTCGACGCGGGTCTGGCCGAGGAGGAGCTCGCGGGTCTGTTGCCGCACCTCCGCGCCGCGCTCGACTGGCTGCGCGACCACGCGGACTCCGACGGGGACGGCTTCCTCGAGTACGTCGACACCGGCGCCGGCCTGTCCAACCAGGGCTGGAAGGACTCGGGCGACTCGATCCGCTGGGCCGACGGCAGCCTGGCGACGTCGCCGATCGCGTTGTGCGAGGCGCAGGGGTACGCGTACGCAGCGGCGCTCGTCGGCGCCGGACTCCTCGACCGACGAGGGGAGACGGCCGATGCCGCCGCGTGGCGCGCCTGGGCCGGCGACCTCGCGGAGCGGTTCCGGGCGCAGTTCTGGGTCGCCGACGAGCTCGGGACGTACCCGGCGATCGCGCTCGACGCGGCGAAGCGACCGGTGACCGGCGTGGCCTCGAACATGGGGCACCTGCTGGGAACCGGCATCCTGTCGCCGGGCGAGGCGAGGGTCGTCGTCGACCGCCTCATGCACCCCACGCTCCGCTCGGGCTTCGGGATCCGCACCCTGTCGACCGACAACAAGGGCTACTGGCCGCTCGGCTACCACGTCGGCAGCATCTGGACCCACGACAACGGCGTCATCCTTGCCGGCCTGCTGCGTGACGGCTTCGACGCCGAGGCACGCGTCCTCGCCGCGGAGCTGCTCCGCGCCGGAGGTGCGTACGACTACCGGCTCCCCGAGCTGTACGCGGGGTACGGCGCCGACGAGACCCCGACGCCGCTCCCGTTCCCGGCCGCGTGCCACCCGCAGGCCTGGGCTGCCGCGACGACTGCTGTCATCGAGCGGGCGCTTCGCGGCTAGGGATCACGATCCGAGCGCGTGCGCTCGGGCCGGGTGTCCTGCCTAGAGTGGGTGCAGATACAGACGGGAGCGGACATGGGGAAGCAGTTCGAGGGCCTGACCGACAGACACCGCGCCTTCGTGGAAGAGCAGCACGTGTTCTTCGTCGGCACGGCCGCCCGCGACGGGCGTGTCAACGTCTCGCCCAAGGGCTTGGACTCGCTCCGGATCGTCTCCGACACCCGGGTGGTCTGGCTCAACGGCACAGGCAGTGGGAACGAGACGGCCGCGCACCTGCTCGACTCGCCGCGGATGACCGTGATGCTCTGCTCGTTCGACCGGGAGCCGCTCATCCTGCGGATGTACGGGACGGCGCGTGCCGTGCACGCCGACGACTCCGAGTGGGACGAGATGCTGAGCCTGTTCCCGCCCATCAAGGGCGCCCGGAACATCTTCGTGCTCGACATCGACCTCGTACAGACGTCCTGCGGCTTCGGAGTGCCTCTTTTTGCGTTCACCGACGACCGTGAGCTCATGGACTCCTGGGCCACCAAGAAGGGTCCGGACGGGATCCAGCGCTACCAGCAGGAGAAGAACCTCGTCAGCCTCGACGGGTTCCCGACAGGCCTCCCGACCTGAGTCGCTGCTAGCCGAGGACCTTCGGTACGTGCGCGAGCAGGGCGACGATGGACTGGCCCCCTGGGGTCTCGACGGCTCCGGCCGCCGCGTACAGAGCGAGGTTGACGCCCTCCCGTACGGTGCCGAGGTCCGGCGACGGCGCGTGGACGAGATCGAGCACCCCGTGCAGAAGCTCGGACACCTCGGACTGCTTCTCCTCCGGCAGGAACGGCACCTGGCCGATCGCCGTCTCGAGGATGGTCTCGACCTGCTCCATGTCGTCCGCGTGGGTGTCGGCAACCGTTCGTACGGTCGGCAGCTTTCCCCCCGGGGTCGGCACGTGGGGAACGGACGGAGGGTGCGGGACGGGACGCGGCGCAGGGGCTGGCGTCGGGGCGAGCGGCTGCTGCACGGCCCCACTCAGGGGCTGCAGCGGTGTCCACGTCCCGTGCGGCGTCAGGGTGACCTTCTCCTTGAACCGCGGCACGACCACGGTGAGGCCGAGCTCGCTGCGCACCTTCGCGGCGAACGCCTCGGACGAGCCTTCCTCGCCGTGCGTCACGAACACCGTCTCGGGCTTCGGTGACAGGTCGCGGAGCCAGTCGACGAGGTCGGACGCGTCGGCGTGGACCGAGAACTCGCCGTCCTGGACGATCTCGGCCTTGACCGGTACGTACCGGCCCCTGAACTTCATCTCGGTCACGCCGCCCAGGAGCGTCCGGCCGCGGGTGCCGACGCCCTGGTAGCCGGTGAAGATCACACAGTTCCGCTGGTCGGGCAGCATCGCCTCGAGGTGGTGGAGCACGCGGCCGCCGGTCGCCATGCCGGACGAGCTGATGATGATGCTCGGGTGGTCGGGGTGGTTGAGCGCCTTCGAGTCCTCGGCGTCGGTGATCTCTCTCAGGTTGGGCAGGTTGAAGAAGTCCTCGGGCTGGATGTCGTCGCGCAGCTCACCGCGGCCCTCCGCCTCGCGGTAGACGGCCAGCGCCGCGACGGCCATGGGGCTGTTGACGAAGATCGGCACGTCGTGCGGGATCCGCCCGGCCTCGCGCAGCTCCGTGAGCGCCTTGAGGACGATCTCGGTACGGTCGATCGCGAACGCGGGGACGAGCACGGAGCCGCCCCGGGCGATCGTCCGGCGGATGGCGGCGGCCATGGGCTCGTGCTCGGCGCCCTTCGCGGCGTCGGGATGCTCGCGGTCACCGTAGGTCGACTCGATCAGGACGAACGGCGAGCCGGGCGGCGTGCCGCGGGGGCGGAGCACCGGGTGGTCGATGCGACCCAGGTCGCCGGAGAACAGCACCGAGCCCTCCGGCGTGGAGAGCGTCGCGGACGCGGACCCGAGGATGTGGCCGGCTCTGGTCATGCGGATCGCGATGCCCTGACCGAGGTCGACGTCGGTGTCGAACGGGACGACCTTGAACAAGGGCGTCGTCTTCTCGACGTCGGCCACCGTGTACAGCGGCAGCGGGTTCTCGTGCTTGGAGTAGCCGCCCTCAGCCGCGTACTGGGCCTCCCTCTCCTGCAGGTGCCCGGCGTCCATGAGGACGATCGAGGCGAGCTTCGCCGTGCCGTACGTGCACCAGATCGGACCCGTGAAACCGTCCCTGACAAGGGCGGGGAGGTAGCCGCAGTGGTCGGCATGGGCGTGCGTGAGGATGATCTCGTCGATCGAGCTGGGCGGTACGGGGAACTCCGCCCAGTTCATCTCCCGCCATTCCTTCTCGCCTTGGAACATCCCCGCGTCGACGAGGATCCGCCTCCCGGGGAGCTCGACGAGGTACTTGGAGCCCGTGACGGTGCCCGAGGCACCCAGGAATGTCAGCGTCAGTGCAGCCATGCCTCCACGATGGCAGACCCCGAGTCAGGCGGGCGGGATGCGCTCCGATCCGGCCGCCGAGTTCACGCCAGCCGCGCCGAAGAGGGCCGAGCGAAGGATCGCCGATGCGGGCTACACGTCCCTGCGACCATTGCTCATCGTCATCATGATCGGGCTCATCATCGTCGTCGTCGCGTTCATCATCCGAGCCTCGCTCATGCTCGTCCGCGCCCGCCGCTGAAGCGTCTCACGGGCCGCCGGCGCTGCTCGGCGAGCTACTCCGCAGCCAGCGCGGCCGCCGGCTCCACCTTGCCAGCCCTCATCGAGGGCAGTACGGACGCGAGGTAGCCGGCACCGAGGCCGAACGCCAGGATCCCCAGCAGGTACAGCCAGGGGATCTCGACGACGATCTCCGAGATGCTCTTGCTCATCAGGGCGAAGCTCCCCGCCAGTCCGTACCCGACGCCCAGCACGATCCCGAGCAGCACCCCCACGCCTGCGAGCACCATCGCCTCGGCGCCGAACATCCCGCGCAGCTGCGGTCTGGTGAGCCCCAGCGCCCGGAGCAGCGCCGACTCGCGCGTACGTTCCAGCACCGACAACGAGAGCGTGTTCGAGATGCCCACGATCGCGATCAGTACGGATGCGGCCAGCAGCCCGATCACGACGGCGAGCACGATGTTGAGCACCTGCTGGATCTGCTCGCGGGCCTGAGCGCCGCCGGTGATCTGTACGCCCTGGACGTCCTGCAGCTCTCCCGACAGGGTCTCGATCTTCCCGTTGGGGTCGCTGGTGTCCTTGAGCTGGATCCACGCCTGCTGGTTGACGGTCCCGCTGATCTTGTTCAGGGTCGCCCACGTGACCACCGCCCCTGCGAGCGAGCGCGACGGCAGCACCGCGCGCAGCGAGACGGTCCCCTTGTCGCCCACGATCGTGACCATCGACCCGGCCGCGATCTTGGACTCGGGCGTCACGAGGACGGTGTCGTCGGCGAGCCCTTCCACGTACGCCGGGTAGCGGAGCACGTTCCGCACGTCGGTCCCCAGGCCCAGGACGGCCTGCTGGTCCGAGCTCCCCCCGACGGTGGCGAAGGTCTCCCCCACCTTCTCGGCGCGGTCCACGATCGAGACCCTCTGGATCCGCGCAAGGACGGCGTCGGAGATGCCGCCCGGGGCAGACACGGTGAGGTCGGACGGGTACAGCCGGTCCATCGCTCGTTGCTCGGTCGCGCTCGCGGTGGCGGCACCGACGGTCGCCATCGAGATGAGCGTGATGCCGATCAGCAGCGCGCTCGCCGTAGCCGTGGCGCGCTTGGGGTTCCGCCTGCTGTTCTCCGCGGCCAGCTGCCCTGGGACACCTCCGAACCGAGCCGGGATGACCCCGACCAGCCTCGCCAGCGCCGGCACGATCACGGTGCCGAACATGAGGATGCCGACGATGCTCACGAACCCGCCGACGATGCCGATCACCACGAACGTCGGGTTGGTGTCGTAGGTCCAGTGAGGCTTGATGGCCGCATAGACCAGAGCGCCGATGCCGACCGCGGTGAGCAACGCGCCCGCGACGAGTACGGGTGCGCTGGCACGCCGTCCCGTCACGGGCTCCAGCTGGGGCTGCAGCGCCGCGAGCGGCGACACACGAGTCGCCCGCAGCGCCGGCCGGAAGGCCGCGAACAGCGTGATGGCGATCGCTATGGCCAGCGGGACGAGGATCGCGGTCGGCGTGATGGCGAAGTCGTTGAGGCCGAAGTTGGCCGCCTTGCCGATCTGCACGATCACGAACGCGAACACACCACCGCCGAGCACCCCGACCGTGCCACCCACGAGACCCATCAACAGGGCCTCGCCGATGACGGTACGGAACACCTGGGTCTTCGTGGCGCCCACGCACCGCAGCAGCGCGAGCTGTCTGGACCGCTGTGCCACGAGGATCGAGAACGTGTTGGCGATCACCAGCGCTCCCACGAAGAGGGCGACCGCCGCGAACCCGAGCAGGAAGTTCGTGATGAGGCTCAGGGCGTCCTTGATGCCCTTCTTCTGTTCTTCGAGGTACTCAGTGCCCGTCTGCACCTTGAGCGCGTTCGCCGTCACCTCCGCCATCGAGCCGACTGACGCCTTCAGTGCTGCCGGCGTCCCGCCGAACACGATCGCCGACTCGAAGCTGCCACCTTCCGGTCCGGCCCAGCGGAACAGCTCGTCGTCGGTGGCGATGGCGAACGTGCCCGTCGGATCCCCGTACTCGTCGCCTGGGACGACGATCCCGACCACAGTGAGGGTCGCCGTCTGGGACCGGTCGGGAGCGTAGATCTCGATGGTCGACCCGATGGACACCTTCCGGTCCTTCGCGAAGGCCTGGGTGTAGGCGACCTCACCCTTCGCGGACGGCAGGCGTCCCTCGACGACCTTTGTTGCCGAGTCCGCGTCGGGCATCTCGCGAAGGATGATGAACTGGCTGCCTTTGCTGGTCTTCTGCTCGAAGTACGCCTGCAGGACCGCATGCACCTTCGTGACGCCTGGCAGGGCCTTGAGCTTCGGGATGAGGGAGGCCGGCACGGGACCACCGGCGCTGGACGAGACCACGACCGACGCACCGGCGGCAGGGCCGGCCACCTGGGTGTTGATGCTCTTCTCGAGCGACGCGGAGAGGAAGAACGTGGCGGCAGCGAAGGCGACGCCGACCGCGATGGCGATGATGGAGGCGATGAGCCTGCGCGGCTCGCGCAGCATCACTTCCTCCGCTCGTCGGCGATGACATGGCCGTCGGCGAGCCGGATCGTACGGTCGGCGAACGAGGCGGCCAGAGCGTCGTGCGTGACCATGACGACGGTCTGCCCGAGCTTGTCGACGCTGTGCCGGAGGAACTGGAGGAGCGCGAGGCCAGAGGCCGAGTCGAGGGCGCCGGTGGGCTCGTCGGCGAAGATCACGGTCGGCTTGGTGATCATGGCTCGCGCGACGGCGACCCGCTGCTGCTGGCCGCCGGACAGCTCGGAGGGGCGGTGCGTGAGGCGGTCCCGCAGCGCAAGGACGTCGACGACCTGGTCGTACCACGCCTGGTCCGGCTTCTTCCCCGCGAGCTTGAGCGGCAGGAGGATGTTGTCCTTCGCGTCGAGCGTGGGCAGCAGGTTGAACGACTGGAAGACGAAGCCGACGGCCTCGCGACGTACGAGCGTGAGCGGCTTGTCGGCGAGCGCGGTGATCTCGATGTCGCCGATCCAGACACGTCCGCCCGAGGGCGCATCGAGCCCGGCGATGCAGTGCAGCAGCGTGGACTTGCCGGACCCCGACTGGCCCATGATCGCCGTGAACTCCCCGGCAGCGATCTGAAGCGTCACCCGGTCGAGAGCGTGGACGGTCGCCTCACCTTTGCCGTAGATCTTGGTGAGGTGCTCGGTCCGGACGGCGGCGCGCGACGGTGCTGGGGCCTGCGGGGTGTCGACGGCGGTTACAGCCATGGGGGTGTCTCCTTGAGATCAGGTACTGCTCATCGAAACCCTATGGGCAACCTGTGCGGCTCACATCAGGGTCGTGTCCCCGAGGATCCACCGGTAATGCGGTCACGCCGAATCAGGGGTGAACCCCGGCGCGTCGCCGCTCTCAGGGAAAGATTCGTCGGAGTTGACGGTGCAAAAACTTCTGTTCTCACTAGAGTTGTGGTCATGAAGCGGTCGATAGTTCTGGCCGCGATGATCATGCTCACCGCGGCATGCGCCGGGGCCCCTAGTGGGGCCAGCACGGCGTCCAGCATCACCCCAAGCTCGGTCCCGCCCGCGACCTCGGCCACGGCGACCCCTCCCTCCGCACCCTCCAGCCAGTCCGTCACCGGCGCGCCCGCGACCAGTGCCACGCCGACCGCAACCCGCACGACAACAAGCCCGGCCACGGGTCGCGTCGTGTACCTGGCCGAGGGCATCTACTTCCAGTCGGCACCGGCCATCAACTCCATCCCGTGGTTCACGAGCGACGAGAAGGCGTTCCTCGTCAGCGAGCTCGCGCGCTATCAAGGGGGCAACACCTGCGTGGCCATCTATGTCAAGGCTTATCGCGTCGCGGACCTGGTCGACGGGGAGATCTTCTCCGGCGGCCGCTCCGGTACGTGCGGGCCCGGGCGCGGTGGGGCCGCGATCCTCTGGGGCAAGGTCTCCGGCACCTGGAAGGTGATCGTCGTGGGTCAGAACTATCCTCCATGCGCGGACATCCGTGCGGCGGGGTGGAAGTCGACCCTCCCGAAAGGTTTCTTCGGCCAGCAGTGTTCAAAGGTGGGATACAACATCTCCGTCGACTACACGCCCTGATCAGGAGGCGCAATGGCTCATCGAGTCGTGGTGGTGGGTTCGGGATTCGGTGGGCTCTTCGCAGTCAAGGCGCTTGCCAAGGCTGACGTGGAGGTGACACTCATCGACAAGTCGAGCCACCACCTCTTCCAGCCCCTGCTCTACCAGGTCGCGACCGGGATCCTGTCCGAGGGCGAGATCGCCCCCGCCACCCGCGAGATCCTGCGACGCCAGCGCAACGCCCGTGTCGTACAGGGCCTCGTCGAGTCGATCGACGTCGCGAACCGGACCGTCCACTGGCGGTTCCACGACAACGAGCGCGAGAGCCCGTACGACTCGCTGATCCTCGCCACCGGCGCCAGCCAGTCGTACTTCGGCCACGACGAGTACTCGACGTTCGCCCCTGGGATGAAGTCCATCGACGATGCGTTGGAGCTCCGCAGCCGGATCTTCGGCGCGTTCGAGCTGGCCGAGATCCAGGACGACCCCACCGTCGTGCAGGAGATGCTGACGTTCGTCGTCGTGGGCGCCGGCCCGACCGGCGTCGAGATGGCTGGTCAGATCCGCGAGCTCGCGAACCGTACGCTCGCGCACGACTTCCGGCGCATCGACCCCAGCAAGGCTCGCGTGGTCCTCGTCGACGGCGCGTCCCAGGTTCTGCCGCCGTTCGGCAAGGAGCTCGGCGTGAAGACCAAGAAGGAGCTCGAACGCCTCGGCGTCGAGGTCGTGCTCGACACGATGGTGACCTCCGTCGACGACTCGGGGGTGACGCTGAAGCACTCCGACGGTACGGAGCGGCGCATCGCCTCCATCTGCAAGGTGTGGGCCGCGGGGGTGCAGGGCAACCCGCTCGGCAAGGCTGTCGCCGAGCAGACCGGCGCCGAGGTCGACCGGGCCGGACGTGTGAAGGTGCTGCCCGACCTCACGCTGCCCGGACACCCCGAGGTGTACGTGATCGGCGACCTCATCGCGATGGACGGCGTGCCCGGTGTGGCACAGGGCGCGATCCAGTCTGCCCGGTACGCCGGGACCAGCATCACGGCACGCGTCGCGGGTGGCCCGTTGCCCGGCCCCTTCTCGTACCACGACAAGGGCAGCATGGCGACGATCTCGAAGTACGAGGCGGTGTGCCTCATCGGCAACCTCAGGCTCACCGGCTTCATCGCCTGGCTCGCGTGGCNNTGGCTGATCAGCTTCCTGAGCAACGGCCGCTCCGAGCGCGTCACGACCAACCAGCAGCTCGTCGGACGGCTGGCGATGCAGCAGCTCGGCAGCCGTACGTCCGCGCCCCTGATGCGTGGCGAGTCGATCCTTCCGACCCGCGCGCGGAAGCCCGGCAAGTAGCGCTCTAGGGCGTCTGGGTGCGGACTGCGTTCGTGGCGAGCGGCCAGAAGATGTCGTCGACGATCGACGTGATCCGCTCGGCTGCAACCGGTCGCAGGGTCATGAGGATGTCGTGGCGCATGAGCTGGAGCGGCAGGTCGAGAATGTCCTGCGGGAGCCGCGCGAGGTCGATCTCACCGCGGTCGTGAGCCCGTTGGAACACCTCGTCGTACGAGCGGCGGCCCACCCCTCGGATGTTGAGGAGGACGTCCTCCGGAGTCAGGCCGGCGCTGACGTGCAGGCCCGCGAAGGTTGCCCCGATCAGGGTCGCGAACTCC
Source organism: Propionibacteriaceae bacterium (assembly GCA_003153855.1). GTDB lineage: Bacteria > Actinomycetota > Actinomycetes > Propionibacteriales > Propionibacteriaceae > Fen-668. The sequence continues at coordinate 13,358 of PMBM01000045.1, forward strand.
ATGCGTGCGGCGCTGATGTTCGTCAGGAGCGCCACCAGGTCGTCGCGGAGGTTGCCGGTGTCGGGCATGTCGGGCTTGTGGGTGCTGCTGTAGTGGCGGATCGCAGCGAGCACCAGGTCGCTCTTGTCCTTCCAGCGGCGGTACAGCACAGCGATTCCGGTGCTGGCGCGGTCCGCGACCGACTCCATCGTCAGCTTCGCGAAGCCCACCTCCGAGAGCTCCTCCCAGGCCGCGCTGAGGAGCGCGTCCTCCAGCTCCGCGCCTCGGCGTCGATGTTTCACCGCGTCGTACGCCGCCGTCAGCTCGGTCTGGTCAGTGGTCACAGACCAAGAATAAGAGAGCCTTGCTTTCTTTCGCTACCGGACCTACCCTCGACATTAAGGAAGTAATTCAACTCTTATTCGAGGCGCTATGTCCACTCCCCACGAGAAGCTCGACCCGAAGGTCCTCAAGATCGCCCTGATCCTGGTCGTCGGAGCGCTTGCCGTCGTCTTCGACACGACGATCGTCAGCGTCGCGCTGCATCAGCTGTCGACGAGCCTTCACGTCTCGGTCTCGACGATCCAGTGGGTCACCACGGGCTACATGCTGGCCCTGGGTGTGACGGTCCCGCTGAGCACCTGGGCGCTCGCACGCTTCGGTGGCAAGCGGGTGTGGATGTTCGCGCTCACCGTGTTCCTCATCGGCTCGATCGGATCGAGCCTTGCGTGGAACGCAGGGTCGCTCATCGCCTGGCGCGTCGTACAGGGCCTCGGCGGGGGGCTGATGCTGCCCGTCATGCTGACTCTGGTCATGCAGGCGGCGAGCGGACGACAGCTCGGCCGTACAGCCGCCTGGGTGGCGCTCCCCGCACTCCTCGGGCCGATCCTCGGCCCACTCGTCGGCGGCGCCATCATCACCAACCTCAGCTGGCGGTTCATGTTCTGGGTCAATGTGCCCTTCTGCGTCGTCGGTCTTGTCCTCGCCGGCGTCTACCTCGCGAAGGACGCGCCGACGGCTTCCGCCCCGCGCCCCCGGCTCGACGTATGGGGGCTCGTTCTGCTCGGCCCCGGCATCGCTGCAGTGATCCTCGGGCTGTCGAACGCCGGTTCCAACCGAGGGTTCACCCGCGTGGACGTCGTCGCGTGGCTGGCGGTCGGGATCGCCTGCCTCGCCGCCTTCACGATGTACGCCCTACGCCGCCACGACCCGCTCGTGGACGTCCGACTGCTCGCCGTACGGTCGGTCGGATCCTCGTCGTCGGTGCTGTTCCTGTCGGGCTTCTCGCTGTTCGGGGCCATGCTCCTCCTGCCGTTGTACTACCAGGAGGTCCGTGGGGTCACCGCGCTCGTCGCCGGGCTGATGCTCGTACCGCAGGGGCTCGGGACCCTGATCAGCCGGCAGATCGCCGGACCACTCACCGACCGCATCGGGTCTCGTTCGATCGCCACCGTCGGGTTCGTCATCGTGGCGGCCTCGACGCTGCCGTTCGCCTTCGTCGACGCGACGAGCAACACCTGGGTGCTGTCGGCGTGGCTGCTGATCCGTGGCATCGGGCTCGGCGCGGTCACGATGCCCGTCATGACGGCTTCGTACGTCGGGCTCGACCGCTCCCAGATCGCACACTCGAGCGTGCTGACGCGGACGGCGCAGCAGATCGGCGGATCGTTCGGAACGGCCGTCCTGGCCGTCGTCCTCGAGCAGTCGATCACCGGCTCCGGGACAGCCGCACTCGTGTCTGGCTTCCACGTCGCATTCTGGTGGGCGACGGGGTTCTCCCTCGCGGCGACGGCACTGTGCGCATGGCTCCCCGGGCGCACGCAGGTACGAGCCGCTGCCGCACGGGCAGCCACAACACCGACACCTGCTGGAGCCGGCGAGACGGAGCGGGTGGGCCGCTAGTCGCGCCGGTTACAGCACCCCGAGCAGACGCATCAGCTCGGGAATGATCGTGTCGCCATGCAGCCGCAGCCCGTCGTGGAGGTACGCGTCGGTCTCCCAGAGCTGCGAGTTCCCGATCATGGAGAGGCTGCGCTTGGCGCCTTCGATCCCCACGTACGGGTCGTGCGTGTACTGGGCGGCCGCGAGCGGTACGGAGTTGCGCGCGAGCTGGTCGACGTCCCACAGCTGCGGCCACGTGCGCTCGCCGGCCAGCTCCTCGGCGACGCCGGCGAACGGCCGGAGGGCGGGCAGCTCGCTGAACATCCAGGGCTGCGCGAACTCGGCGAACGTGAGGAGGGGCCGCGCGCCGGACGCGTACTCGGGGTGGCGCTGCAGCGCGTTCCACGCTCCCCAGCCGCCGGTGCGATGGCCCTGGTGGTAGCAGCCCTCCTGGAGCGTCCAGTACAGCGGCTCGCCCACCGTCTCGCTCTTCTGGGCGACGGCCTCGATGAAGCGCTGCGAGACGTGTCCGCTCGGCTCGAGAGCGAGGTCGAGCATCCAGTGGAGGTTCTCGAGGCCGGTGCTCATGCCGAAGTCGCCGCCGAGCAGCTGCAGGCGGTGAACGCTCAGGACATCGCCTGCGAGTGTCACGAGCCCCCCGGCCTCGGCACGGTCGGCGAGGCTGTCGAGCAGCGCCTGGTCCTCCGGGAAGCGGGTACGGAACTCGTCGTGGCGCGCGGTCTGCAGGGGGATGAGGTCGTCGTACAGGTCGTCGGCGTTCCGGTCCAGAGCCGGGATGCCGCCGGTCGTCATCGACCGGTCGACAGTCTCCGGGTGGCGAGAGAGCAGAGACATCGTGATGAAGCCGCCGAACGACTGTCCCAGCGTCGTCCATGGCACCCCAGCGTTGAGGACGCGGTTCAGGTGGGCGACATCGTCGGCGATCGCATCAGCACGGAAGCAGGAGACGTAGTCGGCTGCGGCCCTGGTGCCGCCGACCCCGCCCCCGTGGGCCGCGATGAAGTCGGTGATGAAGCGTCCCGTGATGGGCGACGACTTCGCCGTACCGCGTTGATCGAGCAGCAGGACCCGGTAGTGGTCCGTCGCCTTCTCGATCCACGTGTTGTGTGGTGGCCGCGGCGACCCAGCACCTGGACCGCCCTGCAGGAAGATCAACGGCGGCAGATCTGCACCGACCTTCGAGAGCTTGACCACCTCGCGTACGAACACGCTGATCGTCCCGAACCGGTCGGGTCGCTGCCAGTCCACCGGTACGTCAACGTGGTGGTCGGTGATGCGGTAATCGGTGATGTCGTACGACAGAGTCATGAGGCCCCATTGTTCTCGTGCGGCGGACATGGGTCGAGGGGCCACGGACCCGGCGGTGACATCTCCCATCACCACAGGTCGCGGACCCCTCGAAGCACGTGCGGGAGCAGTGCTCCCGTGGCGTCAGCGAACGGAGGCGAGGCGCCCGAGCGGGGCGCCGACGTGCTCGATGCCGCCGATCTGGAGGCCGAGCAGGCGCCACGACGCGCGGTCGGGCTTGGGATGGGGAAGCTCCTCCATGCGGAGGAAGTCGAGGTCAGCGATCAAGCGCTGGCGGTCACGATCAACGATGTGCTGTCCGAACATGTCTCTATGGTGACCCGGCTAAAGCATTCAACACAAGCAACAATGGCCGAACATTCATTCGGCAGTGCCGTACGATAAGAAGATGCTCGATCTCAACCGTCTGCGCATCCTCAGAGCCGTCATCGCGAGCGGTTCGGTGAGTGAAACGGCCCGCCGACTCGGCTACCGTCCGTCGACCGTCAGCCAGCACATCCACACGCTCGAGAAGGAGGTCGGCTTCGCTCTGGTCGAGCGTGTGGGCCGCGGGATCGTACCCACTCCGGCAGCCATCGATCTCGCTGCGGCAAGCGCCGATGCGCTCGCGGCCATGGCCCAGCTGAATGCGACGGTCCGCGATCTCCGTGAGGGGACAGTCGCCAGTCTGACGATCGGGTCGTTCGCCTCCGCGGCGTACGCGTGGATGCCGAGCGTCACCCGTACCCTCCGGCAGGAGTTCCCCGGGCTCACCCTCGAGCTGACCATCATGGACGTTCCCGAGGGCTCCGACGGCACGGTCGACCTGGAGGTCCGCAGCGAGTTCCCGTCGGACACCCCCCGCGTGCCGCCGGGCTACCGCCGCACGATCATCGGCGCCGACGACTACTTCGTCGCCCTGCCCCCCGACCACGTGCTGGCCGACCGCGAGGTCATCAGCCTCTCGGAGCTCAGCGGGCACGACTGGGTGGAGTACGACTTCCGCGACGACATCTCCACGGAGATCATCAAGTTCGCGTGCTCGTCGGCCGGCATCACGCCGCGGCACGTCGCGCGCGCCGAGGACCACGTCACCGGTCTCGCGTTCGTGGCCGCCGGGATTGGGCTCGCCCTGGTTCCCGCGCTCGTCGCGTCGTGGTCGGGCTTCGACGTCCGCTACGTGAAGCTCGTCAACCCCACGCCCCAGCGGCGGATCGTGGTGCTGCTGAAGGACACGGTGCGTACGAACCCGGCCGCGCGCCGTACGGTCGAGCTCCTCGCCGACCTCGGCACCCGGCTCACCGACCTCGATCCCGCGGACTTCCCCGAGCGCTGGTGAGCGGGGTCAGTCGAGTGCGAGCCTGATCCCGAAGCCGGCGATGACCGTACCGACGACGGCGTCGATGCCGCGGACCACCCGGGGACGCTCGAGCCAGGTACGCAGCGAGTGGGCGAGCATGAGCACCATGCCGAGCCAGACGACGCCCTCCGCGACGTGCAGGGCCGCGAGGGCGATGCCCCATGTGAGGTGCGGCGCGTCGAGGGGGATGAACTGGGGCAGGATCGCGAGGTAGAACGCACCCATCTTCGGGTTGAGCAGGTTCGTGAACAGCCCCTGTCGCCAGCCGGCGCCGAAGGAGTCGGCCACCCCGGTGGTGACGGTCGCCGTCTCCACGTGCCCTCGGATGGCCGACCAGAGCAGCCGCAGCCCGAGGTAGACGAGGTACGCCGCGCCGGCCAGCCGCACGATCGTGTACGCCAGCTGGGAGGCGGCGAGCAGCGCGCTGACCCCCACCGCGGTGAGCGCTCCCCACGTGAGGGTGCCGCAGCCGATCCCGACGATCGCGCCCCACGCCCGCCGACGGCCGGCGACGACGGCCGAGCGCAGGACGAGGGCGGTGTCGACTCCCGGTGTGATCGTCAGCAGAGCGACGACGAGGCCGAACGACCACAGCACGTGCAGGCTCGGGAGCATGGGCAGATCGTACGGTGGGGGGCCGGGCCGCATCGGACGTCTCGAACCCCTGTCGTTCGGGTGCAGCTGTGCCACCCTGGACGCGTGGGTGAGGTCATCGTCGTCAGCGGCCCTCCCGGCGTCGGGAAGTCCACCGTGGCCCGCGCCGTGGCCGACCTGTACGACCCGAGCGCCCTGGTCGTCGGGGACGACTTCTTCTCCTACCTGCGCCGCGGCAGCATCGAGCCGTGGCTGCCGGAGGCAGATGCGCAGAACCGCACGGTCCTCGACGCGGCCGGCGCCGCCTGCGGTCGGCTCTCGGACCGGTTCACGGTCGTCTACGACGGAGTCCTGTGGCCCCCGTACACAGCCCTGTTCGCGACAGCGGCCGGCCGTACGGTCCACTACGCGGTGCTGCTGCCCCCGCTCGACGTGTGCCTGCAGCGGGTCCGGGATCGCGGCGAGCACCCCTTCACCGACCAGGCAGCCGCGAGCGACATGTGGCACTCGTTCGACTCCGCGATGGGCGGGCTGCCGAGACTCGATGCGCTCGGACCGCCCGAAGAGGTTGCCGCCGAGGTCGTACGCCTCGTCGGGAACGGCACGATCCGCACGTCGGGCTGACGAGGTTGCGCACGCGGGACAACGCTCGTTGGTGAACAGGCATAGCCTCAAGACATGTCACCACGTCCAACACCAGCGCCGGTCGCACCAGGGCAGGAGTCGGTCTGGGACTATCCACGACCGCCTGCCGTACGGAAGTGCACCCGCCTGCTCAGGGTGGTGCTGGGTGGGGAGGTCATCGCGACGACCTCCGAGTCGTGGCAGGTGCTCGAGACCAGCCACCCGCCGACCTACTACCTGCCGCGGAGCGCGTTCGTCGCGAAGTCGCTGCGGCCGGCTGACGGTCGCTCGGTGTGCGAGTGGAAGGGCGTGGCCTCGTACATGGACCTCGTCTCCCGCTCGCAGGTCGCATCACGGGCGGCATGGTTCTATCCGACCCCCACGCCCGACTACGCGATGCTCGTCGACCACCTCGCCCTGTACGCGGGGATGGTCGACGCCTGCTACGTGGACGACGAGCTGGTGGTCGCCCAGCCGGGCAGCTTCTACGGCGGCTGGATCACCTCGGACATCGTCGGCCCGTTCAAGGGTTATCCCGGCACGTCCGAGTGGTGACCGTCGTCTGAGCCTGGCTCGCCGAGCCCGACCGTTCGCGCCTGCTCGGTGATGAGCCGGGCCACGAGGGCAGGGTCGGCGGTCTGCGCGCCATGACCCTGCTCCGGCATGGTCGTAACAGTCGCGTGAGGCATGACCTCGGCCAGTGTCCGCGTCCTCTCTCCGAGGTGAGCCGGGCTCTTGCCGCCCGTCAGGAACAGCACGGGGGTCTGGATCGTCGCGTACGTCTCGACCCGGCGCCCGAGCCGGTCGATCGCGTCCATGTCCTCGATCTGCCGGGCCACGAACTTCTTGAGGTCCGGCATGAAGCCCGAGAAGATGCCGGCCAGGTACGCGGTCGCGGCCGGGACCCGTACGGCGTCCTTGAGGAAGATCCGCAGGGCCGTTCCGATCTTGTCCTTGGCGAGCGCTGCACGGGCGCGCGCGACGCTGGTGGGGGTGCCCACGGGACCGTCGAGGACGATCGGCGGTTCGTACAGGACAGCGCCGGCGTATGCAGTCGGGTGGGCGACGAGCGCTTCCAGGGCCACGATCGCGCCGGAGGAGTGGCCCACGATGAGACACGGAGCGTTGAAGGTGGCCGTCAGTGCAGCGAGATCGTCGACCTCGCGGGCGAAGTCCGTGGCCGGGTCGGGAGACAGCTCCAGCCTGTACAGACGGCGCCGGATCCGTACGACGTGGAAGTCCTTGGCGAGCTCCCCCGCCACCGGGCCCCAAGGCGACTCGTCGCTCATCCCGCCGTGGACGATGAGGATCGTCGGCCCCTCCCCCTCCTCGGCGAGGACGACGAGAGTTCCGTCAGCAGACTGGACGGTCAACGCGACCACCTCCTGGACCCGAGGCTAGTCCCGACGTCCGACATCTCGGCCGGCCAGCGGGCCGGCTTCCGCGCAGGGTTCGCCACGGGGGTGGGAGACTCGGTCCGTGCTGACGGTGACCGTGCCCGACCAGGAACTGCTGGACCGACTGAGCGACATGAGCGACCGCGTGGAGCTCGTGCTGTGGGACCTGCTGAGTCCACTACCCACTGACGTCGCACAGCGGGTACGGGTCGTACAGATCGGCCACTACTGGGCGGCGCCCGAGCGGTGGAAGCGGCTGTACGAGACGCCGAACCTCGAGTACGTGATGCTGCCGTCGGCCGGTTTCGAGCACGCCATCCCCCGGGTGCCACCCGGCACGATCCTGTGCAACGGGCGAGGCGTGCACTCGACCGGTACGTCGGAGCTGGCACTCGCGCTGATCCTGGCATCACAACGGGGCCTGGTCGACGCGCTGGCAGCGCAACGCGACGGCCACTGGTACAACCCGGAGCTCCCGTCCCTGGCCGACCGGCGCGTGCTGGTCGTCGGTGCCGGCTCGGTGGCCCAGGCGGTCGTCGATCGCCTGGTGCCGTTCGAGGTCGAGATCACGCAGGTCGCCCGTACAGCCCGTGACGGCGTCCACGGCATCGACGAGCTCGTACCGCTGCTGCGCGCCGCCGACATCGTCGTGCTCACGGTGCCCGGGTCACCCGAGACCCACCACCTGCTCGACGCGACCACCCTCGCCGCGCTGCCCGACGGTGCGCTGGTCGTCAACGTCGCGCGCGGGCCCGTGGTCGACACGGACGCGCTCCTGACCGAGCTGCAGTCGGGCCGCCTGCGCGCCGCGCTCGACGTGACCGACCCCGAGCCGCTGCCCAGCGACCACCCGCTGTGGCACGCGCCGAACACGATCATCACCGCGCACCAGGGCGGGAACTCGGATGCCACGTACGGACGGGTGGCGTCGCTCGTGCGACGCCAGCTCGAACACCTCCTGGCCGGCGAGGAGCCCGAGAACGTTGTCGCGCGCCTCTAGACGGGCTGGCCCTCTAGGATCAGGAACCCCACAGCTGGTGAAGGTGAGGTCATGAGTCCCCGTCCGGTCCCTCACAAGGACGACCTGACCGCTGCCGCATTCCTGGATGCCGGCGCAGCCCTCATCGACGCGATGCTGGTGGCCGAGCCGTCGAGCGCACTCCCACCGCGTTTGCGCCAGCTGCACTATCCGGCGCCGCTGGAGTGGATCCGGATCGAGGACGTGCTGCGGCTCGTCGGCGGGTCCGCTTCGGCCGGGCGCAAGGCGTTCTACAACCGGTGGCCGACCAAGGACGACTACATCCGCGACTGCTTCATCCACACGCTGCTCTACCGCGATCGCACGGGCGTGCCGCTCGAGAACGTTGCCACGATCCAGGGCTTGCTCAAGAACCTGGACGTGCCGCTCCCGCTGCGGGTACGGCAGGTGGCGTCGGCCCTCGCCGCCGGGCTGCTCAACGACCCTCGGGCCTCCTTGCTGTCGCACGCCGCTGTGATGGTGCACCACGATCCGGAGACGGCCGAGGTAGTCATCGAGGCGAGCGCGCGGGAGCGCGAGACGTGGCGCGTCGCGTACCAAGGGGTGTTCGACGACGCCGGCCTCGTGCTGCGGCCCGGCTGGACCATCGACGGCCTCATCGTCATCGTCCAGATGATGATCGACGGGATGGTCATGAGCCATCGCGTGGGGGTCACGGAGACGGCCCGGGACAACGCCGCGCTGGCGGCCTCGCTGGGCGACGCACTGGTCGCCCTCCTCGGCTCCGCGGTCGACTGGGAGCAGGACGGCGAGACCGTCGACGCCTGGATCGAGGACCGCTACACGGCGCGCCAGGCCACGGGCGAGCCGCCGGAGCCTTCGCCCTCGTAGGGAGACAACCGAGTTCCCTTACGTCCAAAACACCGAGCTCCACCGGGTAGGTCCGTACGGTGAGGTCCATAGAGCGTCCTCCCCCAGGTGGACCTCGGTCGTTGGGTAGCCCATTTCGGAGTGCTTCCGGGTTCGCGTCGGAAGGTGGGCAGGCCTGTCGGATCTCTCCCGACAGGCGCCCGGCGAGACCGAAACGACGTTCCCGGGCTTATGACCCACCAGGGTTGGTCATAAGCCCGGGGACCCCTTCATCCCACGCCTCCCGGCAGCTCGCGCGTGGCAGCGGTGAGCTCACCTCCGGCATCGCCGGTGTTGACCGTGCCGATGGGTTCGATGAGCAGCGCACGCACCTCGCCGTTCGCCAACGGGCAGTGCTCGACACCGCGGGGCACCACGTACAGGTCGCCAGGCCCCAGCCGTACATCCCCGTCGCGTAGCTGGATGGTGAGATCCCCCGACCAGACGAGGAACAGCTCGTCGGTGTCCGCGTGGCTGTGCCAGACGAACTCACCGAGCAGCTTGACCACCTTGACCTCGTAGTCGTTGACGCTCGCGACCCGGTGTGGCTGCCACGGGGCGCCGACGGCCTCGAACGCGTCATCGAGATTGCGGATCACCATCCCGGGAGTGTAGGGCGGCGCAGGAACCACACACGGTTTCGGCTCATCAGGGGACCTCTGCGGGTTTCGCGATCGGTCGTGGCGGGTAGTCCGGAAGTACGGATTCGGAGGACCCCATGTCATCGACGACATCACTCGCAGGCCGCGCCTCAATCGCCGCTCGCCTCATCACCCTCTCTCTCGCAGCAGCACTGGCACTCGCCGGCTGCTCGGGGTCGGCACCAGGGGGGTCGGCATCGGTGCCCTCGGACCCGTCACAGGTGAAGGGAGACCTCAACATCGTGGTCTCGAGCGCCGCAGGTTCCGACGCCGGCTTCAAGGCCGTCAACGAGGCGTTCACCGCCAAGTACCCGAACGTGAAGGTCAACTTCAGCGCAGTACCGAACGAGAACTACAACCAGACACGGACGTCCCGGCTGACCGCCGGAAGCATCGACCTGGTCGTGGCCAACCCCCGGGAGCTCCCCAGCTACGTACCCGCCGCCAACGAGGGCGACGACGCCCGCCTCGCGGATGCCGGCGGCTGGGTCGACCTGACCGGCCAGCCCTTCATGAGCAAGTTCACGCCGACGGTGCTCGACCAGATCAAGTACAAGGGCAAGAACTACACCGTGCCGACGGGCCTGTCGTACTACTCGGGCCTCACGTACAACAAGAAGATCTTCGCCGACAACAACCTCAAGATCCCGACGACCTGGGACGAGTTCATCGCGCTCTGCGACGCGCTGAAGGCCAAGGGCATCACGCCGATCTCGATCGGCGGCAAGGACACGGCCGGCGTGATCATGCTGAGCATCGTCCAGTCGCTCTTCCCGACCGCCGCCAACAAGCAGGACCTGGCCAAGGGGCTGTACGGCTACACGGTCAAGCTGAACGAGGGCCAGCAGCTCGAGGTGCTCAAGAAGACCCAGCAGGTCTACACGTACGGTCAGGCGAACTTCGCGGGCTCGAACTACTCGCAGATGACCGCCGACTTCCTGACCGGCAAGGCCGCGATGATCTCCGACGGTACGTGGAACGTCGGCGCTCTCCGCGGCGCCAACAAGGTGGACTTCGGCTACTTCCCGCTGCCGGCGAGCAACACCGCAGCCGACAACGTCTCGCTGGGCGGCAAGGTCGAGCTGAGCCTCGGCGTTCCGAGCAACGCGAAGAACATCCCCGCCGCGATGGCCTGGCTCCAGGTGTTCGCCGACAACTACAACACCTTCAACGCTCAGGCCGGCTTCGCACCCTCCCAGACCGGGGCGACCGGCGACGCCTTCTACACCGACATCGCCGCGTACACGAAGACGTTCCAGCCAGCCTGGGACACCATCTGGATCGCCAACACCAAAGCCGGCCAGGCTGCGGCGCGGCCGTTCAACTGGGAGGCCGTGACCCCGATGGGCTCGGGCGACGCCCAGGCGGCCGCCAATGCGGCCGAGAAGGACTGGGAAGCCGGGAAGTGAGCGGTTCGAAGGTGGCGTCGCGCAGCTACATCGTCTTCGGGCGCCGCTCCACCGCTCAGCTCACGTTCGCCCTCGGGATCGCTCTCGTCGTCGTGTTCTCGCTGGTGCCCGCGGTCGGGATCCTCGTGATCTCGTTCACGGACATCCGCTCCCTGCCGTACCTGGCGACGCACTGGGTCGGGCTGGAGAACTACCAGACGTTCTTCTCCTCGGCCCAGCTCGCCTACAACCTGTCGGCTCTGCGCAACACGTTCGTGTTCGCGATCGCCGTGACGATCTTCCAGAACCTGATCGCCCTGCTCATCGCGGTGCTGCTCAACCAGCGGCTCCGGGGCCGCAACCTCGCCCGGGCGGTCGTCTTCCTCCCGACCATCCTCGGCGTGACGGTGATCGGACTGATCTTCTCGCTGATCTTCAACCCGTCGGCCGGACCGGCGGCTCGGGTCTGGGCGGCGTTCGGCGCCTCGTCGGCCTTCTTCGGCGACCCGAAGCTGGCGATGACGCTGGTCATCTTCGTACAGGTCTGGAGCGGCATCGGGGTGGCTGTGGTGATCTACCTCGCCGGGCTGCAGGCGATCCCGTCCGAGCTGTACGAGGTCGCCAGCATCGACGGAGCCACGGCCTGGCAGCGGCTCCGGTTCGTGACGATCCCGCTGCTGGCGCCGTCGGTGACGGCGAACACGCTGCTCTGCATCATCGGGTCGCTCCAGAGCTACCAGCTCATCTACGTGCTCACCGGCCCGATCAACCCGGCCACCCAGGTCCTCAGCCTCGCGATCTTCACGCAAGGCTTCGGCGGACCCCAGGGAGGGACAGTCCAGTCCCAGGGGTACGCCGCGGCGATCTCGATCGTCCAGTTCGTCATCGTGGCGGTCGTCTCGCTGGCCGCTCTCGCCTACCTCCGTCGCAGGGAGACATCGCTATGACCACCCTCCCCGTCGTCGCACCGGCCGCACTGCAGGCCGCCGCCGTCCAGCACCCCGAGACCGCCCACGTCGGGCACCGGCGCAACAAGCCGCTCGCGGTCGTCTCGTACCTGCTGATGCTCGTCGTGGTCGTCATCTACGCGTACCCCTTGCTGTTCCTCATCAACACCGCGCTCAAGAGCAACAACGAGTTCCTGGTCAACCCGACCGGGCTCGTACAGTCACCGCAGCTCGCGAACTTCGCGTCCGCCTGGCGGCAGGGCAACTTCGGCGCGTACGTGCTCAACTCCGTGCTCTACACGTTCGTCGCCGCCGGACTCGGCACGGTGATGTCGCTGCTGGTCGGCTTCCCCGTCGCCCGCGGCTACGTCAAGCACCCGCGGGTCTGGCAAGGGCTGTTCGCGGCCATGCTGTTCCTGCCCAACACGCTGGTGACCGTCTTCCAGCTCGCGCTGCGTCTCGGCCTGTACGACACAGCGCTGGGCTACATCCTCATCATGGCGTCGGGCGTCGGCGTGGGCCCGCTGCTCGTGACGGGCTACCTCAGCTCGATTCCGCGCGAGATCGACGAGGCGGCCGCGATGGACGGGGCCGGCTACCTGCGCTACCTGTTCACGTTCCTGCCCAGGCTCATGGCACCCGTACTGTCGACGGTGTTCATCCTGCAGGCGATCGGCGTCTGGAACGACATCATCCTGGCGACGATCCTCTTCCCGGACCAGACCAAGTGGCCGGTGACACTCGGGCTGTTCGCGTTCAAGGGCACGTACACCAGCCAGTGGAGCCTGCTCTCCGCCGCGACCCTGATCGTGGCCGCGCCGCTACTCACCGCGTACCTGTTCCTGCAGCGCTACCTCGTCGCGAGCGTCGTCGGCGGAGCCGTGAAAGGCTGAACGTCGTGACAAGCCAAGACTTCCCGTACGAGATGTCCCGGGCCGGCGTGGTCATGCGAGCGGACCCCGACGAGCCGTACGAGGTCGAGGGGGTGCTCAATCCTTCTGTCGTGTGGTCGCCGGACGGCCGTCTGGTCATGTTCCCGCGGGTGGTCGCCGAGGGGAACTGGTCGAGGATCGCCGTGGCGGACGTCGTGATGACCGACGGGGTCCCCACCACGGTCGCACGGCGCGGCATCGCCCTCGCCCCGGACCGTACGTGGGAGCACGGAACCACGCACGGCGGCGTCGAGGACCCGCGGATGACGTGGATCGGCGAGCTCGGGCTGTACGTGATGACGTACGTGGCGTTCGGGCCCACGGGACCGCGGACCGCCCTCGCCACCTC
>PMBM01000045.1:26693-31365 GCA_003153855.1 Propionibacteriaceae bacterium
ACCGCCCGTCCATCTGGCTGTCGTACGTACCGGTCGCGACGGCGCTCGCCGACCCGCGCGCGCTCGTACGTCCCTTTGCGCACCGCGAGATCGCCCGGCCCGAAGCGTCCTGGGAGAAGCTCCGGATCGGCGGCGGTCCGCCTCCCGTGCGGGTGCCGGAGGGCTGGCTGTTCCTGTACCACGGGGTGTCCGGCACGATGACCGCCAATGCGTTCGAGCGCCAGACCCAGGTCGTCTACTCGGCCGGAGGCATGATCCTCGACGCCGACGACCCGTCCCGGATCCTGCAGCGGACCAGCCAGCCGCTGATGGTTCCCGAGACCGGCTCCGAGCAGGTCGGCGTCGTCGACAACGTCGTCTTCCCCACGGCGATCGTCGACATCGCCGGCCGTACGTTCTGCTTCTACGGCATGGCCGACGCCGCCATCGGGGTCGCCACCCTCACGCACCGCTGACGAGGGTCGCCTGGAAGCTCGGGTCCGCACGAGCGAACTTCTTCGGCTTGTCGCGGCGTCGCTAGCAGTGCCGGACAGGAGAGCGCGAACCTACGGCTGCAGCAGCTCCGCGGGGAGCTGCTCGATGAGGCGGAGCCAGAGCTCGCTGGCTGTCGGGTAGCTGGGGACGGCGTGGCGGAGGACGTCGACCGGTACGCGTCCTGTGATCGCGATGGTCGCCGAGTGGAGCAGCTCGCCCGCCTCGGGGCCGACGAACGTCGCACCCACGACGACACGCTTCGCACGGTCGACGACCAGCCGAGCACCACCCTCGACATCGTCGCGGAGCAGAGCGGCGCCGGACGCGGCCGACCACGGGACGTGAGTGACCTCCACATCGATGTGCGCCGCTCGCGCCTCCGCCTCGGTCAGCCCGACCGACGCCACCTGGGGGTCAGTGAAGACGACCTGCGGGACGGGTACGTCGTCGGGGACGAACGGCTTCGTACCGCCCGTCGCCTTGGCGGCGATCTGCTCGCCGAGGACCCTGGCCCTGTACTTGCCCCAGTGCGTCAGCGGCGCCTCGCCACTCGAGTCGCCGACGAGGACGAGCCAGGACGGTACGTCTCCGGCCAGAGCCTTCGCGGCACTCAGCCCCACCGTCTCGAGGCCGAGGTCGTCGAGGCGTGGCTTGCGGCCCGCGGCGACGAGGATCTCGTCAGCGGAGATGTCGCCCTGCGAGGTGGACACGACGACGGGGCCGCCATGTACGCGTCCGAGGCCGGTCTCCTGCGGGTCGTCACGCGTGCAGCCGGTGACCCCGGTGGTCAGCCGTACGTCGACGCCCATGTCCCGCAGCGCCTTCAGCACGATCTCGCTCGCGAACGGCTCGACACGGTTGAGCAGCCGGTCGCCGCGAACGAGCAGCGTGACCGCAGATCCCAGCGCGGTCATCCACACGGCCGCCTCGCAGGAGACGACGCCGCCGCCGACGATGACCAGCCGCTCCGGGACCTCGTCCACGCCCGTGGCATCGCGAGAGCCCCAGGGAAGAGACCCGGCGAACACCTCGGGCACCGTCGGCTCGCTCCCCGTGGCGATGACGACGGCATGGCGAGCTTCGATGGTGCGGGTGCCCTCTGAGGTCGTGAGCTCGACCCGGCGCTCACCCGCGAGCCGGCCCGTCCCGCGCAGCACCGCGAGCCCCGCGCTGTCGGCCCACTCGACCTGTCCGGAGTCGTCGTAGCTCGAGACCCACTCGTCGCGGCGCGCCAGCAGGGCGCGGCGGTCGAGCGTGGGCGCGGACAGCCCGCCGATGTGGGCCGCAGTCGCCGCGATCTCCAGGGGACGCAGCAGCGCCTTGCTCGGCATGCACGCGTAGTACGAGCACTCGCCGCCCACCAGCTCGCGCTCGATGAGCGCGCCGGTCAGGTTCGAGTGCTGGGTCGCGTACTGCGCGATGTTCTCGCCGGCAGGGCCGGCTCCGATGACGACGACGTCGAATACCTCGGGCTCAGTCATTTCCCCAGTATCACCACGGAACCTGACAGCTCCCGCTCAGGCAGGTGTCACCGCTCGTACAGCCCGGGCAACCGCCCCGAGGATGAACGGCCCGGTGGGACTCCCGAGGCGGTGGTGGAACGCCTCCCGCAACGCGTTCCTGTCGTCCGGGGATCTGGTCAGGACGTACGCGCCCGCGGGGCCGATGCCGCCGAGGAACGTCGACCACAGCTCGGCGAAGCTCTCGTACAGCGATGTCACGGTCAGCGTGGTCTCGACAACGTCCGCGAGGCCTCCGCCCCTCATGAGGTCGGCGAGCTCCCGCTCGTGGCCGAAGCGCATCACGTGTCCCTCGTCGGGAGCGTCCGTCCAGAGGCTGAGGGCCGCGTCCCAGAAGGCGCGCAGCATCTCCATCTCCTCCGCAAAGTCCCAGACACACGCCGCGACGGTGCCGCCGACACGGACGACCCGGCTCATCTCTCGGACGCTCTGTTCGGCGTCCGAGAGGAAGTGGAAGACCAGCTGGGAGGCGGCGATGTCGAACTCGCCGTCGCCGTACGGGATCTGCTCGGCCGGCGCCTGACGCACGTCGAGCCCCGGATGCCGTGAACGGTTCTCCTCGACGAAATGAGGGACAGGGTCGACGGCAGACACCGCCTCGAGGCCCAGCCGTACGACCGCCACTGACGTGAATGCACCGGGGCCGCAGCCCACGTCGAGGACCCGTTGACCTGTCTTGAGCCCGCAGAAGTCGGCGAACAAGGGAGCGAGCTGCCGCGAGTAGCGCCCCATGAACGCGTCGTACGCTTCCGCGTCCGCCTGGAACGTACGGACGCCTTCGACGTCGGCCATCAGAACTCCTTCGCCCTCAGCGCACTGTTGAGCCTGCGCGGTGACAAGGGGTTTCGTCAACCCCCGTCGCAGTCAGACGAGATCCCGTGAGCTCAGAGCGCGCCCTTGGATGTGTCGCCCGTAGGCAGGGGCACGAGGCGTGCGACCTCGGTCGGCGCGGCCACGAGGCCCTTGAGAGACACGTTCAGAGCCGCGACCGCGTCACCCTTGCCGTGCGCGTCGAGCAGCGCGACGGACTCCCACTTCTCGATCATCACGATGCTGCCGTCGGGCGCGTCGTGGATCGCGTACAGCAGGCAGCCCGGCTCCTGGTGCACGGCCGCGATGGCCGGCTCGAGGGCGGCAAGCACGGCCTCGCGCGAGCCCTCGGCGGGATGGAAGATCGCGGTCACGACGATGGGATCAGGGGCATTCGAGGGAGCAGTCACGTGGGCGACGCTACTCGCCGAGGTGGCGTCCGACACGGCGATGCGATGATGGCGGGCATGGCGGGACTACTGGTGGCGGGCACGAGTTCGGATGCCGGGAAGTCCCTGATCGTCGCGGGCCTGTGCCGCGCGTGGGCACGCCAGGGGATCGACGTCGCGCCGTTCAAGGCGCAGAACATGAGCAACAACTCGATGGTCTGCAGTGACGGGTCGGAGATCGGCCGCGCGCAGCACCTGCAGGCAGTGGCCGCCGGGGTCGAGCCCTCGTCGCTCCACAACCCCGTTCTCCTCAAGCCTGCGACGGACCGACGTGCGTTCATCGTGCTCCGAGGACAACCGGGCGGGACATTGGAGGCGGGAGAGTACGTGGGCGGCCGGACCCTTCTCGCCGAGACCGCGTACGAGGCGTACGCGGAGCTGTCGAGCCAGCACGAGCTGGTGGTGTGCGAGGGCGCNNTCGGCGACATCGACCGCGGCGGCGTACTGGCGTCGATCTTCGGGCATTGGGGCATCGTCGACGACGCCGACCGGAAGCTACTGATGGGCTATCTCATCAACAAGTTCCGCGGCGACCAGTCCGTGCTCGACCCCGGCCTCGTGGAGCTCACGCGCCGTACAGGGCTGCCCTGCTACGGCGTCATCCCCTGGCTCCACCACGTGTGGCTCGACTCCGAGGACTCCCTCGCCTTCGCGAAGTGGCCCCGTCTCCCCGGCCGTGCGGGGACACTCCGCGTCGCCGCGATCCGCTTCCCGCGCATCTCGAACGCCACTGACCTCGACGCGATCGCCTCGGAGCCCGGCGTGGACGTCTTCGCCACCGCCGAGCCGGCTGACCTCGAGAACGCCGACCTCGTCGTACTGCCCGGCAGCCGCTCCACACTGGCCGACCTCGAGTGGATGCGTCGTCTGGGACTCGCTGACGCTCTTGTCGGTCGCGCGGCCTCCGGGAGACCGATCCTGGGGATCTGCGGCGGCTACCAGATGCTGGCCACGCTGATCGACGATCCCTACGAGACGCCGGGCCCACCCGCGCCGGGTCTCGGCCTGCTCCCAGCAACGGTCACGTTCGACGCCGAGAAGACACTCGGACGTCCCCATGGATCGTGGCGGGGGCATGACGTCGTCGCGTACGAGATCCACCACGGTGCCGTCGCTCCGCTGGGTGGTGAACCGTTCCTCGACGGCATCCGCGAGGGCAACACCTGGGGAACGATCTGGCACGGCGCCTTCGAGAACGACGCGTTCCGGCGCGCCTGGCTCTCTGAGGTCGCCGAGAGTGCCGGGTCGAGCTGGGTCCCTCGGCGTGATGCGCCGGGCTTTGCGGCGCGGCGGCAGCAGATGCTCGACGAGCTCGCCGACGCGCTCGAGGAGTCCGTGGACCTTCCCGCGCTGCTCGCCGTTGCGAGAGGCTGATGCCATGACGTCTGGGCTGCTGGTGGTCGACGTACAGAACGCGGT
>PMBM01000045.1:31390-48481 GCA_003153855.1 Propionibacteriaceae bacterium
GAGCCGATCATCGAGAAGCACCACCGCAGCGCCTTCGGCGACACAGGTCTCGGGGACCTGCTGCGTGGTCGCGGGATCGAGCGCCTCGTCCTCGTCGGAGCGCAGTCCGCGTTCTGCGTCGACATGGCCGGCAAGCACGCGCTCGCCGAAGGCTTCGACGTCACCTGGGTCAGCGACGGTCATGGCAACGGCGACCAGGAGACCGCCGACGGAGTGTTCCCGGACGCGAAAGTACGCGCCCTGCTCAACCGCACGTGGTCCTCCATGCGCCACCCGGGCCGTACGGTCGAGGTGGTTCCCAGCGAAGCAGTGCGCTGGTGGCAGGAACCTCTCACCCCAAGGGATTGACCAACCAGGAGCCCCGGTCCTAGCCCTTCGCCTTGATGCGCCGCCAACCGCCGGCGCGGTTGTCGGCGACGACCGAGCGGAGGATGTCGAGCAGCGCGCCGTCGGGGACGGCGTCACCCTGGAAGTACGAGATCGTGCGGCCGGTGCTGTTCCCGTGGCCACTCGTGATGATGCCGAGCGGGTCGGGCGCCAGCCCCCCGTCGTACAGGAACAGNNGGGTCGGCCGCGTGCGCCAGGTCACGGAGATGCTGGCACAGCTCGCCCTGCCACGCGGGCAGGCCGGCGATGTACGCGTCGACGCCGGGATGAGCCAGGTACGTGCCCACAACCGTCACCTTTCGGTCGGTACCGGCCAGCGTAGACACACGGGCGGGTGGGAACCCATTCGGCAACCACCCGCCCGTACTCCTGGGGCTTCGGGGCGCACGGCCTACTGACGGTGGCGGACTACTTCGGGCACCAGGGGAGGAAGGGGAAGAGCGTGCAGGGGCTGAAGAGGGCGGGCGTGACACTGACTACTGCGACTGCACTGCCGGGCGTGGCCGCGAACGCCGGAGCGGGCACAGCCAGCACGGAGATGAGCAGGATTGAAGCGAAGGCGATCCTCATGGCGGTAACTTTCGTGTGAGTGCGTGACCGGCCGGGCGGAATGGTTACCCGGTCGGTGATTGAATCGTGCGCACTTCGCGTCAAGAGGGGAGAACCAGAGTCGATTCTGTGCCCTATCGGATGGTCGGATCCATACCCTGCTGACCAGTCGGGCAGCGATCTTCGCCACGACGACCCGATCGGGCAATCCGTGGCGCCCACCGACCACAACACGCTTGGATCACCGGGCCATCGAAGACCCCAGGCTTACGCTTGCACCCATCTGGGCTCGGGAGGCAGGCGCGACATGCGGGGGATGGACTGGTTGCGCGGCGTTCTGCGCGGCGCTCGCGCCGAACGAGTTCTGGAGCCGGCGCTAGCGCTTCTGATGGCAAGCCTGGCTCTGCTGGGGCAGATCGGCTACGTGCATCACGACGTGTTCGCTCTGTGGCTCGATCTCGTCACCTGCGCAGCGTCGGCGCTCGGTGCCTTCCGTCCGAAAGAGGGCCCGTGGGTCTTCCTCGCGGTGCTGATGGCGTATCTGTTCGTCCCGGAGGGCTGGGTGACGTTCGGCGAGCTTGCCGTTCTGATCTCGATCCTCGGCATGGGGATCCGGGGGCAGAAGCGCTCAAGGATGATCCTGACTCCGCTGATGCTTGTCATCGTGGTCTTCCGGAGCACGGGGGGGAAGTTCTCCCTCACCCCGATGGCCTTCTGGATCCTCGCCTTCGCCGCCGCCTGGCTCGTCGGCGACGCGTTCGCACGAAGCCGTGCCGCGCAACGTCAGGCGGTCGAGGTGGCCCTGATGGGGCAGCGGACCCGGATCGCTCGCGACCTCCACGACGTCGTCGCGCATGACCTGACGAACGTGGCGCTTCGCGCCCGGCAGGCACTCGTACTCGGCACTCAGGATCCCGACGACCTGCGCTACATCGCGCAGACAGCGAGCAAGTGCGTCGATGACATGCGGAACCTCATGAGGTTGTTGCGGTCCACCGGAGGCGCAGACGCAGATGGACGGAGCTGGCTCGAGCCGGACGTCCCGTCCACGTTGGCGGCCCAGGCACAGCGCCTGCGCACAGCGGGGTTCAAGGTCACGGCGCACGTCGAAGGGCCTCTCGAGGAGCTCACGGGGACGGTCCCCCATGCGTTGAGCTGGATCCTCATCGAGGCGTGCAACAACGTCCTGAGCCACGGCGACTCCAGCCAGCCGTGCACGATCTTCATCACGAGCAGCACCACGGTCATCGACCTCGCCGTGATCAACGGAGTTGCGGGCAGCCACCTGTCGCTTCGGCCCGGGCGTCTGGGAATCATCGGGATGCAGGAGCGGGCCGGCGCGGCCGGCGGGAACCTCACGGTCACCCCGCACGACGACAAGTGGATCGTGAAGGCGGAGTTCCCCCTCCGCAGCTACTCCATGGTCAGTGATCGCTCATGAGCGACATCTCGGTGCTCGTCGTCGACGACGACCACTTCGTCCAGCAGATGCTGGCCAACCTGCTGTCCAGGGCCCCGGGGATGACGTGCGTGGGATGCTGCTCCAACGGCGAGGACGCGATCCGGTTCGTGGTCGATCACGACGTCGACATCGTCATCATGGACGTGCGGATGCCCGTCATGGACGGCATCGAGGCGACACGCCAGATCACGGCGATGAAGCCGAACACGCGGATCATCGTCTGGACCTCGTTCGAGTACGACGAGGCGGTCTCGATCGCGATGAGGTACGGCGCGAGCGGGTTCCTCCTCAAGAACTGCGACATCCAGTCGCTGATGAGCACCATCTCGGCCGTCCATCACGGCATGACCGTCATGGCCCCGGGCCCGATGGAGGAGTGGCGGGCCGGTGATCCGCCCGACCTGGAGGGGCTCGAGTTCTCCGACCGTGACAAGGACGTCCTCGCCCTGACGTGCCAGGGCCTGACGAACGCGGAGATCGGGCGCGAGCTGCACCTGTCGGAGTCGAGCGTCAAGGTTCAGGTCTCCCTGCTGATGCGCAAGCTCGGCACCGCCAACCGCGTACGTCTCGTCCTCAAGGCGCACAGCCTGGGACTCGACCACCGCTGACGGGCCTGCTCGATCCGGCGCTGGTCGCAGCCACGTACAGCGTCGGGACAGGTCAGGTCGCCGCCGCGGGGGTCAGAAGCCGCTGGTGAACTCCATCCGCCCACGGTAGTTCCGCCGTCGAACGGCCGACGGACCTCGCCCTCCCGACCTCCTCGGGGGCTACCCACGCTGCTCATGAGTCCCCATCAGCAGGTAGGAGAATAGGTAGCCGCAGCGCGGGTGGCAGACAGCAACCCCCGACCGGGCGACAAGGTCGTCGAGACTCCGCTCGATGCGGCCGAGAGCGCTGATGAACCCGACGCCGGTGCGCCGGTNNGGCGCGTTCACCACCTCCGGAATCACCAGGTACAGGGCATCGACCCCACGCAGAGACGCCGCCAAGAACACCTCGTCCGTCAGGTCGCCCTGCCGCGCGACCACAGAGCTCGCCACCTCGCGATCGAGGTGTGCCGGATCGCGGGCGAGCACCACCGGCCGCTCGCCCGCCTGAAGAAGTCGCCGCACTAGCTGAGAGCCCACATCCCCGTAGGCGTCGTCACTGCGATCGTCATTCGTGAAGCCTAGGTCGCGCTTCAGGGGCAGCTCTAGCCACACTCGCGCGCTCGCTCTCTCTCTCGGACTACGCCTGCTGCATGTCGACGAAGCGTGACAGGTGACCCTGGAAGGCTGCGGTGATGGTGCGGGTCTCGCCGTTGCGGTGCTTGGCGATGATGAAGTCGGCTTCGCCGGGGCGCTCGTCCTTGTTGTAGGCGTCCTCGCGGTGNNCGGAGGTCGGAGAGCATCGGCTTCTTGTCGGTGCGCTGCTCGGAGCCTCGGTTGAGCTGGGAGATGGCGATGACGGGGATCTCGAGCTCCTTGGCGAGAAGCTTGATCTGGCGGGAGAACTCGGAGACCTCGACCTGGCGGTTCTCGACCTTCTTGCCGCTGCTCATCAGCTGGAGGTAGTCGATGATGACCAGCTTCAGGTCGTACCGCTGCTTCATGCGGCGCGCCTTGGCGCGGATCTCCATCATCGTGAGGTTGGGCGAGTCGTCGATGAACAGGGGCGCGGACTCGATGCGGCCGGTCACCTTGGCGAGCTGTTCCCAGTCGGCATCCTGCAGTTTGCCAGTGCGGAGATGGTGGAGTTTGATCCCGCCCTCCGCGCTGAGCAGGCGGGTCATGATCTCGGACGAGCTCATTTCCAGCGAGAAGATCGCCGTCGTCTGCTTGTGCTTGATCGCGGCGCTGCGGGCGAAGTCCAGCGCCAGNNGTCGACTTACCGATCGCAGGTCGGGCGGCGATGATGATCATCTGGCCCGGGTGGAGGCCGTTGGTGAGCTCGTCGAGCTCAGCGAAACCAGTCGGTACGCCCGCGAGCCGGCCACCGCGCGACGCGATCGCCTCCAGCTCGTTCCAGGTCGGCTCGATGAGCTCGCTGAGCGGCTTGTAGTCCTCGCTCGTCTTGCCCTCGGTGACGTTGTAGATCGTCTGCTGCGCCAGGTCGACGATGTCGGCGACCTCGCCGGTGCCCTCGTAGCCCATCTGCGCGATGCGGATCGACGCCTCGACGAGCCGCCGCAGCACCGCCTTCTCGCGCACGATGTCCGCGTAGTAGCCCGCGTTGGCCGCGATCGAGACGCTGGAGAGCAGGTCGTGGAGGTAGACGTGGCCGCCCACCTTGCCGATCTCGCCGCGCCGCGTCAGCTCTGCCGCAACGGTGATCGGATCCGCGGGCTCGCCCTTCCCGTACAGGTCGAGGATCGCGTCGTAGATCAGCTCGTGGCTCGGGCGGTAGAAGTCGCGACCCTTGACGGTCTCCACGACGTTGGCG
This sequence comes from Propionibacteriaceae bacterium, assembly GCA_003153855.1. GTDB lineage: Bacteria > Actinomycetota > Actinomycetes > Propionibacteriales > Propionibacteriaceae > Fen-668. The sequence goes on from PMBM01000045.1 coordinate 36,210, forward strand.
ATGGCGTCCTTGCTCATCATCATCGCGCCGAGCACGGACTGTTCGGCGGGGACGTCCTGAGGAGGCGTGCGGTCCGTCTGCGCGAAGTCGCGCACCTCAGCCAAGGTCATGCCGTGCTCCCCTTTCGGACCGCCGGGACTTACCTGTACGTCACGCTAGACATCAGCACTGACAGTTCCCGATCGAGTCCCCCCAGGGGGCTCCGGCCAAGACCACAACGTACGGACGTCCGGGGCGACACGCCGAAGGATTCCGGTCAAGTTATCCACACCCCCTGTGCACGGTCTGGGGACGGTTCCGGCGCCCCCGCCTGAAGAGGCATCGGCAAACCCACCGTCCCCTGGGGAGAACTTGTGGAGAGCCTGGGCAGGCAACTGCAAAATGGGCTGTGACAAGGGGCGATGCATCTCTCAGGCAGTGGACGAGAGATACTTGGGCTGTGGACCGAGGCGGCTCCGCGACACGCCGTACCCGGGTGTACATGGCCGGAAGCCGTGCGCTATGGCGCCCATAGACCACTATTTGTCCACACTTTCAACCGGGGTATGTGAATGAAGTTGTCGGCCTTGTCAGAGCAGTATCCCGGGGGTGGAGACTCATACCGGGTACGGGTATAGTGGGGTCATGGCTGAAGTCACCACGCCTCGCGCTGACGAGGCCAAGACCGCGTACCTCAACCGGTTGCGTCGCATCGAGGGCCAGGTCCGTGGCCTGGAGAAGATGGTCGACGACGACAAGTACTGCATCGACATCCTCACCCAGGTCTCCGCGGTCACCAAGGCGCTAGAGGCGTTCGCCCTCGCGCTGCTCGACGACCACCTCGGGTCCTGCATCAAGGACGCCGTACGCACCGGAGGTAGCGTGGCCGACGACAAGATCCGGGAAGCCAGCCAGGCGATCGCCCGGCTCGTCCGCTGAACACACAAGGGGTTTTCATGGAGTCCACCTACACCGTCACCGGCATGACCTGCGGCCACTGCGTCGCCCATGTCACCGAAGAGGTACAGGCCGTGCCCGGCGTCACCGACGTCCAGGTCGCCCTCGAAGGCGGCCACATGGTCATCACGTCGGAGGCGCCCGTCGACTTCGCCGCTGTCAAGGAAGCCGTCTCCGAAGCCGGGGAGTACGAGGTCGTACCGGCCTGATGTCGACGCCTGTCAGCACGCGTCCTGACGCCCGGAACTCCATCGTCCTGGACGTCACAGGCATGACCTGTGCCTCGTGTGCTGCACGCATCGAGAAGAAGCTCGGCAAGGTCGACGGGGTCTCCGCGAGCGTCAACTACGCCACGAACAAAGTCCTGGTCCTTGCCCCACCGGGCTTGCCCGTCGAGGACCTCATCAAGACCGTCGAGGCTGCCGGGTACGGCGCAAGCGTCCCCGTGCCGGACGCGCCGCCGCCCCCCGACCCGGCCGAGCAGCTGCGCCGGCGGGTGACCATCTCGGCCGCGCTCGCCGTACCGGTCATCCTCCTGGGGATGATCCCGGCCCTCCACTTCACCGGCTGGCAGTGGGTGTCGCTCGTCCTCGCGACCCCGGTCGTCGCGTGGGCCGGATGGCCGTTCCACCGCTCCGCGTGGGTCAACCTGCGCCACGGCGCGACAACGATGGACACGCTCGTCTCGCTCGGCACCATCGCCGCCTACCTTCAGTCCGTGTACGCGCTCGTCGTCGGCTCGCGCGGCGGCATGGGCGTCGAGGTCTACTTCGAGGCCTCCGTCGCGATCGTCACGTTCATCCTGCTCGGCCGCTACTTCGAGGCGCGCGCCCGCCGCAGCGCCGGGTCGGCTCTCGAAGCGCTGCTCAACGAAGGCGCCAAGCAGGCGACGCTGCTGCGCGACGGGGTCGAGCTGCTCGTACCGGCCGACGTCGTCAAGGTGGGCGACCTCGTCGTCGTACGTCCCGGTGAGAAGGTCGCCGCCGACGGCGTCGTCGTCGAGGGCAGCTCCGCCATCGACGCCTCCCTCATCACCGGCGAGTCCGTACCGGTCGACGTGGCCCCGGGCTCGGCAGTCGTCGGCGGTACGGTCAACACGACCGGGCGCCTCCTCGTACAGGCGACTCGTGTCGGCGCCGACACCCAGCTCGCGCAGATGGCCCGCCTCGTGGAGCAGGCGCAGACGGGCAAGGCGGCCGTACAGCGGCTCGCCGACCGCGTGTCCGGCATCTTCGTACCGGTCGTCATAGCCATCGCCGTCCTGACCGGCATCGGCTGGGCCGTCGCGGGCGCCGGCGCGAACGTGGCGATCACCACTGCGGTCGCGGTGCTGATCATCGCCTGCCCGTGCGCCCTCGGGCTCGCGACGCCGACCGCGCTCCTGGTGGGCAGCGGCCGCGGCGCCGAGCTCGGCATCCTCATCTCCGGGCCCGAGATCCTCGAGTCCACCAGGCTGGTCGACACGATCGTGCTCGACAAGACCGGCACCCTGACCACCGGCGTGATGAGCGTGGCCGAGGTCGTACCCCTGCCCGGTACGGATCCGGCGACCCTGCGCGACGTCGCGGCCGCTGCCGAGTCGGGCTCTGAGCACCCCATCGGCCGGGCCATCGCAGAACAAGGATCGCCCCTTGTCAGTAAGAACTTTGCGGCGGTTCCGGGTCGCGGAGTGACGGCACTGGTCGGCGACCGCTCCGTGCAGGCCGGCTCTGCCGCGCTCCTCCGCGACCACGGGATCGACATCCCGGACGCCCTCGCCGAGGCCGCGGCGGCCGAGTCCGGCATCGGTCGCTCCGTCGTGCTCGTCGCCTGGGGCGGCGAGGCTCGCGGCCTCGTCTCCGTCTCGGACACCGCCAAGCCGACGGCCGCCAAGGCCATCGCGGCCTACCGCGCGCTCGGCCTGCGCCCCGTACTGCTCTCCGGCGACTCGGCCGCCGCCGCCCAGCACCTGGCCGACCAGCTCGGCATCACCGACGTCGTCGCGGAGGTCTCCCCCGCCGAGAAGGTCGCGAAGATCCGTGAGCTCCAGGACGCGGGCGCCACGGTCGCCATGGTGGGTGACGGCGTCAACGACGCCGCAGCGCTCGCTCAGGCGGACCTCGGCATCGCGATGGGGAGCGGTACGGACGCGGCCATCGCCGCCAGCGACCTGACGCTCATGGGCAGCGACCCTGTACACGCGGCGGATGCGATCCGGCTGTCCCGCGTCACCCTCGGCCGGATCAAGGGCAACCTGTTCTGGGCGTTCGCGTACAACGTGGCCGCCATCCCGATCGCGGCGGCGGGCCTGCTCAACCCCATGATCGCGAGCGCAGCCATGGCGTTCAGCTCGGTCTTCGTCGTCTCGAACTCGTTGCGACTGCGGCGCTTCCAGCCCCTGCCCTGACATACCTGAGGACCTCTCAGGTTCCTTTGTGGATTCTCTCAGACTCGGTTAGGCTTCTCGTGGCCGAACGGCCCACCCCGTCGTGCAACGAGAAGAGGTCCGCCCGTGATGCGGAAGTTCGTTCCCGTCGTCGCCGCTGGTGCCCTGCTCGTCGGCGGGCTCAGCGCGTACGGTGCTTCCGAGGCCATGGCGTCCGAGGTGATCGTGAGCGTCGACGGACAGCAGAGCGACGTCAAGACGCTCGCCCCCACCGTCGGGCAGGTGCTCGCGGAGAGGGGCATCAACGTCGGCGAGCACGACACCGTCGTACCGTCCCAGGCATCGAAGGTGTCGAAGGGCAGCGAGATCTCCGTCCGCTACGGACGCCCCATCACCGTCACCATCGACGGCAAGCAGACGACGATGTGGACCACGGCCACGACCGTCGACGAGGCCCTCGGCATGTTCGGCATCGACAGCGGCGCCACGATCTCGACATCGCGCTCGGCGACCATCAGCCGCGAGGGCATCTCCATCAACGTCAGCTCGCCCCGCAACGTGTCCGTCACCGTTGACGGTACGACGAAGACCGTGACCGCGATCGGCACGGTCGCCGACGCGCTGCGCGCCGCCGGCGTCACGCTCGACACCCACGACGAGGTCACGCCCGACCTGTCGACGGCGCTCAGCGACGACACGGCGATCGCGATCGTCCGCGTCGAGATCCGTACGGTCTCCAAGACCGTCGCCGTCCCGTACACCACGACCACCCAGAACGACGCCACGCTCGCCTCGGGCACCAAGAAGGTCACCACCCCCGGCGTCAACGGCACGGCGACCGAGACGTGGCAGCAGACCGTGCGTGACGGGCAGCTTGCCGACGAGGAGCGCGTCAGCTCCGTGATCACGACGGCCGCACAGGCACAGATCATGCTGGTCGGTACGAAGGCGACCGCGGCGCCGACCACCGCGGCGCCGGCGACGGGGAACAGCTGCGGAGTCTCCTGGTACGCGACGGGCTCACGCACCGCGAACGGCGAGACGTTCAACCCCGACGGCCTCACCGCCGCCAGCAAGACGCTGCCGTTCAACACGCGAGTGTTGGTGACGAACCCCTCGAACGGCAAGTCGGTGACCGTACGGATCAACGACCGCGGCCCGTACGTCACGGGGCGGTGCCTCGACCTGGCCCGGGGCGCGTTCTCGCAGATCGCCTCCCTCGGCGCCGGCACGATCACCGCCACGTGGCAGGTCGTCTGACTCGTCGGGCCGTCTGAGCCTCAGATCACCGGCATCCCGCGACGTCGGTAACCGACCACCGCCACCGCGACGAGCGCAACAGTGATGGCTGTCAAGACCACTTCCGTCGTCCAGTTCATCGCCTCGACCGGGACCTTCGGGGTGTCCGAGAACGGGGAGATCTTCTGCACCCACTCGGGCAGGTTCATGAGCGGCCCGAGCTCGCCGATGAAGACAACGGCCGCCAGCAGCCCCCAGCCGAGCCAGTCGAACCACGGCAACCACGCCACCGCCACGAGGACGAGGCCGATCATGACCCACACCGCGGGCAGATGAGCGAAGGCGGGGCTGGCCTCGCGCCAGAACCCTGAGGAGCCCTTGCTGTGCGCGGCCGACATGGTCAGGCCGATGGCCGCCATCAGGACGCTGGCGCCGACGAACGCGATGGTCGCGTGGGACCAGAAGAACTTCAGCCGCGTGACGGGGGTCGCGAGCACCGACTCGAGATGCCCGGCCGACTCCTCCGAACGCAGCCGCAACACGGCACCAATGCCGAACGCCGCCGCACCGAAGGCGCCCATCACGCCGACGAGTGTGAGGTACACGTCGTTGAACGAGCCGACACCGCCGAGCTTCGACAGCAGGTCCGTGGCGGCGCCCGTCATGAGGCCGCCGATCGTGTCGACGATCGCGCCGAAGAGACCACCGAGGATGACGAACGTGATGAGCCAGCCGATGAACCCTGCCCGCTGCAGTCGCCAGGCCAGGCCCAGAGGCGTACCGAGCTTCCCGCTCGCCGGGCCCGGACGATCAGCCAACAGGCCGGCTCCGAGGTCGCGGCGGCTCTGCAGCCAGCCGGCGAGCGGAAGAGCGACCACGAGAAGGGCTACCGGCATGATGAGCGGCCATGCACGGTCACCGTCGTAGTAGCGCGTCTGCTGTGCCCAGCCGAGAGGGCTGAACCAGCCGATGATGCGTGCCGGCTTGTCCCAGCTGACGTCGCCCAGCATCCGGAGGATGAACGTCAGTCCCAGCGCGCCGAAGATCCACGCGCCACACGCCCGATAGCTGCTGGAGAGCTGTACGGCGATGGCCGTGAGGGCGGCGAAGGAGAGCCCCACTCCGGCCTGCGCCAGGCCGAGCACGATCGAGCCGGCGACGGGCCAGCCGCCTGCGATCAGAGCTGGGATCGTCACGACACCGGACAGGGCCGATGTGCCGACCGCGAGGATCATGGCTGCACCGAGGGGTGCGAGCCGTCCGACGGGAGTGGCGCCGAGCAGCTCGAAGCGTCCCGACTCCTCCTCGGCGCGGGTGTGGCGCCTCACGATGGCGATCACGAGGAACGCGAGCGTGAGGAAGTCGAGCATGGCGACCTTGTTCGCCGCGACTCCGCCGACGGACGCCGTGTTGTAGATGTGCCCGTACATCGCGACCACACCCGTGCTCAGGTTCGCCGCGGAGTTGGCGGCGACGAGCTCGTCAGTCGTCGAGTACAGCGTCGGGACCACGGACGCCGAGTAGTAGCTGAGCAGCCAGATGCAGACGAGGACCACGCCGATCATGATCCGGTCGCGCCGCCAGGCGAGACGCACCAAGCCGCGCCATCCGGTCACTTGGCACCCTCGTACTTGGCCAGGAACAGCTGCTCCAAGGTCGGGGGCTCGCTCAACAGCGAGTCGAGGCCCGCCGCGCCGAGCGCGACGATCGCCGCGTCGAGGTTGTCGGGGTCGACGGCGAAGTGGATGTGGTTGCCGTCACGCGTGAGGCCCGTGACGCCGGGCATGCTGTCGAGGCTGGGCACGGGGCCGCGTACGACCGCGGCAATGTTCGTCGTGTGCAGCTTGCGCATCTCACTGAGCGTTCCGACCTCGACGATCTTGCCTGCTCGGATGATGCTGATGCGGTCGCTCAACCTCTCCACCTCGGAGAGTATGTGGCTCGACAGCAGGATCGTACGGCCGTCGTTCTTGAGGTCGCGAGCGACCTCGGAGAACGCAGCCTCCATGAGCGGGTCGAGGCCGGCGGTCGGCTCGTCGAGCAGGAACACCTCGGCGTGCGACGAGAGCGCCGCCACGAGGGCGACCTTCTGCCGGTTGCCCTTGGAGTAGCTGCGGCACTTCTTGGTCGGGTCGAGGTCGAAGCGCTCGAGCAGCGCTGCCCGGCGGTCCTTGTCGAGGTCGCCGCGCAGCCGACCGAGCAGGTCGATGACCTCGCCGCCGGTCAGGTTCGGCCAGAGGGTGACGTCGCCGGGGACGTACGCGATGCGGCGGTGGATGGACTCGATGTCGGTCCAGGCGTTGGCGCCCAGCAGGGTCGCGGTCCCCCCGTCCGCCTTGAGCAGGCCCAGAAGGACCCGGATGGTGGTGGTCTTGCCGGCGCCGTTGGGGCCGAGAAAACCATGCACCTCGCCCTGCTCGACAGAGAGGTCCAGCCCGTCGAGAGCACGAGTACGACCGAAGGACTTGGTGAGGTTCTTGGTTTCGATGACGGTGGTCACGATTCCGACCATACGCCCGACTCGTGCACCCTGTACCAGGAACCCCCGGAGTCGTAAAACGCCTTGTCACATGGCTTTACCCGGCGCCGCGCGCAGGTGCTCGTGGGGACGATGCATGCGCGAGCCGCCCTCTCGATAGTCTTGATGGGTGGCCCACCCTTTGAGGATCGCTGAGTTCACGGACAACTACGGCCCCGGCCGTAGCGGGATCCTCTACGCCGTACAGCAGATCGAGGGCGCCCTGCTCGATGCGGGCCACGAAGTGATCCTCGTCGCGCCGAAGTCGAGCGGACCGAACCCGTACGCGCACCACCCCCGGCGGATCGAGGTCAGGCTGCCGAGCGTACGAGTTCCGAGCGTGCCCGCCCGTGTCGCGTCCGGGATGCATTCGGAGGAGCTCGTGGACGGGGTCGGCGACCTCAAGCCAGACGTCATCCACGTCCACGGCATGGGCATCGTCGGCCTCATGGGTGTAGCGCTCGCGCGCCGTACGGGCATCCCGCTCATCGTGACGTGGCACACCGACTGGGACGCGTACGCCGAGCACTACCAGCTGCTCACGCCTGTGCTGTCCGCCGCCTACCACGTGTGGCGCGTACGGGCGGGGACCGGTGCGCTCGACTCGGGCGAGGCCCGCCAGAGCGCCAAGGCGTTCCGCCACGCCGGCCGGCAGTGGATGGCCGCGGACCTGCTCGGAGCCTGCACCGCGATGCTCACAGCCGCCACCGTCGTCACCAGCCCGTCGCCCAAGACGGCGAAACGGATCCTCGCAGCAGCGCCGGAGTGCGACGTACGGACGATCCCGAACGGCGTCGACGCGTTGCCCCTCAACGGGCCGGTGATCCCTCGCAGCCCGGGCATACGGTTCGCATACATCGGCCGGATCGCGCCCGAGAAGGGGATCGGGCTGCTGCTCGACGCGTACAAGATCGTCCGCAAGACCGCGCCGGACACCGAGCTCATGATCGTCGGCGACTGGAAGAAGGTGCCCACGCTGAGGGCGAGGCTGCTGCGTGCGAAGCGGCATCCCGAGATCACGCTGGTCGGCGAGATCGACCGAAGCAACCTCGGCCCGTACTACGCCGCCACCGACGTCTTCGTCTTTCCCTCGCTCACCGACACTCAGGCGCTCGTGCTGCACGAGGCCGCCCACGCCGGGCTGCCGCTCATCGTGTGCGACCGGGAGCTCGGTCTCGTCGTGCGGGACAAGGTCAACGGCGAGTTCTGCGACCCCACTCCCGATGCGATGGCCGGCGCGATGCTGCGGATGATGGACCGCGTCCGCGACCCCGCGGCCAGGGCTAAGGCCGCGGCCGTCAGCCGCGAACTCGCTGACCGGTACACGGTGGCCGGCCAGGACCAGGCGATCCTCGACCTGTACGCGGAGGTCGCGGGTCGCGGCCGCTGCGCCCCCACCGCCGACATCCCGGGCCCCGGTCTCTTCTCCCGCGCCTGGTCCCGCGTCGCCGCGATGGCCCGCTGACCGAGCCGCACAGTACGGGGGCAAAGGTCGAGGAGAGCATTTCTGCGCTCGCGGAGACCTTTCCTGCGGCTCGCGGAGAGCACTTCTGTGCTGACGGAGACCACTTCAGCGCTGGCGGAGACCATTCCTGCGCCGAGGGAGGGCAATTGTGCCCTGCCGGAGAGCCTTGGGCCTCCGGCACCGGCCCAGATGGTCTCCCGAACTTGCATTTCTGCTCTCCCACAGCGCGGGAAGGCTCTCACTCAGCGCGCACGTGTTCTCCCCCGGCGCACGAATGGTCTCGCCGAGGCGTTACGCGAAGCGGGAGTCCAGGTCGTACGTGACCTTGCCGCGCAGGAGCGTGGCGACGACGCGGGTGGAGAACTCCAGACCTTCGTACGGGGTGTTCTCGGCGATGCTCGCGAGGTCGCGGCCCTGTGTGCGCCAGGTGCGGTGCGGGTCGACGAGGCAGATGTTCGCCGGAGCGCCCACCTCGAGAGGCTGGCCGTGGCCGGGGATGCCGACGATACGTGCGGGCGCGACCGACATGCGGTCGGCGACGTCGGCCCACGTGAGCCGGCCCGTGGTCACGAAGACCTCAGCGACGACCGACAGCGCGGTCTCGAGGCCGAGCATCCCCATGGACGCCTCGCACCAGTCGGCCTGCTTCGTCTCCGGGGCATGTGGCGCGTGGTCCGTACCGATGACGTCGATCGTCCCGTCGGCCAGTGCGTCGCGGATCGCCTCGACGTCGGCGGCCGAGCGAAGGGGCGGGTTGACCTTGTACGCGGGGTCGCCCGTATGGGCGTTCGAATGGTCGAGCATGAGGTGGTGCGGCGTCGCCTCGGCGGTGATCGGGTAGCCCTGCGCCTTCGCCCAGCGGACGACCGCGACCGTGGCCGCTGTCGAGATGTGGCAGGCGTGGACTCGGCAGCCGAGCTCGGCGCCCATGAGGGCGTCGCGCGCGACGATCACCGACTCGGCCATCGCCGGCCAGCCCGTCAGCCCCAGGGCCTCGGCGACGCCGGCGTCGACCTGGGCGCCGACGGTGAGCAGGGGGTCCTGAGCGTGCTGGGCCAGCACCCCACCGAGCTTGGCGATCTCGGTGAGCGCGTCGCGCATGACGTCCGAGCGGGCGACGCACCTGCCGTCGTCGGAGAACATCCGTACGCCGACAGCGCCCATGCCCGCGATGTCCGCGACCTGCTCACCCAGCTCGCCGAGCGTCACGGCTCCGATCGGTACGACGTCGACGAGCCCGACCTCCTCGCCGCGCCGCCGTTCGTACGCGCAGATCTCCGGCGTGTCCGCGACCGGCACGGTGTTCGGCATCGCGCACACGGCCCCGTACCCGCCGCGCGCCGCAGCCAGTGACCCGGTCTCGATGGTCTCGGCGGTGCCAGGGCCAGGGTCGCGGAGGTGCGTGTGCGGGTCGACGAGCGCGGGAAGGGCGACGAGCCCTGTGCAGTCGACGTGCGTCTCGGTGCCGTCCGGCTCGACGATCAGCCCGTCACGGATGGCGACGTCGCGAACGCCAAGGCCCAGCACATCCAGCCCGACCAACAGCGTCATCGGCGCGCTCCTCTCGTCGCGAGGACGCTACCGCACAGGCGTGGGTCAGCCCTGGCCGTAGGGTGGCTGCTGACCGTACGGGGGAGCCTGCTGGCCGTACGGCGGAGCTGCCTGACCGTACGGATCTGCGGCCGACCCTGGCGCGTGCGGATCTGCGGCCGACGCTGGCCACGACGGCTGCTGACCGTACGCAGGCGGGTCGCCGTACAGAGGCTGACCATACGGAGAGGGTGCCTGCTGCCCGTACTGCACCTGCTGGCCGGCGGGCGGGTAGCCGTAGCCCTGGGGAGCGCCGTAGCCCTGCGGACCATAGCCCTGCTGCTGTCCGTAGCCCGGCACGTTCATCGCGAACGCGTGGTTGACGGGCCCGAGCTCGAGGCGGCGGAGCTGGTCGCCGTACATGACGGTCACGAAGGCGTGACGCAGTGGCACCATCACCAGCTGGATGAGGAGACTCACGGCCGCCACAGCGGTGACCATCAGGATGAACGTGCCGCTGCGCAGCATGGCGATGACGGTGCTCTCGGAGGCGGACGACGACGCGCTGTTCGACATGGCGGGGGAGAAGGCGTTCCCGGCGACCGAGACCGCCTGCTGAACGGCACCGGCGATCAGGGAGAACACGAACAGGTAGCCGAACGTGCGCCAGAACGCACCCTTCGTCAGGTTCCAGGCACGCTTCAGGGCGGTGATGCCGGACAGCCGTTCGATGGCGCAGACCTGGGCGACGTACGCGACCTTGACCCCGATGATGAAGGACCCCACCGCAACGACGAACAAGAAGATGAACGTCAGCGCCATCCCGCCCAGCAGCGCGAAGCCTGCGTCGGTTGAGTTGTAGGTCGAAGAGTCGTCCAGAGCGGCGGCGAAGAAGGCGGCCAGCGAGAAGATCGCCGGCAGCAGGACCAGGGTCACACCGACGAGATACGCGAGCATCGCAAGGAGGTAGAGACCGACGATGCGGCCGAGGTATCCCTTGCTGATCGTCCGGAGCTCCGTCACCGTCGGGAACCGCCCCTGGATCGCCTCGTTGGCACAGGTGATCATCAGCCCGTCGAAGTAGAGCGACACGATGCCGGCGACGACGATGGCGACGAAGAAGCCGCCGAACACGATGAGCATGGCGGCCACGACCGTCGACGCGTTCGGAGCGGTGTTGGTGGCGAGGCTGGGGAGCATGACGATGAAGGTCAGCACGATCGGCACCGCGATGGCGACGAGCATCACNNCGTGGTGGTGAAGATGTCGCCGAGACTCATCGGGCTGGGGGGAACCTGAACCGGGGTTGTGCTCATGGGACCAGCGTACGGAGTGGGGCGGCACGAACGGGGCGCCCCCTACCCCGATCCGACCCTGGTGGGTACCTCAGCCGGGGCCGACCGTCCGACCGTCCGACCAGGAGCGCGGACACAGGTCGTCCCCCAGGGCCGGCGGCTCTGGGGGACGACGATGCGACGTCGGCTGGGACAGCCTGGGGCTTACGAGCGACGCGGCGCCCGTGACCCCGCCCCGGCTCCGGCGAGCTCATGCAGCAGCTCCTCGTCGTCGGCGGTGGTGGCACCGGAGAACTGCGACTGGTACAGGTCGTAGTACGGGCCCTTGGCCGCCAGCAGGCTGGCGTGGTTGCCCTGCTCCACGATCTGGCCGTGCTCCATGACGAGGATCACGTCCGCGTCGCGGATGGTCGACAGGCGGTGAGCGATGACGAAGGACGTACGACCCTTGCGCAGCGCGCCCATCGCCTTCTGCACCAGCACCTCGGTGCGGGTGTCGACCGAGCTTGTCGCCTCGTCGAGGATCAGCAGCGCCGGATCGGCGAGGAAGGCCCGCGCGATCGTGATCAGCTGCTTCTCGCCGACGGACACGTTGCTGCCCTCTTCGTCGATGACCGTGTTGTACCCGTCGGGCAGGACGTGGACGAACCGGTCCACGTACGTGGCGCGAGCTGCGGCCATGACCTCTTCCTCGGAAGCCGTCGGGCGGCCGTACGCGATGTTGTCGCGGATCGTGCCGTGGAACAGCCACGTGTCCTGGAGGACCATGCCGAGGTTGCTGCGCAGGTCGGCCCTGGGGATCGAGCTGATGTCGACCCCGTCGAGCGTGATCCGCCCGCCGTTGAGCTCGTAGAACCGCATGACGAGGTTCACCAGCGTGGTCTTGCCGGCACCGGTGGGTCCGACGATCGCGACGGTCTGGCC
>PMBM01000051.1:0-9079 GCA_003153855.1 Propionibacteriaceae bacterium
TCGCGGAAGAAGTCGAGCGTCTGCCGCGCGTCGTCACGGACGAGCTCGCCCAGCTCGACGACGGCCGCAGGACGGATCCCAGTCGGCGCGTCGCCGCTAGCCGGAAGCCGGTCGGCCCGCGCGAGCAGCAGCACCCGACTGCCGGCGTCGGACAGCTCGTGGACCCTCTCGAGGAGCACCGGATCAGCCGGCGTGGACAGCAGCACGTCCGGCGCGCCGAGCAGCCACGTCTGGCCATCGACGACGCCGCCGCTCCACTTCCGTGCCGAGGAGAACGCGGCGCGCTCGGTGACCTCGAGCTTGGCGACCGGGAACGCCCTGGCCAGGGCGTGGCTGGTCTGGTTCCCCGCCGTGTCGTGCGAGAGCGCGGCCAGCACCGTCCGTACGTGCTCGTCCGACTCGCCGTCGAGCACCTCGAGGCTCTCGAAGCCGATGTCGCCCTGGGTGAGCGTGCCCGTCTTGTCGACGCAGATGACGTCGACGCGGGCCAGCAGCTCGACGGCCGGCAGCTCCTGTACGAGCGCCTGCTTGCGGGTGAGCTGTACGGCAGCCAGCAGGAACGCGAGCGTGGTCAGGACGACGAGGCCTTCTGGAACCAGCCCGACCATTCCCGCCGCCGTCCGCAGCACGACCTCCCGCCACCCCTGGTCGCCGACCGCGCGCCACTGGGACCACGCCGAGATCGGCAGCATCACCAGGACGATCCAGGTCAGCCAGCGCAGCAGCACGTTCGTGGAGTGCTGCACCTCCGAGTGAGCGCGGGTGAACACCCTGGCCTCAGCCGCGAGCCGCTGAGCGGTGGCGTTCGGGCCGACGACGTCTGCGCGGTACCAGCCCGTACCGGCCACCACCGCCGTACCGCTCGACACCCCGTCACCGACCGCCTTGTCGACCGCGTCCGACTCGCCCGTGAGGTTCGACTCGTCGACCTCGAGGTTGTCGCACACCAGGAGGGACCCGTCCGCGCTCACCTGGTCGCCCGGGCGCAACGCGACGACGTCACCGCGGACCATGTCAGCGCTCGCGATCTCCTGGCATGCGCCGTCGCGAAGGACCACCGCGGTCGGCGCGTGGAGGACCGCCAACGAGTCGAGCGTGCGCTTCGCGTGCCACTCCTGGGCGATGCCGAGCAGCGAGTTGACGACGAGGGCGATGCCGAACAGCGCGTTCTTGTACGAGCCGGTGAGCAGTACGAGCACGAGCAGCACGCCGAGGAGGGCGTTGAAGCGGGTGAAGACGTTGGCCTTGACGATCTCCGACAGGGGGCGGCTCGTGACCTCGACGACGGCGTTGGTCTCCCCCGCCGCGGTCCGCGCAGCGACCTCGCTGCGCGTCAGACCGGTGACGGCATCAGGAACCGGCACCGGCATCGTCGCGGAGGTCGTTTCCGTCACCCGAGAAAGGCTATCGCCCACGGGACGACGCGCCCCGGATCCCCGGGACGCCTCAGGGCACGCGGGCGGTCCACTCGGGGTCGGCGAACTTGGTCCGTACGAGCTCCTCGGCCTGCGCGACCTCGTCGTCGGTGAGGCTGCCGTCGACGACCGTGTACAGGCGGCGGAACGTCGCCAGGAACGACGCCATGACCTCCTCGCGGGGCAGATGCGTCTGGGAACGCACGGGGTCGACCCGCTTGTTCGCGCTCTTCGTGCCCTTGTCGCTGAGCTTCTCGCGCCCGATCCGCAGCACCTGGAGCATCTTGTCNNGCCATCGTCACGTGGTGCAGGACGGCGCCGCCGACGAACCGCTTCTGAGCTGCACCGGCGATCTTGCCGGCGGGCGAGGCGATGTCGTTGAGACCCGCGTACGAAGCCTGCACGCCGACGCCGGCGAGCGCGGCGAGTACCCATTCGTCGAGGAACGCGTACGACTGCTCGTAGCTCATCCCGTCGACCAGAGACTCCGGGACGACGAGGGAGAACGTGATGCAGTTGCCCGCCTCCATGAACATCGCGCCGCCGCCGGAGATGCGCCGTACGATCTGCACCCCGTACAGCTCGGCCGCCTCGGAGTCGATCTCGTTGCGCAGCGACTGGAACGACCCGATGACGACGGCGGGGTTCTGCCACTCCCAGAAGCGGAACGTCGGACCGCGGCGGCCGGCGGCCAGCTCGCGTCCGAGCACCTCGTCCAGCGCGGCGTGCATGGCCGGGTCCAGCGGTCCCGGGTCGAGGTAGGTGACCGTGTGGTCCGCCCAGCCGGTCGAGTGTCCCAGCGCCCGCCGTACAGCCATGGCGACGGCTCGCGCGTCGAACCCGGCCATGGTGACCGGACGCGTGAGGATCGCCTCCGTCCGCGCTAGCGTCAGCGCGGCGTCGATGCGCGTCGCGATCTCCCCCGCCGCCATCCCCACGCTCACACCCTCGAGCGCCCCGTCGATGACCTCCAGCGCCTCGTCGGGGTCGAGGAAGAAGTCGCCGCTCACGCGTACGTCGGTCAGGTGCCCCTCATCGACGTGCAGATCGACCGCGACGAGCTTGCCGCCAGGAACCTTGTACTCACCGTGCAGGAGTTCAGCCACGGGGCAAGGGTAGATGCCCATGTACCGCGGTTTTCGCTGCACAGTGTGGCTGGAACGCCCGCACGTCCCGCTGACGGCGCATCTGAGCGGCGGTTTTCCGGATTCTCCCGCCGCTAGAGGTCCTGGGTGAAGTCGATGAGCCGCTCGACCTCGGTGACGAGGCGGCGGTCGAGGTCCTTCCAGGTCGTCACCTTCGCGAGGATGGCGCGCCAGACGGCGGCGATGTCGGCCTGCTCGGCGTGGGGCCAGCCGAGCCTCGCGCAGGTGCCCTTCTTCCAGTCCTCGCCCTTGGGCACGTCCGGCCACCCGGGGATGCCGATGGCGCTGGGCTTCACCGCCTGCCAGATGTCGATGTACGAGTGGCCGGTGACCAGCACGTACGCACCGAACGCTCCCGCACGTACCTGGTCGACGAGGCGCGTCTCCTTGCTGCCCGGTACGAGGTGGTCGACGAGCACGCCGAGCCGTCGATCCCGACTCGGGCGGAACTGCTCGACGATGGCGGGCAGGTCGTCGACGCCGCCGAGGTACTCGACGGCGACCCCGACGTGGCGCAGGTCGTCACCCCAGACCTTCTCGACCAGCTCCGCGTCGTGGCGGCCCTCGACGTAGATCCGGGACGGGACCGCGACCCGGGCTGCCGCCGCCTGGGCGACGCGCGACCCGGACGCCGTGTGGGTCGGGCGGGCCGGCGCCTGCCTCGCCGGGGACACGAGCTCGACAGGCTTGCCCTCCAGGAGGAACCCCTTGCCCATCGGGAACGAGCGGCGCTTCAGCTTGCGGTCCTCGAGCACGACGATGCCGTTCTCCCACGCGACCACGGCACCGCAGAACCCGGTCAGCCCCTCCTCCACGACCATGTCGCGCTCGACGGTCACCTTCGGGACGACTGGCTTCTGCGGCCGGTTCTCCGGCGCGAGCACGTCTCGGTAGCGGTCGATGGGCACCCGTCGAGGCTAGGCCAGTGAGTCGCTCCCCGCTTCGCCGACGCGCGGGCGNNTGTCCCTATGAACCCTGCGACAGGTGTGAACCTGAGCGTGATCACGTTGTCAGCGAGGGCGATGACCCAGGTGCCCTGGCCCGCGACGACCTTGGTCGTCGACCCGTTGTCGAACGTCGCTGCGCTGAGCTGGCCCGTACCCGCGAGGAGTCGAGGGTGGAACACGGCCTGACGGCCTGCGGCAATGGTCACAGTGGCGTTGCTGTCAGCAGGTACCAAGAGGGCCGAACCAGCCACCGGCTCCTTCACTGTGACAGTCAGAGTCCCGGTGGCCGACAGGCCCCGCGCATCGGTGATCGTGTACGACTGGGTCGTGGCCTGTCCGACAAACCCTTGAACCGGTGTGAACGTCGCGGTCGACCAGAGGCGCTCCAGCATGATCGTCCACGTCCCTTCGCCTGGGACGACCTTTGTCTGTGAACCGTTGTCGAACGCGATGAACTCGACGATCGCGGTCCCCTTCGTCCAGTTCGGGTGCATGGTCACGGGCACGCCCATGTACGTCGTCGTCGCCCAGGGCAGGGCCGTGGGAGGCACGATCGGCAGCAGGTACGCGCTGAACATCGCCGTGTGCCCGGCGTCGACGGTCGGGACGGTGATCCCGGCGGACGTCAGCCAGTTCCCCCAGAAGTACCCGGCGGGGGGCTCAGGCTGCGCGCCCGGCTGGTACTCGCAGCTCTCACCCTGTGCCACGACCGCCACAGCGGCAGTCGCCGACGTCTGACCAGGGGCAAGCGTCAGAGTCCACGGGATCGCGCCGGAGACGCTGCAGCTCAGCACGCCGCTCCAGGAGATGGTCGTCGGCAGCGGTGACGATCCGGACTCGAGCGTGAACGACACGGACATCTGCCACCCCGTGATGGCCGCTGCGACCTTCTGGCTCGGCGCCGTCGTCGCCGCGGACGGTGTTGGCGTTGGGGTTGGTGCGGGGGCGGGCGGGGTTTCCGTTGCTGACGGTGTCGCTGTCGCGGATGCCGACGCGGAAGGGCCGGCCGACGGGTCGGCCCTCGCGGGGACAGCCGGAAGGATCAGTCCCGTCACGGCGACGAACAGCAGAACTACGCCACGACGTCGCCACGACGCAGACCTGGTGTGCCCGACCGACCTGTCTCCAGCGAGCCTTCCCCACGACATGACGATCCTCCCCAGAACTCTCCACTCGACCCTAGAACAGCGCACGCTCGCTCGCTGCCGCGGGACAAGAGTGGGGGTCCCATCGACAACAGCCCCGCGGGGCCCGATAGGCCCGAGCGTGAGGTCAGTCGAGCAGGTCGCGCACCACGGCGTCGGCGAGCAGCCGGCCCTGGAGCGTGAGGACGAGGTGGCCGCCGGTCCGTACGATCAGGTCACGCGCGACCAGGTCGCCGACCCGATCGAGCTCGCTGGGCAGGAGGCTGGACTCGGACAGGCCGTCCGCCAGCCGGATCTCCAGCAGCACCTGCTCGACGCGGCGCTGGTCGTCGGTGAGCACCTCGCGCGCGTGGCCGGGGCTGCGGCCTTGACCGAGCCGCTCCGCGTACGCCGCCGGGTGTTTGACGTTCCACCACCGCACGCCGCCGACGTGCGAGTGGGCGCCGGCACCGATCCCCCACCAGTCGGTAGAGCGCCAGTACGCGACGTTGTGGCTGCACGGGTGGCCCGGTCGCGCCCAGTTGCTGAGCTCGTACCAGTCGTAGCCCGCGTTGCCGAGCAGCTCGTCCGCCAGCAGGTACTTGTCCGCCAGGTCGTCGTCGTCGGGCGCGGGCAGCTCGCCGCGTCGGATGCGCCGGGCCAGCGGGGTGCCGTCCTCGACGATCAGTGCGTACGCGCTGACGTGGTCGGGCTCGGCGGCGAGCGCGGCATCCAGGGAGGTGCGCCAGTCGTCGACGGACTCCCCGGGCGTGCCGTAGATGAGGTCGAGCGACACGTCGTCGAAGCCTGCGGCTCGCGCCTCGGCGACAGCCTGCGCCGCACGTCCCGGGGTGTGCACACGGTCCAGCGTCCGGAGCACGTGCGGCACCGCCGACTGCATGCCGAACGACATCCGCGTGAAGCCGCCCTCCCGGAGCGCCGACAGCGACTCCGGCGTCACCGACTCGGGGTTCGCCTCGGTCGTCACCTCGGCGCCGTCCGCGAGGCCGAACGTCTCCCGGATCGCCCCGAGCAGCGTCACCAGCGTCTCGCTGGCCAGCAACGTGGGCGTACCGCCTCCGACGAACACGCTGGTCACCGTGCGAGGGCCGAGCACGCCGCGAGCCAGGGAGATCTCCTTCAGAGCCGCGTCCACGTACGAGGTCTGGGACGCCCCGGGAGCGGCCCCGAGCTCCGCGGCCGTGTACGTGTTGAAGTCGCAGTAGCCGCACCGGCTCGCACAGAACGGCACATGGACGTACATCGCCAGCGAGCCGTCCCCGGCCGTCAGGGCGGAGGCCGGCAACGCCCCGTCGTCGGGTACAGGATCACCATCGGGGAGAGGACCGGCCACCGCATGAGGCTAGCGGACCGTGTGCGACGTTCCCTGCCGGTTGGCGCGCCCCAGGCACGCACCTCGCGGTGTTGCCGAAGCTCGCCAGACGACCCGGTCTGCCTGCGCTCCGGCGCCTTGCGATGCACGCAGCTGGGCCCCGCCAACCGCAAGAGACCGTCACACCCGCCCCGCTGACCCGTCCGTGTCATCCTTGAACCATGAAGAGCAGCGCGTTCGACTGGTCCCGAATCGGCAAGGGGGCCATCGTCATGGCTGTCGTGCTCGCCGGTCTGTGGGTCATCGAGGGCATCGACACGATCAGCAACCACGCGCTGGACCTGCTGGGCATCCGGCCGTGGGACCTCGTCGGCCTCGACGGCATCCTCTTCGCACCGCTGCTCCACGCGAGCTGGGCGCATCTCGCGGCCAACTCCGTCCCGCTGTTCGTGCTCGGCACCGCGCTGTGGGCCAGTGGGCTCAAGCAGTGGATCGTCGCCACCGTGACCGGCTGGATCACGTCGGGCATCCTCGCCTGGCTGCTGACCCCGATCCACTACGTCGTCATCGGCGCCTCGGGCGTCATCTTCGGCTGGCTCACCTACCTCATCGTCCGCGGCTTCCTCAGCCGTCGCTGGCCGCACATCGTGCTCGGGCTGGTCATCGCTTTCTTGTACGGCTCCGTGCTGCTGGGCGTCTTCCCGATGAGCACGGGCGTCTCGTGGCAGGGCCACCTGGGCGGTGCGATCGGCGGCATCCTCGCCGCGTGGCTGCTCTTCCGTCGCGAGCGCAAGCGTCAGGCCGCGCGCCCTGTGATCTGAGCGGGGCCCGCTCGCTCCCCAACGCTCGGGACCAACGAACCGCTACGTTGCCTGGGTTATGGGCCGGCTGAGCAGGCGCTCGTCCGTCAACCGCAACGTTGCCTGGGGTATCAGGCCCGGAAGGCCCCGCAATATCCCGACAACGTCGCGGTTCCCCCTAGGGAAGCGGGTGACGATGCTGAAAAGCCGGACGACGTTGTAGTTGGCCTCGGCGAGGGCACCCGACCCCAACGCCGGCGCCTCCTCCAATCCTGAGGAATCCGGATTCACGAAGTGGGCGACCACCCAGTGGCGGGGTCAGTCCTCCTCGTTGCCCGCGTCCGCCAGCTCCCACGCCCGGTAGCGGCGGTTGCGCAGTCCTAGGACCACAGCCGCCAGCAGCGACGCGATCAGCGAGGCCAGCAGGACACCGATCTTGGCGTCGTCGTGAGCCAGGTGGTCCGGCGGGAAGCTCAGCTCGGCGACGAGCAACGACACCGTGAAGCCGATACCGGCGAGCACGCCGACGCCGAAGATGTCCGGCCACCCGATGGACGCGTCGAGCGAGATCCGGCGGAAGCGCGTGACGAGGAACGACGTCGCCACGATGCCGACGGGCTTGCCCAGCACCAGACCCGCGATGATCCCCAGCGTCACGGGGTCGCGCAGCGAGGCCCCGAGACCGGTCAGGCTGCCGATCGTCACGCCTGCGGAGAAGAGAGCGAACGCGGGCACCACGAAGCCCGCCGAGATCGGCCGGACGACGTGGTCCAGCGTGTCGGCGAGCGGAGGCTGGTTCGAGTCCTCGTCACGCTGCCGGAGGACCGGTACGCACATGCCCATCGCCACGCCGGCGATCGTCGCGTGGATCCCCGACGCGTGGACCAGCGCCCAGGCGACCGCCGCGATCGGCAGCAGGATGACGACCAGGCTCCACCTGCGAGCGGAGAAGAACGTCGGCCAGCGCTGTACGAGAAAGGCGAACGCGCCGATCGGCAGCAGCGCAAGGAGCAGCGCGGCGACGTTGATGGACGCCGTGTACGCGACGGCGATGATGACGATGGCGATGAGGTCGTCCACGACCGCCAGCGTCAGCAGGAACGTACGGAGCGCTGTCGGCAGGTGCGACGAGATGATCGCCAGCACGGCAAGGGCGAACGCGATGTCCGTGGCTGCCGGTACAGCCCACCCCCGCAGGCCGTGGCCACCCGCGTTGAGCNNCCAGGTAGATGAGGACCGGTACGAGGACGCCGCCGGCCGCCGCCGCCACGGGCACGATCGCCGTCGCAGGTGAACGGAGATCGCCCGCGACGAACTCGTGCTTGAGCTCCAGCCCGATGAGGAAGAAGAACACCGCAAGCAGCCCGTCCGCCGCCCACTCCCCCACCGTGAGGTGGATGTGGAGCGACTCGGGCCCGAACGCGAAGTCGCGCAGTGCGCTGTAGGACGAGGCCCACGGCGAGTTGGCCCAGACCAGCGCGATGAGGGCGGCGCCTACGAGGACGAACCCGCCCACCGTCTCCGTACGGAGCAGTGCCGCGACCCGTCGCAGCTCCCGACGACTGCCTCGCGCGAAGGCTCGAGCGGCGGGTGCTGGTGTGATCATGAGCGGCTCCGGACGTGTTCGTACGACTGCCGACCAGACTTCCCGGCGAACCTGCGGTCAGACTATCCGACGTCCCCTGAGAGGAGCCGGATCGAACTCAGATCGGCGGCTGGGCCAAGGACGGCCACCTGATCTGCCAGCATCCGTGCGTCCTGACGAGTACGTACCCGAATCACCGGAAGACTTGACGCGGCCAACCGGGCCAGCACCCGCGGGCGCATCTCGCGGCCGAACGTCAGGACGTAGTAGGCGAATCCTCGATCGAACCGGTCCACATGGGTGGGGTCCTCGAGACGTCGGCCGCGATGGCGTGCCCGACGCCCGACGACACCCGCGAGGCACACGACGACCGGCAGGTCGAGAAAGACGACCTGGTCCGCGAGAACCAGCCGATCGTCCAATGTGCCGAGGTAGTTCCCGTCAGCGATCCAGTCTCGCGATCCGTCGAGTCGCTCGCGCACCTCGCCTCGGAACGCCTCGTCGGACCGGAGGGCGCCGGACGCGTCGTAGCGGTACAGGTCGAGATGGATCACCGGAAGGTGCATCGCGGCAGCCAGCCGCAGCGTCAGCCAGGTCTTCCCCGAGCCGCCGTTCCCGACGACCGCTATGCGCGTCACTTCTTGTCGGAGGCTTCCCCGCCCGTGCTCAGCGCGGCGACGAAGGCTTCTTGGGGGACCTCCACGCGGCCGACCATCTTCATGCGCTTCTT
>PMBM01000051.1:9084-11055 GCA_003153855.1 Propionibacteriaceae bacterium
CCTCGAACTGCTGGCGCGGGATGAGCGTCTTGAGCTTCTCGGCCATCTTGACGCCGTAGTTGTACGCCTTGTCCCTGTGCACGATCGCGCTGAACGCGTCGACCGGGTCGCCGTGCAGGAGGATGTCGACCTTGACGAGGTCGGACTCCAGCTCACCCATCGGCTCGTAGTCGAGCGAGGCGTAGCCCTTGGTGCGGGACTTGAGCGCGTCGAAGAAGTCGTACACGATCTCCGCGAGCGGCAGCGTGTAGTGGAGCTCGACCCGGTCGGCGGACAGGTAGTCCATGCCGGTCTGGGTGCCCCGACGGTTCTGGCAGAGCTCGATGAGCGTTCCGATGTACTCGGTGGGGCTGAGGATCGACGCCTTGACCACTGGCTCGTACACGCCGGCGACCTTGCCGTCCGGGAACTCCGACGGGTTGGTCACGACGTGCTCGGTGCCGTCCTCCATGACCACGCGGTAGACGACGTTCGGAGCCGTCGAGATGAGGTCGAGGTCGAACTCGCGCTCNNGCGGAAGCCGAAGCCGAGCGCGGCGCTGCTCTCCGGCTCGAACACCAGCGACGCGTCGTTGAGCTGCAGCTTCTCCAGGGCCTCGCGGAGCTCGGTGAAGTCGTCGCCGTCGATCGGGTACAGCCCGGCGTAGACCATGGGGTTCGGGTGCCGGTAGCCGCCGAGCTCAACGGTCGCCGGATGGATGACGCTGGTCACCGTGTCACCGACGCGGGAGTGCCGTACGTCCTTCACGCCGGTGATGAGGTAGCCGACCTCACCGACGCCGATGCCTGCCGACTTCACGGGGTCGGGCGAGATGACGCCGATCTCGAGGACCTCGTGCGTCGCCTTCGTGCTCATCATGAGGATGCGGTCGCGGTGGTTGAGGTGGCCGTCCTTGACCCGGATGTACGTGACGACGCCGCGGTACGTGTCGTACACGCTGTCGAAGATCAGCGCCCTCAGCGGCGCCTTGGCGTCCCCCACAGGGGCGGGGACCGTCTCGACGATGAGGTCGAGCAGCTCCCGTACGCCCTCGCCGGTCTTGGCGGACACGCGCAGGACGTCCTCTGGCTTCCCGCCGAGGATGTTCGAGATCTCCTCCGCATACTTGTCCGGCTGCGCACCGGGCAGGTCGATCTTGTTGAGCACCGGGATGATGTGGAGGTCGGCCTCGAGCGCGAGGTAGAGGTTCGCCAGCGTCTGCGCCTCGATGCCCTGCGCGGCGTCGACGAGCAGGACGGCGCCCTCACAGGCCTCCAGCGAGCGCGACACCTCGTAGGTGAAGTCGACGTGACCAGGAGTGTCGATCATGTTGAGCACGTACTCGGTGCCGGCATAGGTCCAGGGGAGACGTACAGCCTGGGACTTGATCGTGATGCCGCGCTCGCGCTCGATGTCCATGCGATCCAGGTACTGGGCGCGCATGTCGCGCGCATCCACGACTCCGGTCAGCTGCAGCATGCGATCGGCCAGCGTCGACTTGCCGTGATCGATGTGGGCGATGATGGAGAAGTTGCGGATCAGTCTCGGATCGGTGCTTCCGGGCAGGGTCGTCATGCAGCTTCCAGGTCTCCTCTTGTGAGTCGGCCCATCCTCCCACACGCATGCGAACGCTCAATGTCGGAACGACCCCGTGGAGGGTGGGTCGGGCATCGGGGTGGTGAGACTGTCGAGGTACGCCACCTCGGCCTCGACGTCCTTGAGGAACAGCTCGGCGAGGTCACGGCTGAGTCCGTTGCGTACCACCACGCGTTGCACGGTGACATCGCTGAGGTTGTCGGGCATCGGGTACGCCGGCACGAGCCACCCCCTCCCGCGGAGGCGGTCCGACAGGTGGTGGAGCGTCCAGTTCGACGTGTGTCCCGCGCGCTGGCGCCACGCGAAGACCGGGATGTCGGAGCCGTCGTTCCACAGGTCGAAGGCCTCCATCGCCCCGATCCGGCTCGACAGGTACATCGCGACGTCGCGGCAGGC
>PMBM01000051.1:11132-11260 GCA_003153855.1 Propionibacteriaceae bacterium
GTGTTGATCGAGGCGACCCGGGCGACGCGGAAGTCCCACTCGAGATCGGGCTGCAGGAAGGGGGCGATCATCGCACCGGATGCCCCGTCGACGTGGATCTGCACGTCGAGACCCGTAGCGGCCTGCAC
>PMBM01000014.1 GCA_003153855.1 Propionibacteriaceae bacterium
GGGATGGTCGGCGCCCACGGCATGCCCACCACTGGGCGACCTCCGGCCTTGCTGAGGTCCAGCCGGTAGTCGATGACAGCTGCGGGATCGCGGGCCGTCTCCAGGCTGCCGAGCGCTGCGGCATTCGCTAGCGCGACGCAGGGATCGAATCCGTGGGCGGCGATGAGCATGAGGTGGTCCCGTAACGTGGGCCAGGCGTCGGAGCCAGTGAGGCCGTGGGCCTGCCCGGCGAAGTCGATGGCGTCCTTGGTCGCCTGGTCGAGGGTGGCGTCCACGGCGAACCCCACGGCGTCGAAGAGGCAGGTGACTGCTGGACCGAGCAGCTGGACGGGATCGTCAGCACGAGCCATCAGCGTCATGGCGGAGACCGGCGCATCGTCACGCTGGATCACCGACTCGAGAAGCTGCGTCGCCGTAGAGGGCGCGATCAGCTTCTGCGCGACGGGCACGGTGTGGTGGTCGACGTCGCTGACCAGCACCCAGGCGTGGTTCGAGGACCGACCGCGAGTGAGCATCGTGTACGCCTGTTGGCGCGACTCGGTCCCTGACAACAGCCCGTGGCATGTGTCGGCGGTCACGCCCTGGGCTCCGTGGATGGTGGTCGCGTAGCCGAGCTCGACTGACTCGGACACGTATTCCGCCGGGAGCGTCAGCCTGGCCCGGGAGCGCAGGTTCTGCACGTCGAGCGCGCCGTCGCGGTGGAGGCGTGTGATGCTCCAGCGGTCGCCGTTGCGCACCCACGCGGTCGCTTCGGTCGTCAGCGCACGGTTGTTGCGGCGAGTGATGATCACGTCGCCGCGGCTGGCGCGGTTGCCGTCCGCGAGGATCGTTTCGCGATCGGGTGCCCTTCCCTGAAGCCGGGTCGCGCGCGCGGCGTGATTGAGCTCAGCGACCTGGTTGCGGGTGGGCGCGAGCATGATCGCGTCGAGCCCGCCCTGGGTATCGGCCTGCCAGGCTGCGACCAGGGCCGCGGTTGCGGTGTCGGGATCGACGACGTGGACCCGGTTGTTGTCGAGGTAGAAGCCGAGGGCACCGACGTCGCCGGCCCTTAGTGCCAGCGACGCTTCCGCCTCGGCGAGATCGGTGAAGCGGACGACGTCGTCGAGGCGTACGGCTCCGTGGGTAGCGGCGATGTCCCGCAGTACGCCACCTGCGCCGATGGCACCCAGCTGCTGGTCGTCGCCGATCAGCCGGACGCTCGCGCCACGGTCGCAGCACCAAGTGACCACGCGGTCGAGGGTGAGGGTGTCGGCCATGCTGGCCTCGTCGACGATCACCAGGGTGTCGGGACCGACCGCAGCCGCGAGCGGCTCCTTGTGATCGATCGCCCACACCATCTTGGCGAGGTTGTCGGCCTCGAGGCTCCGCGTGGTCCTTTGGTCGGTGTCCAGATGGGTGCGCAGTTCCTCGGCGGCGGCGGCGGAGGGCGCGAGCCCGAGTACGGTGCCACCGGCGGTCGTCCACGCGGTCGCAAGGGCGCGCATCGCGGTGGTCTTGCCTGTTCCGGCTGGCGCGATCGCGAGCTGCAACCGGCGACCGGACATGGCCATCTCCTGCACCAGGAGCCTCTGCCCCGGGTTGAGCGGTTCGTGGTTGGCCATCGACTGGAGCAGCGCGAAGGTCACAGTGTTGCCCTCGACGGCCCTCCCGCCGGTCTGCCCCGCGCGGTCGACCAGTCGCTGCTCGGCGTCGAGGATGCGCCGGGACGTGTAGTGGGTGGCGGCCGGTTCCGCGTACACCGACGCACCGTCCCGGCGACGCAACGCCGGTGGCTCGACCGGCATCACCCAGCTGGTCACGATCGGCACCGACCTCTTCGGCGACAGGGCGTACCCGATGATGCGACCGACAGTCCCGTCGATGTCGTCCAGCGCGGCCCCCGCAGCGCGTACCTGTCGCAGCGCCTCAGCCCGTACATGGAACGCGGTCCACGACGACCGTTCCGCTTCGACCACGCTGATCACCTGCTGGGCGGTCCGGACCACGAAGGCGTCGTCGACCACCGGCGCCAGTGGCTTCCGCTCCGACACGACCGCAGCAAGCATCCGTACGAGCCCATCTGAGCCAAGGACGTGCTCGGCCTGCCTGCGCCACAGGGCGCGCTGCTCGGCCTCGCTGCGGGGCTGGTGCTTGGCCTGCCGCGTCTCGAGGGTCGCCCGCTGCGCCAGGTCGAGCTTCTCCAACGGCGTCGGAGGCCGCTCATGGTCGGCCTCGAACTGCGCCACCAGCTCGGAGGTGCGGGCGGTGACCTGGTGCCGCCGCGAGGACCACCGGGCGAGCAGGCGCGGGGCGACCCCGGCGATCTCGTACACGGGGCGCTTCCCCTCCGGCCCGGTCGCCACGAACGACAGCCCGAGGTGCCTCAGGCGGGCCTGGAGGTTGGTGGTGTACTCCTCGGAGAGGCTGACCTTGGCCCGGTNNAGCGTCTGCACCTTGTTCGCGATCGCTACGTGGGTGTGCAGGTTTGGGTCTCCCGCCCTTGAGTCGCGGTGAACGAAGGCAGCGACGAGCAGCCCACGGACCTCGACGTGCCGGGCACCCTCATGGCCCTGCCGCGTGAAGACCGCCCGGCGTTCGGCGGACGTCATCGCGGCACCCACGGCCGCGACGTGTGCCGCGCG
>PMBM01000098.1 GCA_003153855.1 Propionibacteriaceae bacterium
GCGACCGTGGCCGGCGGGACGACCGACACGTTCGTCACGTACGCGGATCTCGAGCGTGCGGGCAAGGTCGTCCTCGTAGGCTTCGAGCCCGAGGAGGAGAGCCCGATCGTCTTCCTGCGGCTCCGCAAGGCCGTACGCAAGAAGAAGCTCGCCGTCGTCGCCGTGGCCCCGTTGCTGAGCAACGGCAGCAAGAAGCTGTCCGCCACCCTCGTACCGACAGCTCCGGGGTCCGAGCCGGCAGCACTCGCCGACCTCGCCGACGTCGACTCCGGCACGGTCGTGCTGCTCGGTGAGCGGCTCGCTGCCGTACCCGGCGCTCTCTCGGCCGCTGCCGCACTCGCGGATCGTACGGGCGCACGGCTGGCCTGGATCCCGCGTCGTGCGGGTGAGGTCGGCGCCGTCACCGCCGGATGCCTGCCCAGCCTGCTGCCCGCCGGGCGCCTCGTCTCCGACGGCGCCGCTCGCGTCGACACCGGTTCCGCATGGGGCGTCGACACGCTTCCGGCCGAGCCCGGTCTCGACGTCAACGGGATGCTGGTCGCAGCCTCCGACGAGACGCTGAAGGCCCTGGTGGTCGCGGGCGCCGAGATCGGCGACTTCGCCGACCCGGTCAGCGCGCGGGATGCGTTCGAGCACGTCGGCTTCCTCGTGAGCATCGAGAACCGGCTGTCCGACATCTCGGCCTGCGCCGACGTAGTCTTCCCGGCCGCCCTCCTCGAGGAGCAGTCCGGCACGTTCTACAACTGGGAGCACCGGCCGCGTCCGGTGGCCCGGGTGAACAAGACGCTGCGCTCGCCGATGACCGACATCCGGGTGCTGGCCGCGCTGGCCGACGCCATGGGTTCCGACCTCGGCGTACGGACCGTCGCCCAGGCAGCAGCGGAGCTCGCCGAGCTCAGCGATTGGGACGGCGCTCGCGCCCAGGCGCCGGCGTTCCCGGCCGCCGACGACGCGATCACGCCCGACGGCTTCCGCCTCGCGACGTGGCGCGAGCTCATCGACGACTCCCGTCGCAACGACGGCGCCGACGAGCTGCTCGCGACCGCGAAGCCGCCCCTTGCGCGGCTCTCGGCCTCGACCGCCGCTCAGGCCGGTGTCACTGCGGGTGGCACGGTCGCCGTGGGTACGGCTCGCGGCGAGCTCACGTACGACGCAGTGATCGACGACACGGTCGTGGATGGCGTCGTGTGGATCCCCTCCCGGGCATCCGGGCGAAACGTCGCGGAGACGCTCGGCGCACGCGCCGGCGATCCGGTGACTGCCAAGGAAGGAGGACGCCCATGACGGTCTTCGGTAGCGACCCGTGGTGGATTGTCCTGATCAAGGTCGTCTTCGTCTTCGTGTTCCTGCTCGCCATCACGATCTTCAACGTGTGGTACGAGCGGCGCCTCGTCGGCAAGATGCAGCAGCGCAAGGGCCCGATCATGAACGGCCCGTTCGGTCTCGGCCAGGCGCTCGGTGACGGTCTCAAGCTCATGTTCAAGGAGGACTTCCGTCCTACCGGCACGGACAAGTGGATCTTCACCATCGCCCCGCTGCTGACCGGCATCGCCGCGTTCACCGGCTGGTCGGTCATCCCGCTCGCGGGCCAGGTCAACATGTTCGGCGTCGAGACACGACTGCAGCTGACGGACATGCCCGTCGCGGTGCTGTTCATCCTTGCCATCGCGTCGGTCGGCATCTACGGCATCGTGCTCGCGGGATGGGCATCCACGTCGACGTACTCGCTCCTCGGCGGCATCCGCTCCACCGCCCAGATGATCAGCTACGAGATCTCCATGGGCCTCGCTCTCGTGGCGGTGTTCCTCACGGCGAGCTCCATGTCGACGATCGACATCGTGGAGAGCCAGGCGACCACGTTCGGCGGATGGGCGAGCTGGCTCCATCTCCCGCAGTGGTACGCGCTGCTGCTGATCCCGAGCGCGGTCGTCTACTGCATCGCGATGGTCGCCGAGACCAACCGCGCGCCGTTCGACCTCGTCGAGTGCGAGCAGGAGCTGGTCTCCGGCTTCCTCACCGACTACTCGGGCTTCCGCTACGCGATCTACTTCCTCGCCGAGTACATCAACATGGCGACGGTCTCCGCGGTCGCGACGACGCTGTTCTTCGGCGGCTACCGCGCACCGTGGCCGATCCCGTGGATCATCTCCATCAACCCGTCGGCCCTGTCGTGGCTCGACTCCGGCTGGATGGGCCTGTTCTGGTTCACGTTCAAGCTCCTGATCTTCATCGGCCTGTTCGTGTGGCTGCGCGGCACGTTGCCGCGGTTCCGCTACGACCAGTTCATGGACCTCGGCTGGAAGGTGCTCATCCCGATCTCGATCGCGTGGATCGTTCTGGTCAGCTTCGTCCGGATCGCCCAGTCGCAGAACTGGCTGAGCCAGTCGGTCGTGATGATCGGCGTCGGCGTCGTGATCGTGCTGCTCATCGCATTCCTCGTGTGGGACTGGCGACGCGGAGGCGACGAGGAGGAGCTGTCCGAGACGAGCCGCACCCCGGGGTACGACACCGGCGAGTTCGACCCGTACGCGGGCGGCTACCCCGTTCCGCCCATGCCGGGGCAGGTCCTGCCTGAGCTTGTCGGCGTGCTCCGCGCGTCGGCCACGGAAGCGGCCGCGTCCGCATCCGTACCCCAGCCCGAGAGGGAGGACGTCTGATGGGTCTGTTGGACCAGTGGGCCGGCTTCGGCGTCACGTTCATGACGATGTTCCGCCCCACGTTCACCCAGGGCTACCCCGAGGGTTGGGGCAACAAGAAGAAGGCGAAGGAGAAGGTCACCGCGCCGCGCTTCCACGGACGTCACCAGCTCAACCGCTGGCCTGACGGCCTGGAGAAGTGTGTGGGCTGTGAGCTGTGCGCGTGGGCCTGCCCCGCGGACGCGATCTACGTCGAGGGAAGCCAGAACACCGACGGCGAGCGGTTCTCGCCCGGTGAGCGCTACGGCTCCGTCTACCAGATCAACTACCTGCGCTGCATCTTCTGCGGCATGTGCATCGAGGCGTGCCCGACACGGGCGCTCACGATGACCAACGAGTTCAAGCTCGCCGACTACTCGCGGGCCAAGCTGATCTTCACCAAGGAGGAGCTGCTCGCGCCGCTGCTTCCCGGCATGGAGCAGCCGCCTCACCCGCGCCGTCTCGGCGACGACGAGCAGCAGTACTTCCTCGGGTTGCCGGCCACCGGACAGTCGGACCTGCGCACGTGGACGACGGATAAGGAGGCGACGTCATGACGGCGTTGCTCGTACCGCTCGTGACGGGCGCCGCCGTCGCGTACTGGATCTGCGGGCCGATCATGGTCCTCGCCGCCCTCGGCATGATCCTGTTCCGCAAGGCGGTGTACTCGGCGCTGTCCCTGGCTCTGGTCATGATCAACCTGGCGATCATCTACGCCTCGCAGGACGCACCGTTCCTGTTCGTCGTACAGATCATCGTCTACACCGGCGCGGTGATGATGCTGTTCCTCTTCGTCGTCATGCTGGTCGGCGTCGACAGCCGTGAGTCCATGATCGAGAAGATCCAGGGGCACACCGTGGCGTCGGTCCTCGCGGCCGTCGGGGCGTTCATCCTCCTTGCATCCTTCGTCGGCAGCAGCCTGGTCTCGGGCGCGGTCGGTCTTGACAAGTCGAACTCGGAGTACGGCGGCAACGTCCAGGGCCTCGCAGCGCTGCTGTTCGGCAAGTACGTGCTCGCTTTCGAGGCGACCTCGGCCCTGCTCATCACCGCCGCGGTCGGCGCGATGGTGCTCGCGTACGCGGAGCGCCTCACCCCGAGGCTCAACCAGAAGGCACGGGCGAAGATCCGCATCGAGGACTACGTGACCAAGGGCATCCACCCCGGTCCCCGTCCCAGCTCCGGCGTGTACGCGCGGCACAACGCGATCACGTCGCCGGCCCTGCTGCCCGACGGTACGGTCTCGCAGGACTCGGTGTCCGCAGTACTCGTGCAGCGCAGCGGCCTGGCTGACGCGGACGCGCTCAGCGCGCCCACCAAGAAGGCCTTCGCAGCGCTCGACACGGCGCAAGGCCCCGACGAGGAGGAGTTGTGAACCCCAACTTTTACGTGGTGCTGGCGGCCATCCTGTTCACGATCGGGATCGTCGGCTTCCTCGTCCGCAAGAACGCCCTCGTGCTGTTCATGTCCGTCGAGCTCATGCTCAACGCGTGCAACCTGCTGCTCGTCAGCTTCAGCCGCGTGTGGGGCAACCTCGACGGCCAGGTGGCGTCGTTCTTCGTCATGGTCGTCGCGGCCGCTGAGGTCGTGGTCGGGCTGTCGATCATCGTCATGATCTATCGCGCTCGGCATTCGGCGAACGTCGACAACGAGAACCTGCTCAGGTACTAGGGGATACGGTGACTCTGCTCGAAGGTCTGACGCCGGTGGCGCCCACCGGTCTGTTCCCGCTCGCCTGGCTGATGATCGCCATCCCGCTGGTCTCGGCGGGTCTGCTCCTGCTGCTCGGCAAGGTGGCGAACTCGTTCGGTCACTACATCGGGACGCTTGCGCCGATCGCCTCCTTCGTCGTGGCGGTCGCCCTCTTCGCTGACCTGCTCGGCCGTCCCGATGCGCAGCGGGCGGTGTCCGTACCGCTGTACACGTGGATCAAGACCGGTTCGTGGACGATCAACGTGGGCCTGCTCATCGACCCGCTGTCGATCCTTTTCGCGCTGCTGGTGACCGGCGTCGGAAGCCTCATCCACGTGTACTCGATCGGGTACATGGCGCACGATCCCGGCCGTCGCCGCTTCTTCGCCTACCTCAACCTGTTCATCGCGGCCATGCTCGTCCTGGTCCTCGCGGACAACTACGCGGTGCTGTTCGTCGGCTGGGAGGGCGTGGGTCTCGCCTCGTACCTGCTCATCTCGTTCTGGCAGCACAAGCCCACGGCGGCCACGGCCGGCAAGAAGGCGTTCGTCGTCAACCGGGTCGGCGACCTCGGCCTGACCATGGCGATCTTCACGATGCTCGCGTGGTTCGGCTCGAGCTCGTTCGAGGCCGTCAACGCCGGCGCGTCGAAGATGTCGCCCGCCTGGGTGACGCTGCTCGGCCTCCTGCTCCTCGTGGGTGCGTGCGGCAAGTCCGCGCAGGTGCCCCTGCAGTCCTGGCTGCTGGACGCGATGGAGGGCCCCACCCCGGTGTCGGCCCTCATCCATGCAGCGACGATGGTCACCGCGGGCGTCTACCTCGTCGTACGGTCGCACGCCGTGTACGCGGAGACCTCGACCGCGGCGCTGGCCGTCGCGATCGTCGGTACTGTCACGCTGCTCGCCGGCGCCTGGATCGGCACGAGCAAGGACGACATCAAGAAGGTCCTCGCCGGCTCGACCATGTCGCAGATCGGCTACANNCGCGATCTTCCACCTGCTGACGCACGGCTTCTTCAAGGCCAACATGTTCCTCGGCGCCGGTTCGGTCATGCACGGCATGAACGACGACGTGAACATGCGCCACTACGGCGGCCTGTCCAAGGTCATGAAGATCACGTACTACACGTTCCTCATGGGCTACCTCGCGATCATCGGTACGCCGTTCTTCTCGGGCTTCTACTCGAAGGACTCGATCATCGAGGCGGCGTGGGAGAAGCAGCCGGTGCTCGGCGCCCTCGCGCTCATCGCCGCCGGCATCACGGCCTTCTACATGACGCGCCTGATGTTCATGACGTTCTGGTCGAGGAAGCGTTGGCAGGCAGGCGTGCATCCGCACGAGTCGCCTGCCGTCATGTGGGTGCCGCTCGTGCTCCTCGCTATCCCGTCCGTCATCGCCGGCATGGTGATGAACGCCTGGATCGCCGGCTGGCTCGCGCCGGCCGTCAACGGCGAGGTGCCCGCGAACGCGTCGTGGCTGCCGAGCATCACGCCCGTGAGCCTCGTCACCCTGGTGGTCATCATCGCCGGTGTCGGGATCGCGTACCTGATCTTCGGTCGCACGGCGATTCCCGAGTCGGTCCCGTGGACGCGCAACGTGTTCACGATCATCGGGCGCCACGACCTGTACGGGGACGCCTTCAACGAGGCCGTCTTCATGAAGCCCGGTGAGGCGCTGACCCGCGGGGTCGTCGCGCTGGACACGGGTGTCGTCGACGGGGCGGTGCGCGGAAGCTCAGCGCTGACCCTCGGCCTCGGCGGAGGTCTTCGCAAGCTGCAGAACGGGTACGTCAGGTCCTACGGCCTGACGATGATCGTGGGCGTCGTCGTCCTCGGTCTCGCCTTCGTCATCGGCCGGCTGGTCTGAAAGGAGGGGTGAGATGCTGACGATCCTTGCGCTGCTGCCGCTTGTCGGTGGGCTGGTGGTCTGGTTCCTGCGCGGAAGCACGGCCCGTTACGTCGGGTTGGCGATCGCGCTGGTCACGTTCGTGTTCTCGGTCATCGTCGCCGTCGTGCACCTGGGGGGCACCGACCTGTCGGAGCACCAGGTGTGGATCAAGGCCTTCGGTGCGTACTACGCGCTCGGCCTCGACGGCATGGGCCTGCTCATGGTCCTGCTCACCACGCTGCTCGTGCCGGTGGTCCTGCTCGCCGAGCAGCGCTCCGACTCCGAGGGTCGCTGGGGCGGGCAGGTGTGGACCGCGCTGGTCCTCATCCTCGAGTCGTTGAGCCTGTACGTGTTCCTCGCCTCCGACGTGCTGCTGTTCTACATCTTCTTCGAGGCGACGCTGATCCCGATGTACTTCCTCATCGCTGGCTGGGGCGGTCCGAAGCGGGCCAAGGCGGCGGTGAAGTTCCTCCTCTTCTCGCTGGCCGGCGGCCTGGTGCTGCTGTTCAGCGTCATCGGGCTCGGCGTCTCGTTCGCCAACCAGGGCGCACCGAGCTACCTGATCGAGGACCTGGTCAAGCTCAACGTGTCCCCGTCGGTGCAGATGCTGCTGTTCCTCGGCTTCTTCGTCGCGTTCGCGATCAAGGCTCCGATGGTGCCCGTACACACCTGGCTGCCGGACACGGCGGAGCAGGCGACACCGGCCACCT
This sequence comes from Propionibacteriaceae bacterium, assembly GCA_003153855.1. Lineage (GTDB taxonomy): Bacteria > Actinomycetota > Actinomycetes > Propionibacteriales > Propionibacteriaceae > Fen-668. The sequence goes on from PMBM01000098.1 coordinate 6,962, forward strand.
CGACGCTGCTGGTCGGCATCCTCGACAAGATCGGTACGTTCGGGATGATCCGCTTCTGCCTCGGGCTGTTCCCCGACGCGTCCCGGCTCGCAACTCCCGTCATCGTGGTCCTGTGTCTGATCTCGATCCTGTACGGAGCGCTCGCCGCGATCGGCCAGACGAACATGCTGCGGCTCGTGGCGTTCACCTCGGTGAGCCACTTCGGCTTCATGGTCCTCGGCATCTTCGCGATGACGACCCAGTCGATCTCCGGGACGATCTTCTACATGGTCAACCACGGCTTCTCGACGGCCGTGCTGTTCCTCGTCGTCGGCTATCTCGCGAAGCGCCGCGGCTCGGTGGAGATCAACAGCCTGGGTGGCGTCTTCCAGGTGGCCCCCGTGATGGCCGGGATGCTGCTCATGGGCGGCCTCGCGTCGCTGTCGCTGCCCGGCATGGGCAGCTTCGTGGGCGAGTTCCTCGTGCTCGCGGGCACGTGGAGCCGTTACCCCGTCATCGCCGCCGTCGGCACGCTCGGTACGGTGCTGGCCGCCCTGTACATCCTGATCATGTACCAGCGCACGATGACCGGCCCGGTCACCGATCAGACCAGGGAGCACATCACGAGCGACGCCTCGTGGCGCGAGCGCCTGGCGATCGCCCCCGTGATCCTGGCGCTGCTGGTGCTGGGCTTCTTCCCGAAGCCGGTACTCGACATCACTGACCAGACGGCGAAGCAGGCCATGACCACGCTGAACGTGAGCGACCCGGCCCCGACTGCTGGGCAAGGAAGGTAGACGATGCACACCCTTCTGCAGATCGCTGCGCCGACGATCGAGTACCGCCTGCTCGGTCCGGTGCTGATCGTCTTCATCGGTGCCTGCCTCGGCGTGCTCATCGAGGCGCTGGTGCCGCGGCACCTGCGCGACGAGGGCCAGCTCATCGTCACGGGCGTGTCCCTGCTGGGCGCGCTGTTCGTCCTGTGGCGTACCTGGGGCCCGGACTGGCGCGCCGTGGGTGCCATGGGCGCCCTCTCGGTCGACGGCCCGACGCAGATCATCTGGCTGCTGATCCTCGTCTTCGCGCTTCTGTCGGCCCTGCTGTTCGCCGACAGGAAGATCGGCGGGGGAGTCACGAGCTTCACGCCGATGGCCGCCGCGGTCCCGAACTCGACGCTGGAGCGTGACGCTGCCGCGGCACGGATCGAGCACACCGAGGTCTTCCCGCTCCTGCTCTTCGCCGTGACCGGCATGCTCCTGTTCCCAGCGGCCAACGACCTGCTGACCATGTTCGTCGCGCTGGAGATCCTCTCGCTGCCGCTGTACCTGCTCAGTGGCCTGGCCCGCTACCGCCGGCTGCTCAGCCACGAAGCGGCCCTGAAGTACTTCCTGCTGGGCGCCCTGTCGAGCGCGATCTTCCTGTTCGGCGCCGCCCTCCTGTACGGCTACTCGGGCTCCTTCACGTTCAGCGCGATCGACGCGGCTGTCGCCTCGCCGACCGAGCACGACGCGCTGCTCGTCACCGGCATGCTGATGCTGATCGTCGGCCTNNCTGTTCAAGATCGGCGCCGTCCCGTTCCACTCGTGGACGCCGGACGTCTACCAGGGCGCTCCCACACCCGTCACGGCGTTCATGGCCGTCTGCACGAAGCTGGCGGCCATCGGTGCGCTGCTGCGTGTCCTGTACGTCGCGCTCGGTGGCAGCCGCTGGGAGTGGCAGCCGGTCGTGGCGGGGGTCTCGGTCCTCACGATGCTCGTCGGCGCGGTGCTGGCGATCGTGTCGAAGGACGTCAAGCGCCTCCTCGCGTACTCCTCTGTCACCCACGCCGGCTTCCTGCTGACTGCTGTCGTCGGCGCCTCGACCGCGACCACCGGCCTTCCGACTGGCCAGATCGGCAGTGCGGCGGCGATCGCCATCTACATGGCTGCGTACGGCTTCGCGACGCTCGGCGCGTTCGGCATCGTGATGATGGTCCGTGGCGCAGCCGGTGAGCGCAACGACCTCGCAGCCTGGGCCGGTCTCGGCAGGAAGCACCCGTGGATCGGTGTCGCCATGACGGTGTTCATGCTGAGCTTCGCGGGCATCCCGGGTACAGCCGGCTTCATCGGGAAGTGGGCCGTCTTCAGCGCTGCCTGGCGCGGTGGCTACTGGTGGCTGGTGCTCGTGGCCGTACTCATGAGCCTCGTTGCCGCGTACATCTACCTGCGGGTCATCGTCGCCATGTTCTTCACTGATCCGGATCCGGAGATCGGTGACGTCCACGTCGCCCTTCCGGGCCTCGGGACCACGATCGTCATCGCGGCGGGTGCGGTGATGTCGGTGCTTCTCGGTATCCTGCCGGGGTGGGCAGTGGATCTGGCGGCGTCGGCTTCGCAGCTGCTGAGGTGACGGTGGTCTCGGACGCGGCGGACGAAGCGCTGTCGGAGTGGGTCAAGGACCTGCTCGTGACGATCGAGGACAGGCTGCTCGTCGCGGCCAGTGCTCGCACGGAGTTCGTCACGGAGGTCGCGCGCCACATCACGCGGGCCGGCGGCAAGCGGTTCCGGCCGATGCTGGTGGCCCTCGCGGCGGGCATCGGGCGTGACCTCGGGCGGGACGTCGACGACGAGAGCATCATCAAGGCGGCGCTGGTCGTCGAGCTGACCCATGTGGCCTCGCTCTACCACGATGACGTCATGGACTCCGCGGAGCTGCGCCGCAGCGCGCCGAGCGCCAACGCCGTGTACGACAACTCGGTCGCGATCATGGTGGGCGACTTCCTGTTCGCGCGGGCGTCGAGCGTGGTGGCGACGCTGGGGACTGACTTCGTGGCCGTGCAGGCGGAGACCTTCGCCCGGCTCGTACAGGGTCAGATCGCCGAGCTCCTCGGCCCCCGCGGCGCCGCTCCGGTCGAGCACCACCTCGCGGTCGTGGCCGACAAGACCGGCTCGCTCATCGCGACGTCCGCACGGTTCGGGGGCATGGTCGCGGGGCTCGGCGAAGAGGATCTCGACGCGCTCACCCAGTTCGGCGAAGAGATCGGCGTCGTGTTCCAGCTGTCCGACGACCTCATCGACATCACGAGCGACACCACCGGCAAGACGCCGGGCACTGACCTGCGCGAGGGCGTACAGACCCTGGCGACGCTCACGCTGGCCGCGTCCACGGACTCCGCCGACGCCGAGCTCAAGGAGCTGGTCTCCCGGCCGTTGACCGAGGCGGAGATCGGCCGGGCGTTGCCGCTGCTGCGCTCGCATCGGGTGATCGCCGAGACCAGGGCTGAGATCTCCCGTCGCGCCGAGGCCGCACGAGCCTTCCTCGTCGGGCTTCCCGACGGACCGGCGAAGCGCGGTCTCGACGCGCTGTGCGACTCGGTCGTCACGAGATCCGCCTGAGGCCATGGCGGTCTCGCCCGATCTCGAGATCGGCTCGGACGGGCTGTCCCGCACCTGGGGCACGTCCGACCCGCTGCTGCGCGACTACTACGACACCGAGTGGGGCATGCCTGTACGCGACGAGCGCGGCGTGTTCGAGCGGCTGAGCCTCGAGGCGTTCCAGTCAGGGCTGTCGTGGCTGACCATCCTCCGCAAGCGGCCGGCGTTCCGTGCGGCCTTCGCCGACTTCGACCCGGAGGCCGTGGCCGCGTTCGACGACGCCGATGTGGCGCGGCTCATGGCCGACCAAGGGATCGTACGGAACCGGCTCAAGGTCGACGCCACCATCAACAATGCGCGCGCGACCGTGGCGCTGCGTCCAGCCGGCGGCCTGGCGGACCTGGTGTGGTCGTACAAGCCGGAGGTGACCCCCACCCCGATGTCCTGGGCCGAGGTGCCCGCCGTGTCCCTCGAGTCGATCGCGCTCGCGAAGCGCCTCAAACGCGAGGGCTTCCGGTTCGTGGGCCCGACCACCATGTACGCGCTGATGAGCGCCCTCGGCATCGTCGACACCCACCTCATGGGCTCGCACCGCCGAGGCTGTTCGGGCCTCTGGCCGGAGTAGCGGGTCATCCGGATGAGGATCATGTGCTCGGGGTGGATCGCGGCTCGACTCGTGGGGGTCGCGATGGGGATCGTGGGCGCAGGTGTCATCGCACTCGCTGAAGGCCCCGACGCGTGGGCCGTAGCCCCCTTCGCTGCACCGCTCATCGTCGCCGTCCTCGTCTGGGCGTCGTTCGATGTGGTCGTCGTCACGCCGCGCAGGATCTACAGAGGCTTCCTCAGCATCGACGCGAGACGGGTCGAGGACTTTGGCCTGAGGAAGGCTGACCGAAGGGCTTCGCCGAACGGCCCGTACCACGAGGGATACGAGATCGTTGCCCTGACGAAGGACGGTGACTGGCCGCTCGGACTCTTCGCCAGGATCGCGGCCAATGGGGCGGTGTCGGTCCCAGGATCCACGTACGGATGGCCGCCCTCCGCACGATGATCCTCAGCTGATGGTCGCCCCGCACCCGCTTAGTTGAACCTCCGTCACCGGCGTTCGGCGAGGTCGAAGATTCCATCCCGCCTCGTCGTCGCATCCGTCACACTGTGGGGGAGAAACCAGATCTGAGGACCACCCCATGGCGAGGACTGCGCGGCGTGTGATCGCCACCGCGCTCGTCCTCGTCCTCGTCACGGCCTGTGACCCCGGAATGAGCGGACCAGCTCCATTCGTCCTGGCCTATCCCACTGGCTACAAGGTCACTAGTGCGTGCGGCGAGGGCATCACGAAAGTGACGGTATCGAGGGTGAACGACCAGGGCGGCGGCGAGACGTACTGGATCGCTGAAGCCCATCCAGAGGACGCATCGAACGAGGTCACCCTGTTCGCCCTGAACCCCGGCTACTCGGTCACGCAGGTGACGGGAGCTATGAAGCCCGGCGCCGACTACGACGTGCAAGTCAACGGCGGCTCCGGGACGTCCATCGTTGTCGGCCAGCTCCGCTCCGGCCAAGGAGCCTGGCTCTCGGACACGTTCGACCTGACCGACCTCGCGGCGGAGCAGGCAAAGGCGAAGGACCAGGTGTGCTGACAGAGGGACGACTACCCTCCCCACGGGTTCTGAGTTATCGCGGCCGCTCGAATGTGCCGGGTGAACCTGCCCTCACCAACGTCTGGGTGATGTGGGTCGCGGCCGCCTCATAGCACGGACTTCGTCAGGCGGTTCCGGCTGCCGACTGTCGCGCCCCCGCCCCTCACTACCCAGGTTTCGTGCGGGGCATACGCCAGCCGGGCCCTCAACGTATCGTCACGCGGTCACCTGGGGGCTGAAGTGCGTCGGACACGATGACGCCGATGGTGGCGCTTCGGCGGGCTCCGATCTGTGGTCCGAGCGAAGTTCTTGGGGTTGTGGGGGACAGGCCAGGACCTCCGGCAGCTCCGCGCGAAGTTGTCTGGGTTATGAGCCTTGTTTCGGGGGTCATAACCCGAACAACTTCGCGGCGGCGACCGGCGAGGTCAGCGTCGCTCGGCATAAGCCGGACAACGTCGCTCGCTCGTCGCGTTCGGCCCGACGACACCCACCCCGAGTACGGAGCTGTCAGTCGCGGGAGAGGGTCTCAGCTTCCAGCGGGAGAACGCTGTGCCTGAGGGTCCCCGTGGTGCGGGAGCGATAGCTGCGGAACACGATCGGTACAGCGTTCGCGCGGTCCCAGTCGAGCGAGTCGACCGCCTGCAGGTGGACGTGCGGCTGGGTGCTGTTCCCCGTGTTGCCGCAGGCGCCGATCAGCTCACCGACCTCGACGCGCTGCCCTGCCGACACGCACAGTGAGCCGTGCTGGAGGTGCGCCGTCAGGACGTACGGACCTCCGGGCTCGGCCTGGATGACCACATGGTTGCCGGCCACGGCGGCGATGCCGCTGCGGATGCGCCGTGCCTGGCCGAGCGCGAAACCCAGGTAGGCGACCGGGGAGCGCCTCGCGTCATGGTCGACCTCGCCGTCGTGGGTCGCGACGACCGTTCCCGCGATCGGCGCGAGGAGCGGCCGACCGAAACCGACGAACGCCGTGCAGGGTTCGGTGGCCAACGCCGTACGCCAGGTCGCCGGTGCGCTCTGGTTGCGGTCGTCCACCGGCACGAGGTCGATGGCGAAGGCCGTGCCGAAGCGCGACGTCCCATGGCTCGGCACTCGCCGGGCCGGGCTGTTCCGGGCCTGCCAGAACCCGTCACCGGGCAGGTCCAGCACCAGCGGTGTCACGGCGACACCGGTGGTACACGCATCTCGGAGCCCGGAACAATCACCAGATCGTCACGCGCTCCTCGGGGGCGAGCCAGAGGGCGTCGGACTCGACCACGCCGAAGGCGGTGTAGAAGTCGTCGATGTTGCGGACGATCTGGTTGCAGCGGAACTCCGCGGGGGAGTGCGGGTCGGTAGCGAGACGCTGCAGCACGAGGGCGTCGCGCGACTTCGCCTGCCACACGGTGGCCCAGCTGAGGAACAGCCGCTGCAGACCGGTCAGGTCGTCGATCGGGGCGTCGTCCTCGCCACCGGCGAGGCGCCAGGCCTTGATCGCGATGCCGAGGCCGCCGAGGTCGCCGATGTTCTCGCCGATCGTCAGCTCGCCGTTCACGAAGTGGCCNNGGCGCCTGTACGGGTGACAGTGCGTTGTACTGGCCGATGAGCGCGCTCGTACGCTCCTCGAACGCCGTGCGGTCGTCATCCGTCCACCAGTTGCGCAGCTTGCCCTCGCCGTCACAGGTCGAGCCCTGGTCGTCGAAGCCATGCCCGATCTCGTGGCCGATGACCGCGCCGATGCCGCCGTAGTTGACCGCGTCGTCCGCNNTTGCGCAGCGGGTGGTAGTAGGCGTTCACGGTCTGCGGGTACATCTGCCACTCGTCGAGGTTCATGGGCCCGTCGAGCTTGCTGAGCGCGTAGTCGAGCTCGAACGCCGACGCCCTCTGCACGTTGCCGACGAGGTCCCCTGGCACGATCGTGAGCTTGGAGTAGTCGCGCCACGTCGCCGGGTAGCCGATCTTCGGTCGGAACGCCGCCAGCTTGATGAGGGCCTCTGCCTTCGTCTCCGGCGTCATCCAGACGAGGTCCTCGATGGACTGCCGGTACGCCTCGATGAGGTTCGCGACGAGCACGTCCATGCGCTCCTTGGCGGCGGGTGTGAACCGGCGCTCGACGTACGTCTTGCCGATCGCCTCGCCCAGCGCGCGCTCAGCCAGCGCCACACCGCGCTTCCACCGCTCGCGCAGCTGAGGGGTGCCCTGCAGCGTCCGCTCGTAGAAGCCGAACCGCTCGTCGACGAAGCGGGTCGACAGGTAGGGGGACGTGCCGGAGATGGCGTGAAACCGCGCCCACGACCGCCACTGACCCAGACGTTCCTCGGCCAGCAACGGCGCGACCTCGACGAAGAACGAGGGCTGGCAGTCGACGACGAGCCCGAGCCCGTCGACCGACGCGCCGTCCAGGACGAGGTCCCAGCCGAAGTCCGGCGCCTCCTCGGTGAGCTCGGCGACGGTGCGCGGGTTGTACATCTGGCGCAGGTCGCGAGTCCGTACCCGGTCCCAGTGACAGGCCGCGATCGCGACCTCGAGCGCGACGACGTCGGCGGCCTGCTGCTCGGCGTCCTCGAGGCCGGCGAGAGCGAGCGTACGGGCGACGTGCTTGCCGTACTCGGCGAGGATCTCCGCGTGCTGCTCCTCGCGGTAGTACGACTCGTCCGGCAGGCCGATGCCGTCCTGGGCCACGAAGAACGCGTAGCGGGTGGGATCGCCCGGGTCGGACTCGACGTCGCAGCCCCACAGCGACGTGATGCCGTAGCGGAGCGACCAGCCGAAGTACGACTGCAGCGCGGCCACGGAGTCGATCTGGTCGGCCCGTTCCAGCAGGTCCGCGAGCGGCGCGGCGTCCAGCTCCTCGACATGTGCGGCATCCATGAAGTCCCCGTACAGCGCCGAGATCTTCACCTGCTCCTCGGTGAGTGTCGCGGGGTCAGCCGCGGCGAGCTCGTCGCAGATCCCGTGCACCTCTGCCTCGGAGTCGTCTCGCAGCCGTGTGAACGCGCCGGTCATCGGCTTGTCCTCGGGGATCGGCTCGGTCTCCAGCCAGCGCCCATGGACGTGGCGGAACAGGTCGTCGGCGAGACGAACACGAGAGTCGAACTGGGACGGGTCGAGTGCTTGGGTCACCGCGCCATGCTACAGAGCCGGCAAGGACTAATGGCCCCACTGGATGCTGAGGTCGGAGGCGCGGGACTTGGTCGCGTCCGCGCGGGCGGTCCACGACTGGTCGTACGGGGTCCACCCGGACGTCGAGCCGTCCACGTACTGGGCGAAGACCCGGTAGTGCACCGGGATGAGCGCGCTGGCCACGGAGGCGTTGCTCGAGTCGACGACCCACTGGGCGCCGCTGACCGGGTCGGCCACGATGAGCTCTCGCTTGATCGTCGAGGCGACCACCGGGCTCTTGGTGGGCTCGATCATGGGGCAGTTCGGCGGGCTGAGCTGCTGCAGGTCGATGCAGGCCGCGAGCGATGCCTGAGTCGCCTGGACGAGCGCGTCCCTGCCCTCCGGCGTCACGTCGACCGGGAGCTCCGAGATCGGCTTGGTGTAGCTGAGGTCGTTGACGGTGATCTTGGTCGACGACTGGTACGCGAGGTAGGGCAGACCGGTCGTCATCGTGTACGTGCCGGGTACGAGCTCCAGCTCGACGACGGGGCCGATGGTCTGCCCGTTGATGACGAGGGGAACGTTGTCCGTGCGCTTGGCGCTGAGCCGGACCGTGGTCGTGCTCGCTGTCAGCTGCCAGTTGCCGTCGTCCTGCTTGACGACGTGGAAGTCCGAGACGACCGCCTGGGTCCCGAGCTGGTACGACGCGTGGATCGTGCTCGCCGTCGCGTCCGCCGCCGTCACGTTGATGTTCGTGATCGGAGCCGCAGCGAGGGAGGCCTTGAGCGCGTCGGGGACGAGCAGCACGCGACTGCCTCCTCCGACCGGACCGTACGAGATGGCCTTCTCGATGTCGCCGGCTGCCAGCGCCTCGAGGTACCCCTTGACGGCGAGGTCACCGCGCGCCACCTTCGGGGCCGACGCCTGCGCGGAGGTCGGTACGACGATGTCCGGCGACACCGCCACCGGCCTGTTCTGGTCCCACACGACGTAGCTCAGGAGCGCGATCAGGACGACGCCGACTCCGGCGAACACCCAGATGGCCGGCCTCTTCCGCCGAGCGACGCGCGTCTTCTCCGCCGGAGCCGTGAACCGGCCGGCGGTCGGCTGGTCGAGCGGAAGGCCGCGGATCGGCTTCGGGACGATCAGGGACGTGATTCCGCTCTGCGGGATCTCGGCGGCGGGCATCCCGCCGCGCTCGTCGGGCGGCGAGAAGGCCGACGGGGCCGCCGGGGCCTCGCCGGGTGTCCAGCCGGGGTTGGGCTCGTGCCAGGGCGCCGGTGTCGTGGGCAGGGCGCCGCTCGGCGGCGCCGCCAAGTGGGTGGCGCCCCACGCATCCTGACCGTCAGCCGTGTCGATCAGCGCGGCGGAGTAGGTGAACGCCCCGGCAGAGACCGGAGACGGAGACGACGGGACGTACGGAGCGGCCTCGAACGGTGACGGAGCTCCTGTCAGATCGCCTGCCGGGGGCGGCGTGAGCCGCGTCGAGCTCCACACGTCGTCCGCGGCGGGCCTCGGGAAGGCCGGAGGGTCCTCGAGACCGGAGCCGGGACGTACCGGCGTGGCGGGTGACGTGGGCTCGCTCACAGGACTGTCCAGGTCTCCGCGCCTCGGAGGAGCGCCTGCATCGAGGCATCGGGGTCCTCGGGGCGGCCGGCGGTCTCGATCTGCTGCCGGGCCAGGTCGTCGTAGGCGGGGCGTTCCACATCACGGAAGATACCGATCGGAGCGCGCCTCAGCACGCCCGGGTCGGTGAGTCGTGACAGGGAGAACGCCAGACCCGGGTCTGCACGGTGCGCGTCGTGGACGAGGAGCGAGTCGATGCCGACCTCGTCCACGTCGACGATCGAGAGCTCGCCGGTGGAGCCGTCACGCATGACGCCCTTCGTACCGCCCGCGAACGTGATCGGAGCGCCGTCCACGAGGCGGATGATCGACTCGTCGGCGTCCTTGCCCTTGATGGCGTCGAACGCAGAGTCGTTGAAGATCGGGCAGTTCTGGTAGATCTCCACGAACGACGCGCCCCGGTGCTTCGCAGCCGCCGTGAGGACCTGCGCCAGGCCGGCGCGGTCGGAGTCGATCGCGCGCGCCACGAACGTGGCCTCGGCGCCGATCGCCAGCGACAGTGGGTTGAACGGCACCTCGAGCGAGCCCATCGGCGACGACTTCGTGACCTTTCCCTGCTCGGACGTCGGCGAGAACTGGCCCTTGGTCAGGCCGTAGATCCGGTTGTTGNNTCGAGAGCGCGTCGCCGTCGCCGGTCACGACGAAGACGGCGAGATCGGGTCGTGTCATGGCCAGCCCGGTCGCGATGGCTGGCGCGCGGCCGTGGATCGAGTGCACGCCGTACGTGTCCACGTAGTACGGGAACCGGGACGAGCAGCCGATGCCGGACACGATCACCGTGTTCTCGCGGGCGATGCCCAGCTCGGGAAGGACGCCCTGGAACGTGGCGAGGACGGCGTAGTCGCCGCAGCCGGGGCACCAGCGCACCTCCGCGTCGCTGACCACGTCCTTGCGGGTCAGCGGCGTGAGAGCGAGCGGCACGCCCCGAAGGCCGGAGGAAGCGGTCACGTCGGTGTCGGTCATACGGACAGCTCCTGGATCATCGTGATGACGTCGCCGGCCAGCTCGCCCGAGTTGATCGGCAGGCCTCGTACGCGTGAGTAGCTCTGTACGTCGACGAGGTAGCGCGCCCGCAGCATCGTCGTGAGCTGGCCGAGGTTCATCTCCGGCACCAGCACGCGGTCGTACGCGCGGAGCACCTCGCCGAGGTTGGCGGGGAAGGGGTTGAGGTGGCGCAGGTGGGCGCGCGCGACGTCGTGCCCGGCGGCGCGGACCGCCGCGGCGGCGGCGCGTACGGGGCCGTACGTGGAGCCCCACCCGAGTAGGAGCACCCTGGCGGTGCCGCTGGGATCGTCGACGGTGACATCGGCGAAGTCGCGCGCGATGCCGTCGATCTTGGCGCGCCGCAGCGAGACCATGCGGTCGTGGTTCTCGGGGTCGTACGAGATCATGCCCGAGTCCGACTTCTCGAGGCCGCCGATGCGGTGCTCGAGGCCGGGGGTGCCGGGCAGCGCCCACGCGCGGACCTGGGTCTCAGGATCGCGCAGGTACGGGTGGTGGCGCTCCTGGCCGGCGGCGTTGTGCCCGTTGGGCTCGGTCGCGAAACCCGGGTCGATCGCGGGGATGTCGGTGACGTCGGGGACGTGCCAGGGCTCCGAGCCGTTCGCGACGTAGCCGTCCGACAGCACGATCACCGGCGTGCGGTAGGTGATCGCGATCCGGGCCGCCTCGAGCGCCGTCGTGAAGCAGTCGCCGGGGGACTGAGGTGCGAGGACCACGAGGGGTGACTCTCCGTTGCGCCCGTACACGGCCTGGAGCAGGTCGGCCTGCTCGGTCTTGGTCGGAAGGCCGGTCGACGGCCCCGCGCGCTGGACGTCGATGACGACGAGCGGAAGCTCCGTCATGACGCCGAGGCCGATGGTCTCCATCTTGAGCGCGAGGCCGGGGCCGGAGGTCGTCGTCACGCCGAGGTGCCCGCCGTACGACGCGCCGAGCGCCGCGGCGACGCCGGCGATCTCGTCCTCGGCCTGGAACGTCATGACGCCCTGGGCCTTGTGCTTGCTGAGCTCGTGGAGGATGTCCGACGCGGGCGTGATCGGGTAGCTGCCGAGGAACAGCGGCATCCCGGCCCTCTGCGCGGCGACCATGAGGCCGTACGCGGTGGCGATGTTGCCGTTGATCTGCCGGTACTCGCCGGCGGGCATCGGTGCCGGCCCGACCTCGTACCGTACGGCGAACGTCTCCGTCGTCTCCCCGTAGGCGTGGCCGGCCCGGAAGGCGGCGAGGTTGGAGTCGCGGATCACCGGCTTCGCGGCGAACCTGCGCCCGAGGAACTGCTCGGTGCCATCGACCGGGCGCCCGTACAGCCAGGTCAGCAGACCGAGCGCGAACATGTTCTTCGTACGTGCGGCGTCCTTGCGGCCCAGGTCGAAGTCCTTGACTGCGCCGACGGCGAGCGCGGTGAGGTCGAGAGTGACCAGCTGGTACGCGTCGAGGGTGCCGTCGGTGAGCGGGTTCGTCGTGTAGCCGATGCGCGCCAGGTTCCGCTCGGAGAAGTCGGACGTGTCGACGATGATCATGCCGCCGAGCCGTAGGTCCGGGAGGTTCACCTTCAGGGCCGCCGGGTTCATCGCGACCAGGACCTCGGGGTGGTCGCCGGGCGTCGAGATGTCGTTGTCGGCGAAGTGCAGCTGGAAGCTGGAGACGCCCGGGAGGGTGCCGGCTGGGGCGCGGATCTCGGCGGGGAAGTTGGGAAGCGTGGCGATGTCGTTGCCGAAGTTCGCTGTCTCGGAGGTGAACCGATCGCCGGTCAGCTGCATGCCGTCGCCCGAGTCGCCAGCGAATCGGATCACCACATGGTCGAGCGTCCGTACCTCGGTCATCGGGCCCCTCTGTCGCTGGAATGTACTCCGACGCACCAGAGTAGTCGGGCCACCCGCGGCGGAGGTCCTTGTGCAACGGGATTCTCACCTGGTGGTGGTCGCTCCGACTCCTCGACGGGCGTATATCCCTACGGTCGGCCGGCGAGTCTGTGCGAGACTCGTGGGATGCGCTCATACCGGGAGATCCTCACCATTCCCGGGGCGTTGAAGTTCAGCGCTGCGGGGCTTCTCGCGCGTGCCGGCGGGGCGATGATGGGCATCGGCATCGTGCTCATGGTGTCGGCCCTGTACGGGAGCTACGGTCTCGCGGGCGCCCTGGCTGCCGCGAACGGCGTCTCCTGGGCNNCGGCGCTCCCGGTGCGCTGGTACGGGCGCGCTGGAGCAACGTCATCACGAATGCCGAGCAGCTGCACACGGCGTACGCGCTGGAGTCGACGCTCGACGAGGTGACGTTCGTCATCGGACCGGTCGCGGCCACGGCACTGTCCACGCAGGTGCATCCCGCGGCGGCGCTCGTCGCCCCGATCGTCATGGGGCTGGTCGGTGCGCAGCTGTTCTACTCCCAGCGGGCCACCGAGCCGGCTCCAGCACCGCGCCGGGATCCGAGGGCCGACCGACCGCCGCTGTTGCGCCGTCTCATCATCCTGGTTCCGGGCGTCGGCTCGATCATCGCCGTGAACCTGCTCATCGGCTGCGTCTTCGGCTCGATCGACGTCAGCGTGGTGGCCGCGGCGACAGGCTGGAAGATGCGCAGCGCATCCGGCGCCGTCCTCGCGGTCTTCTCCCTCGCCTCCGGCGTGGCCGGCTTCTACTACGGCTCTCGCGGATGGTCGTGGCCGCTGCCGAAGCGCTTCCTGGCCGGCGTGGCACTGCTGTTCGTGTTCGCGGCGCCGCTGCCGTTCGTGAACTCGATCGTGGCCCTCGGGCTCATCGGGGTGCTCGTGGGCGCGACGATCGCGCCCACGCTCATCAACGGCAACTCGCTGGTGGGGCGGCTCGTCCCGAACGGCAGACTCACCGAAGGACTGTCCTGGATGGGTACGGGCATCGGCATCGGCGCCTCGATCGGCTCCAGCATCTCCGGCGCGGTGATCGACGGCGCGGGCTACCACGGCGGCCTCGTCGTGGTCGTCCTGTTCGCCGCGTTGGCCGCCCTGGTCGCCCTCGGGTCCTCACGCACCCTCCGTCGGGCGTCCTCCAACGAGGACGCCCGCCTCCTCGCTGCCGATCCTGGCTGATCCGCTGTCGACCACGGCGCCATAGGCGACGCGACTCTCTGGACTGGATGAGCACGGAAACCCACACGCGGTGCACGCCGGGGGTGTGGAAGACTCGCAGGATGCGCTCGTACCGGGAGATCCTGACGATCCCCGGCGCCTTGAAGTTCAGCGCCGCGGGCTTCCTCGCCCGGGCCGGCGGAGCGATGGTGGGCATCGGCATCGTCCTGATGGTCTCGGCCCTCTACGGCAGCTACGGGCTCGCGGGGCTGGTCTCGGCTTCGAACGGTCTCGGGTGGGCAGTCGGCACGGCCTTCCTCAGCAACTTCGTGGACCGGTTCGGCCAACGACGGGTCATGTATCCGGCGATGCTTGTCTCGGTGGCGGCCCTCGGACTCCTCGTGGTGTTCGCCGTGATGAGGCTCCCCGCCTGGACGCTCTTCGGTCCGGCCGTCCTGACNNGCGCTGGAGTCGACGCTCGACGAGCTGACGTTCGTCGTCGGCCCGCTGGTCGTGACCGCGCTCTCGACGGCCGTCAACCCTGTCGCGGCGCTGGTCGCCCCGATGGTCATCACCCTGGTCGGGTCCCACCTCTTCTACGGACAGCGGGCCAGTGAGCCCCCGCTGTCGGAGCCGAACGAGCATCAGAAGCGCGGTCTCAGCCAGCTCGTCCCGCTCATCCCAGGCGTGGCGCCGGTCGTGCTGGTCAACCTGCTCATGGGATGCGCCTTCGGGGCCATGAANNCGGTCGCCTCGGGAATCTCGGGCTTCTGGTACGGCACCCGCGCATGGGCATCGAGCGTCCAAGCGCGGCTCGTCGGCGGCGTGGTGGCGCTGGCCTTGTTCTCGTCGGGGCTGCTTCTCACCCATTCGGTGCTGCCCCTGATGGGCGTCGGGGTGCTGTTCGGGGCCACGGTCGCTCCGACGTTCATCAACGGCAACTCGCTGGTGGCTCGCATCGTGCCGCGCCACCGGCTGACAGAGGGTCTGGCCTGGATGGGGACCGGCGTCGGGGTCGGCGTCTCCATCGGGTTGTCGGTGTCAGGCCAGGTCATCGACCGTGTCGGCTACTCGGGTGGCTTCGTCACAGTCGTCGCGTTCGCGGTGGGGGCCGCCATCATCGCGCTCATCGGGCTTCCCGTCCTGCGCAGAGCTCTCGCGATCGAGGCTGTGGCGGCGGCGCCTCAGCCCATCGCTGACGTAGGGTGACCGGGTGGTTCGCGGGTGGGACTGGTACGGGGACGGCTCCGTCGTGCTCGTCGACATCCCCCTGGCGTGCTGCGGACTGGAGGTCGAGGCGGCCATCCCCTCTGGCGCGGTCGAGGTCGACGGTGACGCTCCGGCGACGCACCGCATCGTGACCGTCTCGGGCACGGTGACCAACCCGGTGGCCGGCCAGGTCGCCGCGGCGGTGGACCACCAGCGAAGCCTCGGCCCGACCACGGTGGTGGCGTTCGGTGCGTGCCCCGCCGCCGGAGGGCCCTACTGGGACGCGTACTCGGTCCTCAAGGGCATCGACCAGCTCGTGGCCGTCGACCGCTTCGTTCCCGGCTGCCCTCCCACCCCCTTCGCCCTCTCGGCCCTGGTCGACGAGGTGCGCGATGCCTGACATGCCGGACGCGGTACGGGCTGTCGCGGCGGACGACTGGGTCGTCGAGGTCAGCCAGGTGTTCGACGCCGACCCCGCCCTGTCCTTCGACTGGCTCAGCGCGTGCGACGAGATCGGCCAGACCGACGAGTTCCGCATCGTCGTACGGTTCGACCGCCTGGACGGATCGGGGATCCGTCTCGAGACCCGCGTGCGGAGGACCGACCCCCGCCTGGCGTCCCTTCGGGAGGTCGTCGCAGGATCCGAGTGGCCCGAGCGGGAGACGAGCGAGCTCTTCGGGATCAGCTTCACCTCCGCCGCGGGCGTCCCCCTTCCCTCGGAGCCGCTGCTTCTCCCGGCCGAGGACGCTCCGGGCCACCCGGGTGGTTGGCCGCTCCGCAAGGACTTCGTACTCGGCGCTCGCGCGGTGACCCCGTGGCCCGCAGATGCGGGAGGCGCCGAGGACGTACGCCGTCGCCAGGCCCCCGCAGGAGTTCCCGACCCGGCCATCTGGGGCGCCCGCCCGGTCGACTCCGGCCCGCCGGATCCGGCCGAGGTCGCTGCTCCCTCAGGACGGAGACGGCGATGACCCAACCACCCGAGGGGACAGCGCCTGCGGTCCGCCATTCTTCCATCGCCCTCGACCGCGGGCTCTGTACGAGCTGCGTCATCTGCGTCGTCGAGTGCCCCGCGTGGTGCATCCACCTCACGTCCCACCCGGAGCCGGTGCCCGACCTGCCCCCGGGCGCCAGGATGCGTACGCACCAGGTCCTCGACACCTTCACGATCGACTACGGCACCTGCCTGTACTGCGGCATCTGCATCGAGGAGTGTCCCTTCGACGCGCTCGCCTGGGACGCCCGTCTCGTACCGCCTCCCGTCGTGCGCGCCGACCTCGTCACCGACCCCTCGCGTCCCACCGACTAGGGGCCCCACCCGTCACGTCCCGAAACGCCGCTTCACCCAGTCGATGCAGACCTCGCCCTGCGCACGCTGGAACGCGCGGACGTGGGGGATGCCGGGCGGATCGGGGAGCAGCGAGCCGTGCACGAAGTACCCACCGATAGCCACGACGTACGCAGTGACCGCGTCAGGGTCCGCCGAACGGCCGACCCGAGTCGACAGCAGCATGTCCTCGGGATCCGGACCGCCTTCCATCCGCAGGCTCGGCAACCAGCCGACCAGGTCGCAGAACGCCGCGCCCCTCGCCGCGTACGGCCAGTCGATCGCGAGCGCCCCGCTATCGCTCAGCAGCACGTTGTCCCCGCGCAGGTCGCCGTGCACGAGCGTCGTGCCGGCCGCTGCCTCCGTCCAGGTCTGCTCGATCCGGGCCAGCCGGTCGAGGTTCCGGACCACCCACGGGTCGTACATGTCCCGCAGCACCGCGTTCTCCCCGCCGGCCAGCGTCTCCCAGCCGTTGAACGTCCCGTCCGCGTCCAGCGGCCTCAGCTCGGGCGCCTGGACGTCCGCGAGGACGTCGACGAGCCGCGCGACCGCCCGTACGTCGTTGTCGGCCCATGGAACGCCAGGTGGGTGGCCGTCGACGGCGTCGAAGCCGACCATGACCCACCGGTCGTCGTCCAGGACCCAGCGGAACGCCGGTGTGGGGAGGCCGGCCGGCAGTACGGACGCGACCTCGGCCTCGCGTCGGTGAAGCTGCGCGGCGACCGGGTGAGCGGCGACGTCCGCAGCCTTGACGAACACCCGGTCCGTGGCCGTGACAAGGGTGAGCGCAGGTCCCGGGGAGTAGCCGCTGTCATGGCTGGTCCAGTCGAGGACGGGTTCGCCGAGGCGCTCCTCGACACGCGCGCGTACAGGCTCCGGCAGTTCTGGCCAGGTCGGCCGTCGCCTGCTCATCCGTCCTCCGATCACCGTCGTCCGCACGCTACACAAGCCCGGAATCGACGGGCCAGGGAGTTTCACGGGCCCGTTCCGGCGCCGACGGACGGAGGCGGTCGGGTGCCACGCACCTCTTCGGGTCATAGGCTGTTCCGCGGCGACGAGGAGGTGTGCGTGGGTACGAGGATGCGGCAGGTCGTCGACGACCTTCGCGCCGCGTGGCGGCTCATGCCGACGCGCACCGGCATGCTCGGCACGTTCCTCATCCTGCTCGGCTCACTGACCCCCGCGTACCTCCCGCAGAACTCCCCGTGGTGGGGTCCGCTCCGCGCGCTCCACCTGGACAACGCGCCGGTCAAGGTCATCGGCACGCTCATCCTGCTCTCGGGACTCGGCCTTCTCGTCGACGCCTGGTTCAAGTTCCGCCCCACCGTCGACGTGGACGTCAAGCGCTGGGCGGTGCTGGCGATCTGGTCGCTCCCGCTGCTGGCGGCGCCACCGATCTTCAGCCACGACGCGTACAGCTACTCCGCTCAGGGCTGGATGCTGGTCAACGAGGTGAACCCGTACGAGGCNNCTTCAGCCGTACCTCTCCGCCGTCCTCATGCGGATCCCGGCGCTCGTGGGCGTGGTGCTCATCGTCGTGCTGCTGCCGAGGATCGCCCATCGGATGGGCGTCGACGCGCAGCTGACCTCGTGGTTCGCGACGCTGAACCCGCTTCTGGTCATCGACTTCGTCGGCGGCGCCCACAACGACGCGCTCATGATGGGGCTCGTCGTCCTGGCGCTGTGGCTCGGCCTCAAGGGGCGGCTCTGGATGGTCGGCGCAGTCGTGGTGGGGGTCTCGGCGGCGATCAAGCAACCAGCGTTCCTCGCCGCGTACGCGCTGCCGTTGCTGTCGGACCCTCTGACGACGTGGAAGGGCTCGCACATCGCCCGTACGGTCGGCAAGATCGCGCTGAGCTGCGCGATCGCGATCGGTACGTTCGCCGCCCTCTCGCTCGCCTGCGGCCTCGGCTTCGGCTGGCTCAACGCGGTGAACGTGCCCGGACTCGTCGTCACCGTCTCGCCGACCACGGTCATCGGCCAGGGCATCCAGCTGGTGCTCAACTACTTCCAGCTCGACTCGAGCGAGCACGCCGCGATCCGCCTCGCCCGTACGATCGGCCTGGTCATCGCCGTCTCCGGCGTTCTGGCGCTCGCGATCGTGGAGGCGCGCAAGCGGCCGATGTCGTTCCTGAGCTGGTCGTACCTTCTGGTCGCCTTCGCCGGACCCGCGCTCCACTCCTGGTACGTCCTGTGGGGCACGCTGCTCCTCCCGCTGACGAAGCCGTCGGAGCGCATCCAGCGGATCGCGCTGTGGACGACGATGGTGCTGCTCAGCTACGCCGCGATCAACCTGGCGTGGCGCAACGGCGCTCTGGCGCTGGGGATCGCAGCGCTGGTGCCGCTGGGCTGGCAGCTCATCCATCACGAACGCAGGCGGCGCCGGGAGCTGGACGCCGTGGACTCCGACGCAGGTGAGGTGGGAGCCGGTGACCGAGACCGCTGACGTTCTGACCGGTGTCGACGGCGGCCTGGGCCACATCGTTCTGAACCGACCCCGCGCGATCAACGCACTGACGCCGGCGATGATCGATGCCCTCGCGGCAGTGCTCAGCGCGTGGGCGGTCGACCCTCGAGTCGAGAAGGTGCTGCTCACCGGGGCCGGCGATCGTGGCCTCTGCTCGGGGGCGGACGTACGGGCGCTGCGTGAGCTCGCGCTGGCGGGCGATCCGGGAGCGGACCGGTTCTTCCGCCACGAGTACCGCCTCAACGCCACGATCGCGGCCTACCCGAAGCCGTTCGAGGCCCGGATGACCGGCATCACCATGGGCGGAGGGCTGGGCGTGTCCGCACACGGCTCTGNNGGCGCCGTGGGCACGTACATGGCGCTCACGGGGCTCCAGGTCGACGGCCCGACGGCCCTGCAGGCCGGGCTCGCGGACATGTGGGCAGGGCAAGGCGAACCACCGGCCGCGCTCGTCGACGGCTGGATCGCCGAGTGCTTCCGCGCCGACGGACCCGTGGAGATCCTGGCGCGGCTCGAGGGCGACTGGGACACCCCATCTCCCGGCGAGTGCGCTGCCCTCCTGCGGACCCGCTGCCCCCTCTCGGTGGCGGTCACGTGGGAGGCGCTGCAGCGGGCGCGGGACATGGTCACGCTCGACGACGTCCTGGCTCAAGACCTCGTGCTGGCCACGTACCTCGTCCACCACGCCGACTTCGCCGAGGGCGTCCGAGCTCAGCTCGTCGACAAGGACCGTACGCCCGACTGGTCGCACGTACGGCTCGAGGACGTCACGCCCGCGGACGTCCATGAGGCGTTCGGCGAGTAGCTCTCGCTCAGCGGTAGTTGACGTACTGGACGGCGAACTCGAAGTCCGCAGCCTTGATCATCGCCTGGACGGCCTGCAGGTCGTCGCGGGACTTGCTCGAGACACGGATCTCGTCGCCCGTGATCTGCGTCTTCACGCCCTTGGGNNTCAGAGTGCAGGTCTGCTTCCACCGCTTGCCGGAGGGGTGCGCGTCGGAGGTCTCCATCGACTTGAAGTCGACACCGCGGCGAGCGAGCTTGGAGTAGAACACGTCGAGGACGGCCTTGAGGCGCTCC
>PMBM01000161.1 GCA_003153855.1 Propionibacteriaceae bacterium
CGCGGGACGACTCATGTGGCTGGGCAGCACCACGGTCCCGCTCACGTTCGTCCTCACGCCAGACCTCGCGCGCTACCTGGCCGAGGCAGTCGACGTGGAGGTCGTTTCCGGGGAGCGGATCGACATCGGCTGGGACCGGCCGGTCAGCATGGCCGACATCGGCGGGATCGCGAGCAGGCTGCTCGGCAAGACGGTCGAGGCAGCCACCATCCCAACACCCCTTCACGGGGACATGGGCGCGATGGTCGACTGGTTCGGTACAGGGCGGTACGTCGCTGACACGACCCGCCAGGCACAGGTGTTCGGGCCGGTACCGACGGCCGAGCACGCCGTCGCCCGGTTGGTGCACAGCCTCGGCCATCCGGTCGTGACCAGCAGCTGAGCATCGGCGACCGAGCGAGCCGCACCTTCCAGCCCAGGCTCGCGCCTCCGGATTCCGGGTACCGCGGCCCTGGTCGGTCGGTTGTCGGAGGTGGGTCAGCCGTCCGAGTGCTGGGTACTAGGGAAGACTGGGTGACGGCGGACCTCGAATCGCGTTGTCGCATCCAGGTACGTATGCTGACCCATGCTCGTCACCGACCGGAGAGGACACCGTGAATCCCAGGAAGCGGACTACCGGTGATTCCCCGTCAGACACACCCAGCTCTGCCGACGTCATCATCGTGGGCGCCGGTCCGGGTGGCTCCACGACCGCCGCGTACCTGGCCCGCGCCGGGCTCGACGTCCTGGTGCTGGAGAAGTCCCACTTCCCGCGNNGAGAAGGTCTGCGGCGACGGCCTGACACCCCGCGCCAGTCGCGAGCTCGTCAAGCTGGGCATCGACACGTCCGCCGAGGCCGGTTGGCTGCGCAACAAGGGGCTCCGCATCTACGGCGGTCGCGTCGAGCCCTTCGAGATGCCGTGGCCCGAGCTCGACGACTTCCCGAACTACGGCCTCGTACGTCCCCGCGCCGACTTCGACCAGATCCTGGCCGAGCACGCCCGGAAGGCTGGAGCCACGATCGTCGAGGGCGTCACGGTCACCGAGCCGATCCTCACCGCAGCCGGCCGCATCACCGGCGTGAAGTCCAAGGACGGGGTCGAGTTCCACGCCCCGCTCGTCGTCGCCGCCGACGGCAACTCGTCGCGGCTCTCGGTCGCGATGGGCCTCACGAAGCGCGACGACCGTCCGATGGGCGTGGCCGTCCGGACCTACTACACGTCCCCCCGCCACACCGACGACTGGCTCGAGTCGTGGCTGGAGCTGTGGGACGGCCCGCCCGGCAAGTCCAACCTGCTGCCCGGGTACGGCTGGATCTTCGGCATGGGCGACGGCACCTGCAACGTGGGCCTCGGCATGCTCAACACCTCCGCGGCGTTCGGCAAGACCGACTACAAGGCCCTGCTCAAGAGCTGGCTCGACAACACGCCCGAGGAATGGCAGTTCCGCGACGAGTTCCGCACGACGGAGGTCCGTGGCGCTGCACTCCCGATGGGCTTCAACCGCCAGCCCGCGTACGCCAACGGGCTGCTCCTCGTCGGTGACGCCGGCGGCATGGTCAACCCGTTCAACGGCGAGGGCATCTCGTACGCGATGGAGTCGGGCCGCTACGCCGCCGACCACATCATCGACGCCAAGGCCAGGGGACTCGGCACGGCTGGCGCCGAGCGCGCTCTCGAGGCCTACCCCCGCACGCTGGCTTCTCAGTGGGGCGGCTACTTCCGCCTCGGCGGCATCTTCGTCAAGCTGATCGGCGACCCCCGGATCATGCGGCTGGCCACCACGTACGGTCTGCCGCACCCGATGCTCATGAAGCTCGTCCACAAGCTGCTGGCGAACCTCACGGACCACCCGGGGCACGACTCGTACGACCGGATCATCAACTCGCTCACGAAGCTGGCCCCTTCCGCATGATCCGGGGAATGGTTCGTGGTGAGATGTGTCTGCCTGGATCTGTACCGGCGCACGGCTCGGCGGTGTCCGCGTACGAGGGTCAGGTCGCCGACCGCACGCCTGACGCGATAGAAAAGACTCACCCGCTCGTGATCGGAGTACACAGATGAACGCCTACGTACCGATCCTGGGACTGATGGCTCTCGCCGCGCTCTTCCTCGGCGTCTCCATCTTCGCCAGCGTCAACATCGGGCCGGCTCGCTACAACAAGGCGAAGTACGACACGTACGAGTGCGGCATCGAGCCGACCCCGCAGCCGATCGGCGGCGGACGGTTCCCGGTGAAGTACTACATCACCGCGATGCTGTTCATCGTCTTCGACATCGAGATCGTGTTCCTCTATCCCTGGGCCGTGGCGTTCAACCAGCTCGGGGTCTTCGCTTTCGTCGAGATGCTCCTGTTCGTCGTGACGGTGATCATCGCCTACATCTACGTGGTCCGCCGTGGCGGACTGACCTGGGAATGAGGTGAGCTGATATGGGTATCGAGGACAAGCTTCCGTCCGGTGTCCTGCTGACGACCGTCGAGGGCGTCATCGGTTGGCTGAGGCAGGCGTCGTTCTGGCCGGCCACCATGGGCCTGGCCTGTTGCGCCATCGAGATGATGGCGTTCGGGGCCCCGCGCTTCGACGCCGGCCGCTGGGGCCAGGAGGTCTTCCGCGCCTCGCCGCGTCAGGCCGACCTGCTGATCGTGTCCGGCCGCGTGAGCCAGAAGATGGCCCCGGTCATCCGTCAGGTCTACGACCAGATGCCGAACCCCAAGTGGGTCATCTCGATGGGCGCCTGCGCGTC
>PMBM01000125.1 GCA_003153855.1 Propionibacteriaceae bacterium
TCCTGGTACGCGGCCTTGAGGAACGCTTCGTACGCGAGCGCGGACGTGGCCGACTGGATCGTCCCGGTCGGTGCCGACTCTGCGCCCTTGGACGTGTAGCCGCCCTTGGAGCCGGTGACGACCACAGTGAGCGTGTGCCCGACGTCGACCTGGATCGGCGCGTACGTCGCCGACGTTGCCCCGCCGATGTCTGCACCGTCACGACGCCACTGATAGGTGTACGTCACGTCGGCCGGCGACCACGTGCCGGGGACCGCCGTGAGCACGTTGGCGAGCGTCGGCGTGCCGCTAATCGTCGGCGTACCGGCGACCACGTACGGCTTGTCGTTGACTGCGACCGTCGGCGTCGAGGTCAGCGTCTTGGTCACGTAGCCAAGCTTCGCGCCGGTCGCGGCCACCGTGATCTGCTGACCGATCTGGCCCGCCGTAACGGTCAAGGTGGTGCCTGCGGCGCCGCCGATCGGCACGCCGCCCGCGTACCACTGGAGCGTCAGTGTGTCGGGCGTCGGCTGCCACGTGCCGACAGTCGCCGCGAGCGTCTGCCCGACGGCGGCGAGGCCCGCGATCGTCGGAGTCGGCGCTGCGATGAACGGCTTGCCGAGGAAGAAGTCCTCTCCCGTGACCGGCGTGGTGCCGACCGTCAGCTGGCGGCTGTCGGCGTACCGTTCGCCGAGGCACTCCAGCTCGGACTGGCTGCCGAAGCAGATGCTCACCGAGATGGTGTACGTGTCGCCCGCCGGCACGTCGAGCCTGTACGTACCGTCAGCCGCCGTGGTCGTCGACCCGTTGGCCTTGGCCGAGACGTAGGACACGACAACGTCCTTCACCGGCCCGTCCCGGTCGGTGATGGTGCCCGAGACCGGCACTGTCTGAGTCGTCACCGACGTGGGAGTCAGCGACGGCGAGATGTCCTGTACGGCCTGGTTGGCGACCACCGTGACCGGCGTCGCGTTGCCCTGCGTCGCGGCGCCGCGCCACCAGTAGGTGACCACGCCCGGACCGCTGAACCGTACGTACAGCTGGCCCACCGGGACGCCCCAGAGGACGTAGCCGCCCCCGGTACCCGAGACCGTCTCGGTTGCCTTCACCGTTCCGGACGCGTCTACCGCATCGATCGTGATGGAGCTGCTCCCGAACAGGTCCTGGGGCAGCAGGCCGGAGATGCGCCCGCCCGCCTGGAGCGCGACCGTACCGACGTTCGTCACGTGGCCGGCCACTACGTGGACCGGGGAGAGCGTCGTGCTGGTGTAAGGCATCGCGTTCGCACTGTCCGGCGCGACCACGAGCGTGTAGTCGCCGGTGCTCAGGCCGATGAACGTGAACACACCGCCGGACGCGTACTCGTCGTTCGGCGTGCCGTGCGGATCGATGAGCCGTACGTTGGTGGCGGCGATGTGGCCGAACGCGTCGACCACGCGCCCCGTCACTGAACCCGCGACGAGCAGGGCCAGGTTGACGTTCGAGACGTCAGCACCTGAGACCACCATGGTGAGGGACGCCTCGCTGAGACCGAGCGAGCTGGCGTTGACGGTCACGAGGTACGTACCGGCTGCCACGCCCGACAACGAGAAGGTCCCGTCGACCGCGGGGCTGGTGGATTGGGTCTGCCCCGAGAGGGTGTCCTCGAGCACGACGTTGACCGAGGTGCGGTTGCCGTCCGTCAAGGTGACGCTGGACGGTACGGACACCTTCCCAGACACGGTGTGGGTGACGGGTGCCACCGAGCAGGACGCACTGGCGTTGACGGTCGCCGTGCCGCCCGCCGTGACGTGGACGCGTGTGGCCGTGAGGTAGCCGTCGCCGCCGTACCAGACGATGGCGCCACAGACGCCGGCCTGTGTGCCGGGCACGAAGGCCACCGCATAGTCGCCCGCGGGCAGCGAGTCGAGCGTGTACGAGGAGGCGACCGCGTCCCCGGTGAAGACGTCACCGGTCGTGACGTTCCTCGCCACCACGGACACGTACGTGGCGTCTCCGCTGATCGCACCGGAGATCGTCCCGCCGACGGGCAGGACGATCGGCACGCTGGTCGTCGTGACAGTGACAGGCACCTGCACGTCGGACTGGCCGTAGCCCGGCGCAGTCGCATGCACGTGGTAGGTCTGGTTCGGGAACAGCATCAGCGTCACCGACCCGTCCGTCAGGGGGCCCGTCGTCATGTACCCGCCCGCGTCGTAGACGTCGACGGTGCCCGTCGGAGGCACCTGGCTGTTGCTGCCGGTGACGGTGAAGGTCACAGCTTGCTCGGTCGGGATCGTGATGTCCTTCGTCAGGTCTGCGGTCACGGGGAACGTGGCCGCCGTGGCCTGGTCCGCGGAGCCCGGCAACCAGATCGTCTGACCGCCCACGACGACGGCGATCGTGTACGAGCCGCTGGGAATGCCGCGGAACGAGTACGTCCCTGAGCCGTCGGTCACCGCCTGCTCCGGAAGGTCACCGGCGCCGCGCAGCAGTACGGTCAGCCCTACTCGGGCCCCCGATCCGTCGCTGACCATGCCGGACACCGTGAAGCCCGAAGGTAGATGCAGCGTCTCGCCCACGACCGCGTTGCCGGCTTCGACCGCGATGGGGGTCGACGCCGCCTCGTTGCGTACATCCCCGAGCCAGACCACGCCCCACTGGTTGGTGGCCGCCGACAGGTGGTAGGACCCCGGCAGGAGGTAGCCGAACGTGAACTTGCCCTCCGCGTCCGCCTTGATGGTGCTCGTGGAGCCCGTGGAGATCGCGGTCACCGTTGCCCCGGCGGCGGGAGCTCCGCCCGGGATCAGGACGGTGCCCGAGATCGAGGCAGTCTTCGGCAGGTGGACGTTGACCCCCGTGACCGTCGATCCGCCTGCGGCCGTCACGTACGTGGCGAGCGCCAGCGACGCCGCGCCGCCGTAGAACGTCACCGTGTAGTCGGTGCTCACGGCGAGCGGATTGACCTGAACGGTGTAGAAGCCCTCACGCAGGCCCGCCGCCGAGTACGTACCGTCCGCGGCGGTCTTCGCGCTGGCCACATACGCACCGGAGACGTTCACGACGTAGACGGTGGCGCCGCTGAGGGGGGTGTTCGTCGAACCGGCGGTCACCGTCCCGGAGAGCGTGACGGCGCGCGAGAGCCGCATGTCAGCCACCTGGTACGGATCCGTCGCGGGGTAGATGAACAGGGAGTCGTCGGCATAGCCCGCCAGCGTGAAGCTCAGCCGCGTCATGCTGCCGACCACTTTGTCGATGACCATGCTGTACGTGCCGTCGACGCCGGTGACGGAGGCGCCCGTGTTGGCGAAGACCGTCACGCCCGACAGCGGCACGCCGTCGAGATCCAGCACCTTCCCGGTGATCGTCACAGGTGTGGTGATGGTGGTCGTGAGCTTCGTCAGGCTCGCGTCGATACCCGCGTTGGTCTGGCCGCGATGCACGGTCACCGGCGTCGCGTTGCCGCTCGACGTGACGTGGTCATAGAACTGCACCTCGTAGCCGCTGCTGACGAACTCGACGGTGAAGTCGCCCGGTGGGAGGTCGCTGATGGAGTACGTGCCATCCGTGGCGACGCTCACCGCGTACGTCCCGGCGGTGGAGCTCAGGGTCACCCAGGCCTGCACACTGCTCGCCGGAGCCGGCGTGATGGTGCCCGAGATCGTGCCGCCCAGCTTCAACGTGATGTCCTTGCCGGTGACGTACTGGGAGTCCGCGACCTGGAAGTACTGGGCTCCACCGGAGTACTCGACGTCGCCGTACCACGCCTTCACATAGCCGCTCTTGTAGGCGGAGACCGTGTACTGGCCGGCGCCCAGACCCTTGAAACCGTACCGGCCCAACGAGTCGGTGACCGTCTGCGCGACGTTGCGCGACTGCAGCTCGATGAGCACGTACGCGTTGGCGATGGGCTGCCCGCCGCCGTCGCGGATGGTGCCAGAGACCTTCGCGCCCTGTACGAGGGTGGCGGACAGAGGAATCACGGCGCCGGGGGCGATCGTCACGTACGTGGCATCGTCGCTCGTCGACTTCCCCTCGTACCACTGCGTCATGAAGTCGGTGTCCGACGCGTCGAACTGCACCTTGTACACACCGGGCACGATGTCCGACTGAGACCACGCACCGCCGGCGTCAGTCGTCGCGATGTACGCAGCGTTGCCCGAGGGGTTCGTGGTGTCGAACAGCTTCACGTGGACGTTGCTGATCCCCGTGGTCGTGCCCTCCTGGACGATCTTGCCGGACGCGGAGGCGTACTGGTCGAGCGTGAAGTTGATGCCCGTGACCGCGTCGCCGTTCGCGACCGTCAGCAGGGGCGAGTTCCGCGGCACGTAGTAGCCCGTCTTGCTCGCCGTCAGGACGATGTCTCCCGCCGGGACGTTCAGCGTGTATGCACCGGCGGCGTTGGTGGTCGCGGTCACCGGGGGCAAGCCGGCGGTGGTCACCGTGACCCCGATGGCCGGGCTGTGGGTCACCGAGTCCAGAACAGTGCCACTGATCGTCGCGCCCGGGGCCCCGTACGCCTTGGGCGCAGAGCCGAACGTTTGCGACCCGACAAGCAGCATCAATGACAAGGCGATGCCGACGAGACGGAACAGCGAGGACCGAGATGCCGTGGACACGACTGAACCCCCAAAGGACAGACGACTCCGGCGATGGGAATCTGCCGGAACGCTAGCAGGGCTGGGATCTTGCCAGATAAGCCGGGCTCCCGACTCTGCACTTCCGGGTGAGGGTCAGCCGATGTCGTGGGTCGGCGGGGTCAGAAGCGGGCCTGTGCCCTCTCCCAGTACTCCTGGCTGTTGGCGAGGTTGATCGCCAACGTGATGTCACCGGTCGTCAGGACACTCTGTGCCCAGTACGGCCAGCCGGTGGCGTCCGGAGCGCGGTGGAGAAGTGCCTGGTAGAGGGCCTGCACCCGCAGCATCCGAGACTCTTGCGACTGGAAGAACTGGTAGGCGACCCAGCTCTTGCCGTACTTCGGGTTGTTCGTGTAGTTGACCCAGGAGGCCAGTCCAGCCGCGTCCGGAGCCCGGCCGAGCAGCTTCTGGTACAGGGCCGTGACCCACGATGTCGGCGTGCCGCCCGCGTGGTAGAGGTAGTACTCGTCCGACGCGTAGAACAGGCTCGCGACCTGCGCTACCGAGTAGGTGCCGGAGCGCAGTAACCCGATCCAGTAGGTGAGTCCGGCGGCGTCGGGAGCCCGGCCCAGCGTGTCCGCATAGTCCTTCGTCACGATCACCTTCAGCCACTCGTCCGAGTTCGCCAAGGCCGTCAAGAAGTTGGAGACCGTGCCGACATGCGTCGCAAGGGCATTCACCTGGAACGACAGCTCGGACGCCGACGGCGCGCGTCCGAGGAAGTCCGTGTACGCGGCCGTCACGAACGGCTCGTACACCGGGCCGAGGCTCACCAGCTTGTTCGGCGTCCCGGCGTGGGCGTTCGTGATCTTGCCTGCCGTGGCGATCCCGGAGATCTCGGCCCACACCTGCGCGGGCGTCCAGGACGGGTTGGCGTGAAGGATCTGGGCAGCGACCCCGGTCACCAGTGCCGCGGAGTAGGCGGTGCCCGACCCGGTGGCGGTGCTCGTTGGGGTGAGGATGTCGGCGATGCTCACGTCCTGGCCGGGCGCATACAGGTCGATGCACGATCCCCACGACGTCCCGTTCGCCTGGGCGTTGCCTGAGGCGGACGCGGCGACCGTGATCGCCGCGGGAACGTCGCCTGGACTGCTGACGCAGGCGTCCTCGTCCTGGAAGTCGGCGGCGACGACCACGGTGATGCCCGCACTGATGACGGCCTGCACGGCCGTGTCGAGCGCCGGGAAGAGCGCTCCCTGGACGCCGAGACCGATGTCGACGATCGCTGGGGCGCCAGCTGTGTGGTTGGCGACGATGTAGTCGAGCGCTGTCAAGAGGTCAGATGTGAAGCCGCCCCCCGTGCAGCCGAGCACACGCAAAGGAACGATCGTGACTCCCTTTGCCGCGCCGAAGGTCTTACCGGCGACCAGGCTCGCCACTGCGGTGCCCTGACCGTCGCAGTCGGACGTGTCCGTGTTGCCGTCGACGAAGTTGTAGCCGGCGGCCACCGTGACGCCCGCGAGCTGGGTGCTGGCGCGGTAGATGCCGGTGTCGACCTCGTACACGGTGACGCCGTTTCCATCGTTGAGCGGCGTGTAGTTCCCGTCCTGGTTCCCGCTCTGGCTGTCGAGGATGTCGAGGTCCCAGGGGGCTCCCGTCTGGATGGCCGACGCCGTGACGGTCCCCGTCGTGGGCTTGGCGACCTTCGTCACCGACGAGGCCACCTGCGTGTCGAGGCGGACCGACTTCACCACGGCGTTCGCCGCGAGCGTCTGCGCCTGCGCCGCCGTGAGGGTGGCGATGCCGCCCTGGACCACCTTGTCGAGCACCTTCGCGTCGGGACCGAGCAGCATGGGAATCGTCGCGTCGGCGGACACGCCGTCCTTGAGCTCGACGATGTAGGTCGCCGTAGGGTCGGCAGCATGTGCCGTCGGCACGAACCCGACGAGTAAAGCCGCGCTGGCGAGCAACGCCAGGAACATCCGAGGTGCATGCATCGGGGGACTCCTCATCGGTTCACAGGGCGAACCCTGCGAGACCGCTCGACGGTACGGTCAGGCGGCCGACCCGACGCTCCCCCCTGGGACGCCTGGTCGAACGTGGCCCATGCCACACGATCAACGGCGAGCATGTGACGAATGCAACAGTATTCTCATCTTTACTTCAGGTCTGAGGCGGGGCCGATTCAAGTATCAACTGGCCCCACCTCGTTTGTCCGCGATGATCACACCGTGATCGGTACCGCCCGATTGCCGCTATGCGTCCGTCCCCGCTCTTGCCGGCGTGGGCCGACAAGAGCTGGCACGGACGGATCAGTACCGCTGATGGGCGCGAAGCCAGTACTCCGTGCTGTTCGCCAGGTTGGTCGCGAGCACGATGTCGCCCGTGGTGTACACCTGCTGGGCCCAGAACGGCCACCCTGTGGCGTCTGGATCGCGCGCCAACAAGGCCTGGTAAAGGTTCAGCACCCTGTGGAGGCGTGACTCGGTCGACTGGTAGAACTCGTAGGCAACCCGGCTCTTGCCGAAGTTCGGGTCACTCGCTTTGGCGGCCCAGAACGTCAGTCCCGCTGCGTCGGGATCTCGGCTCAGCAGCTTCGTGTAGAGGGCCGTCACCCACGAGGTCGACGTTCCCCCCGCGTGGTACAGGTAGTACTCGTCGGACGCGTAGAACAGGCTGGCCGCCTGCGCCACAGTGAACCGTCCCGAACGCAGCCACGACACCCAGCTCGACAGGCCCGCCGCATCCGGCGCCCGGCCCAGGGTGTCCTTGTACATCTTGGTCACGATCGCGGACAGCCACTCGTCGCTGTTCGCCAGTGTCGAGAGGAACGACTCCTTGGAGACCGTTCCGCTCGCCAGGAGACTCGACTTCGTCGACACCTCATTCGCCGTTGCCTCACGGCCCAGGAAGTCCAGGTAGGACGCCTTGACGAAGGCCTCGTACGCGAGGGCCGATGTCGCCGACGTCACCAGCGCGGTGGGCGAAGACACAAGTGTCGCTGACGTGTACCCGTTCTTCGAGCCCGTCACGGCCACGGTCAGATGATGCCCCGCATCCGCGGGAACCAGGCTGTAGGTGACACTCGTCGCACCCTGGATGTCCGCGCCGTCGCGGCGCCACTGGTAGGTCAGGGTCACCCCGGCGGGCGTCCACGTCCCAGGCACGGCGGTCAGGGCGTACGAGACCGCCGCTGACCCGGAGATCGTCGGCGTCACCCCGACGACGGCCTGCAGTGCCGCGGTCACGGCGGCCGTCGCCTCAGAGGTGACGGTCTTCGTGGTGTAGCCGGCCTTGGTCGCGGTCACGGCGACCGTGATCTTCTTGCCGAGCTGCGCATCGGCGAGCTGGAGGGTCGGCTGCGTCGCCGTGGCGATGAGCGCTCCGTCCGCGTACCACTGATAGGCGAGCGCATCCGGAACCGGTGCCCACGTCCCCGCGGTCGCCGTCAGGGTCTGCCCCGACGCAGCCGTGCCGGCGATCGTGGGAACAGGCGCCGCCGTGAACGTCAGGGAGGGCGGCGTGAGCACGAAGTTCACGTTCGTCACCGGGGTGGTCCCGACCACCACGTCCCGCGTCTCGGTGTAGTAGTCGTTGAGGCAGCCCCCCATGTCGTTGTACCCGAAGCAGACTTCGTACGAGACCGAATAGGTGTCCCCCTCCGGCACCACGAGCGTGTAGGAACCGTCGGCCGCCGTGCTGTCGTTCGAGTACTCACCTGAGGTGGACCCTGAGGCATACAGCCAGATCCCCGGCAGCGGTCCCTTGGGACCGGTGACTGTTCCGGTGATCGTCGTGGTCGCCGACGACACGGTTCTCGTCGTCAACGTCGGGGTTATCCCCGCGACCGCCTGGTTCGTCGTGACTGTCACCGGGGTCGCCGTGCCCAGTGTGGCTGCGTCCTTCCACCACTCTGGGACGATGCCTGGACCGCTGAATAGCACGTAGGCAGCGCCCGCCGGGACCGGCCCCAGCAGGTAGTCACCACCGTCGTATGTGCTCGTGCTTGTTAGGACCGCACCGCTGGCGTCCATTGCTTCGATCTGTACGGACCCTGTCCCGGACGGGACCACTCCGGCGATGCGGCCACCGTTCGGCACCACCACGGTGGGGATCGTCGTGGCTGTACCGGCCGCGACGTGGACGGCGTCCAAAGTCGTCCCTACGAGAGGCGATGGCGGTGAGATGACCACCACGTGGTCGCCGGAGCGCAGCCCTGGGACCGTGAAGTTGCCCTGAGCGTCGCTGTAGCCGTACCCCGAGTCGGCGGTTCCCGTCACGTTCACGCTCACGTTCGGCACGCCATGCCCGAACGAATTGACCACCCGCCCCTTGATCGAGCCTGCCACGGGCACCACGAGGGTGACCCCCGTGACGTCAGTGGCACCGATCGTGACCGTCATGGCTGCATCCCCGAGGTTCAGCGAGCTCTCCGCCGTCTCATCGACGCGGTAAGTGCCCGGCGCAAGACCGCTCAGGGCGAACGTGTCGGTGCCCGTCAGCCGGTAGGTGCCGAAGACCTCATTCGTCTCGACGTTGGTCGCAGTCAGGTACACGCCCCAGCGCGTGTCGTCTGTCAGTGTGACCCCGGCCGGGAGCGCCAGCGACCCAGAGATCGAATGGCCGGAGACTGATCCGCCGCAGGGCGCCGCAAGCGTGATCGCCACAACGGATCCATCGGTGACGTGCACAGGGGTGGCGTCGAAGTAGTTGGATCCTCCGTGCCAAGCCGCCTTGCCGCACGACAATCCGCCGAATGCCGACACAGCGCTGATCACGTAGTCGCCATCAGGCAACCCCGTGAAAGCGTACGTGGACTCAGTGGTGTCTCCGACGAAGTAGTCCCCCGTCGCGACGTTGGTGGCTGACAAGAAGTAGCTCCCCGCTCCTGACAAGCCGACAGAGATCGTGCCGCCTACCCGGAGAGTGACGTCAACCGACATGGCAGTGGTCACGGTGAGCGACTTGGTGGTCTGCACGTATCCGTCTGCCGCTATGAGGAGCTCGTACGTTCCCGGGTACAACTGAAGGACACCGCTCCCGGCCGTCACGTCGGTGGACGTCACGTAGTCCTGAACAGCGTCGTAGACGGTCACCCACCCCGAACCGGGCACAGTCCGGTCAGCGCCGACCAGGTGCAC
>PMBM01000142.1 GCA_003153855.1 Propionibacteriaceae bacterium
CCAACTGAGCCACGTCCGCATGCTCCCTCGCGGGTGCCCGGTAGACATTACAGGGTTTCGATCCAGGGGCACAAACCCGATGCGGCGAGTCACTTGTGGTGCAACGGGAGCCTCATCGCGGGCATCGGATGGACGGTGAAACCGGCGGCGGCGTACATGCCCTGGCCCATCCCCGTCGCGAACAGATCGGCGACTTCTGCGTGCGACGACTCGCGCGCCCACGCGAGCACCGCCTCGAACGCCAGCCGGCCGTACCCGTGTCCTCGATGCTCCGAGAACGTGGACACGTTCGAGATGGTTGCGAGGCGTCCGCTGACGTTCCCGGGGGAGGGAAGGTGCGTACGGACGTGGGCGACGGCACCGGCCACGATCTCACCGTCGACCTCGACAACGCGCAGTGCGACGTCCGGATCGTCCACGTGCGCCGCGAACCACTGCCGCGCNNGCTTCCTGCCATCCGGGATCCCCGACCCGCGGGTCGCCCATCGCCTCGAACATGGACACGCGGAGTCGCGTGAGAGCGCCCGCATCGTCCGTGCGGGCCGTCCGTACCTCGGTCGTCATGGGCAGATTCTGCCGCTGAAGCCCGGATGCGNNNNGAAGAGGTCACTGGTTCGATCCCAGTTACGCCCACCGTTCTGACTAGGGGAAATACCCGAAACTTGGGGCCCTGCACAACATATGCACAACATCGCACCCCTATCTATGGCTGGCGCGAACGTGGCAGAGCATCGAACAACCGAGCGCAGGTGGACGGTCGCGGTGAGTCGGGCCAGTGAAGGGCTTCTCACTGATGTCCACCGAACGGGTCAGAAGAGTGGACAATCGGCCGGAGGCCGCCCCCAAGGAGATGTTCGTGAGCTTCGTGGATTCCCTGTACCCGTTGGTGATCGCAGGTGACGCCGTCGGTGCGCGCGACCTGCTGGCCGGACTGGAAGGCAAGAAGCTGGCCGAGGCGAAGGCCTGGTTCACCAAGGCCTCACGGTGGTACCCAACCATCGAAGCTCGAGCCTTCGACTTCCGCGCCAGGGACCACCACCGGGACGAGGCCGTTCGGGTCATGGCGTTGTGCGCGGTCGGGCTGTGCGGCCCGGCTACTGCGGCGAAGCGCGTGCCCTGGGACCGATTCTGGCCCCACCAGCACACCGCGGGCGATCAGTTGTTCCTCGACGCGGTGTGCGCCAAGGACCCGGTGTGGGTCGCCGACTTCGTCGAGGCCGCGAGTCACCGATGGGGGAGGACTCTGAGCCGGGTCCTGCGTACGATCAACTCGCGCGTTCCTGTCCCGTGTCCTACCGGCTCCGGGTACACGCCGGGCTGGGACGGGTATTCGCCGCCCGAGGAGCTCGCGCAGGAGATCGCGGACGACCCGTGGATGCCTGACGTCCTGACGCACATTCTCGACTTCGGCTCGGCTGCCGATTGGGAGAACCTGCCGGGGGCGCTCGCGATCCTCGGCACGAGCGGTCGCCTCGACCGGGCCGAGGTCGTCAACCACATCCTCGGGTTGCTGACCTCGCCGCAGAAGCCGCGCAGCCAGCAGGCCCTCGTGCGGATCCTGGCCGCCTTCGAGGTGCGCGACGAGGAACTACCGGGCATCGACTACGTGCTGGGCGTCATGGCCACCAACTCCGGTGCGGTCGGCAAGTACCTCCTGCCGGCCGCGATCCGGCTCGTGACCCCCGACGATCTGCCCCAGCTCGTGAGTGTCATCGCGTCGAGATCCGAGAAGGCCCAGAAGGCCATGCTGGTCGAGGCCCTAGGCGACGAGCTCGTACATCGCGTAGGGCTCGACCCGGTGATCGAAGCCCTAGTCGTCTTCGTCGGCGAAGGAGACGCGTCGATCAGCGGACGGGCGAAGACCGCGCTGGCCGGGCTGGCATCGAGTGACGTTGTCGCTCGTGAGGCCGACGAGATGCCGATCCTGGGTCTCTGGGACCTGACACCCCAGGCGCCTCCTCCGCCAGACCCCGGCGTCGATGAGAGCTGGGTGAACTGGACCCTCCGGAGCCTCGCGGCAGGAGACCGGAGCTCCATCGCGTTCCAGTGGTCGATGCTGCAGCTCGAGGAGCACGGCGACTGGCTGAGGCCCTCGAGGTATGCGGCGGACATGCCGGAGCTCTTCATGAACGGAGCCATGAGCGAAGCCTGGCCCCTGGCGTTGGCTATGGCTGATCTCTGCTGCACCCAGCTCAAGCGACCCGCGGCTCTGCCGCAGCTGCTGCGCGTACTCGTGCAGTTCGCCCCCGAAGCGCCACCGCAGGAGCTGCCGCAGAACCTGGCCCGACTGGCCGCAAGCAATGGGTCGGCGAAGGCGCAGATGGAGTCTCGCGCCCTCGGCGCAGCGATGGCTCGTACGGACCTCGATGCGTACGTCCGGAGCCTTCATGCGCACGTGGTGCCGGACGCGAGCGTCCACGCCGGACCTCTTGCAACAGCACTGGAAAGGTCATGACCGTGAGCTTCGCGGATCTGCTGTACCCGTTGGTGACCACTGGCGACGCCGTTGGGGCGTGGGACCTGCTGGCAGGTCTGGAAGGCAAGGAACTCACCGAGGCGAGGGCTTGGTTCGCGAAAGCGACCCGCTGGTACGGGATGATTCCAGAGGGCGCGTTCCGCCAGGGCAGCGACTCGACCGCGAACCACGACGCCTGGTCCGAGAGCCACCGAATCATGGCCCTCTGCGCCGTCGAGCTGAGCGGGCCCGCAACAGCGGCCAAGCGCGTGCCTTGGGACATGTACTGGTGGCACCAGAAGTGCGTCGGCGACGAGCTCTTCGTCGATGCGGTATGCGCCAAGGACCCGGCGTGGGTCGCCGACTTCGTCGAAGCGGCGAGCCAGAGGACCGGAGACACGGTCGGCCGCGTCCTTCGCAACATCGGGGAAAGGGTGCCTCTGCCGTGCCCGGCCGGCCGCGGGTACACGCCCGCGTGGCAGAGGTACCCCGTGCCCGAGGACCTCGCCGGCGAGATCGCCGCCGACGCGTGGATGCCCGAGGCGCTCTACCGCTTCCTCGACAACGGCGAGTGCGGGAAGCTGCCGGAACTGCCTGAGGCGATCCGGGTCCTGGCGGACCGTGGAGTCGTGGAGCGTGCCCGCATGATCATGCACATCCTGGGCCTCCTCACCTCCCCGCAGAGGCCCGCGAGTCAGCAGGTTCTCGTACGGATCCTGGAGGCGCTCGACGTTCGCCCTGAGGACCTTCCTGGGCTCGACTACGTGCTGTCGGTCATGGCGACGAGCGTCGGCGTGGTGGGGAAGTATCTCCTGCCCCTCGCCATGCAGCTGGTCACGACCGCCGACGACCTGACGCAGCTCACCAGCACCGTCGCTGGGCGCCAGGAGAAAGGACTGAAGCAGACGCTGCTGAAGGCGCTGCAGGGTAACCTCCGCTCACGCGTCGGCGACGAAGCCGCCGGCGCGGCGCTTGCCGTTCTCAGCACGGACGAGGACGCGTCGTTCGCCGCGACTGTCGCTGCCGTGATATCGAAGCTCGGACTGTCGGCTCCACCGGCCCAGGAACAGCAGTTCCTGGGGCTGTGGGCCCTTGAGCCGACATGGGTGCCGGAGTCCGAACGGCCCGTCTTCAAGCGATGGGGCCGAGTGAGATGGTCAGCTCTGCTCAACAAGCAGGAGACTGACGAGCCCACCATGCAGTGCGTGTTGGTCACAGAGCTGCTCTCTTCCTTGGCCGAGCGCGGAGCTGACGCGGTCGCAGAGTTCCGAGATCCGACGCTGGCCCTCCTCAGCCTGCACTCCGTACGTATGTCACGACTGGCCGAAGCCGTGTCCGACCTGTTCCTTGCCGGTGGCCTTCGCTACCTCTGGGCCACCGCATTGGATATCGCGGATCGTGAGGCCCGGGAAGCGGTCCCGGCGGCAGGGTTCGCCGACGTGCTGCGCACCCTGACGAGGTTCGCTCCTGAAGTTCCGTGCCCGGAGCTTCCGTACGGCATCGCGGCTCTCGCCGCGAGCAAGGGAACGACGACGGCACAGATGCAGGCACGCGCGCTTGGGGCGGCGCTAGCAAGGACCGACGCCGACGCCTTCACGGAGAGCGTTCGAGCCAACCCGCCCCGTCCCCAACCCAAGCCGTACAGAGGTCTCTGGCATCCGACCGAGCCCGACCTCGCGATCCGCGACGCGAAGCTCGCTCCGATCCCCGCAGACTCGTACGTCGAGCTTCTGTCGCTGCAGCAACTCTTCCACAGCCCGAGCCACTACCCCCTGTGCGTGTACCCGCCGAACTATCCGAAGGCCAAGGAGGGGAACGTCTGGCTCGCTGAGCAGCTGCTCTCCGAGACCGTACGGATGGTGCGCGAGGACGGCGTGGCGAAGACAAGGGCCAAGATCGTCGACATCGAGCGCACCCTCGGCCCGGTGGGGACCGTGATCGCCATCGACCTATGGGCCAGCGGCCAGCTCACGCCCGAGCTGTTCTGGCGCC
This sequence comes from Propionibacteriaceae bacterium, assembly GCA_003153855.1. Taxonomy (GTDB): domain Bacteria; phylum Actinomycetota; class Actinomycetes; order Propionibacteriales; family Propionibacteriaceae; genus Fen-668. The sequence goes on from PMBM01000142.1 coordinate 4,448, forward strand.
TCACCATGAACGGGAGGACCTACTTCAACCACCACCTTCCGACACCGTTCCCGTGGGGTCGGGTCGGCGACTGCCCGTGGTTCGACCGCGCGGTCCGTCAGGAACCGACAGAGCAGGTCGCGCTGCCGCCTTGGGTGGACGAGGTGACCACACGCCTGGAGTTCTTCCGGGCGATGGAGACGCTGCTGGTGGCTGACAGAAGCCCGGTCGTGTTGTCGACGCCGGTCTACGCGGACGGAACCCTCGACTTCGACGACCTCCTCGCACGGTTGGAGCAGGCACCGGGACCGGTGGCGCTGCTCGATGTGATCCAGGCGCTGTACCGGCTTCGTCGCTGTGCCCCGTCCCGCGCCGAGGAGGTGCCCTTGGACCGGTGGTGGACCGATCCCGCCCTCACCACCCCAGAAGGCGGCATCGCGCACGACGCGGGGCGCCTTCTCAGGACGTGGGTGTCCGCCAACGGGATGCCGAAGCGGCTCCCGGCGGTTCTGAAGCTTCACAATGTGAGCGCCTCGGCACCGGTTCCCTGGTCCATCTCGGTCATTGCTAAGAGCATGCTCGCCAGGGGCCACGAAGGCACCGGGCTGGACATCCTGAAGTTCATGCCGCTCGCCCCGGACCTCGTCGTACCGATCACGCCCGGTCTCGAACCCGAGCGGTTCCCGGTGGGGGCTCACTGGCCCTGGGGGCCGAGGATGCATGATGCGGCCATGGACCTCCTTGCCCAGCCGGCGTTCGACGAGGAGATCGACTGGCTTCCGATCATGCTGCCGCTCATCCAGGCCGAGCGCTTCGACCCGAGCCTGGTGGCCCGGCGAGGGATCACCGCGGGAATGGCGTACGCCTTCGAGCGTGTCTTCGAAGCCGGCGGGCTGGGAGGCGCCTGGCCGCTCGCGATGGCCGTCGCACTGAGCTCGTTGAAACCCTATTCGACTGCTGATCGTCCTTCGCCCTTCATCGACCTGCTTCTGTCGTACGCGCACGAGGTCCCGGACCACCAGATCCCGGAAGCCCTCCAGGCGTTCGCGGATCTGCCTGTCGATGATTCGCTCCACACTCAGGTCCGCCGTCTCGTCGCAGCATTGGAGCGCCCATGAGCACGTACGTGGCCGAGTCCCAGCTCGCGTCCAGCAGAGAGGGGTGGGAGCTCGACCTGGCCACGGCCTGGGCCAGGACCCCTGACGGGATCGTGGAGAACCCGGAGTTCTTCACCGGCTTCCTCGACCGGCCGGACGTCTTCGCGGCGGGGCTGCTGGCGGTCGCCGACGTGGCCTCGACGCGGTACGTGGACACGTCGCCGATCGTGATCAGGGACCCTGTCGTCACTGGCAGCGGGGACCGATTGCGGTTCGAGTCCTTCTCGGGCTGCAACGGGGTGTACGCGCGGTTCGACCTGCTCTCCGGTGGGCTCGGCGGCAACCGGGCGTCGTTCGGCACGACGAACGTCGACGTCAGCCCGCCGTTGCGGATGGCCATGGCCGGCATCAGTCGGGCGGAGCCGTTGCACCTGTCCGTGGGCCACGACGAGCTAGTTGCCTCGACGTTCGACGAGACGCACGTGGAGCGAAAGGTGGCGCTTCCCGACAGGTGGGTACGAGGGTTCGCCGAGGTGCCTCTGACGACGGAGCTGATGCGTCCTGTGGGCACTCTTGTCGGGCCGCAGATAGGGCAGCTCATGGCGTCACTGCCGAGGGTTGCGGCACCAGGACCCGACCTGTACGTGCGGCCGTACCGCCCGCGCTGGCTCGTCGCCCGTACGCCCACGCCCGGCGCTGTACATCTCGCCGGAGCGACTCGGCTACGGGGCTGCGAGCGGGTGCTGAGACTGGCGACCAAGCTGGACGTGTACGGGGCGGACAACGGCGCCTCGGCGTGGGTCTTCGAGCTGCCGTCAGCACGGCTCACGCTCGTGCTGAGCCCCGAGCCCTTCCGTGGCTTCTCCGGGGAAGGGTCGCTCCTGACCTTCCTCGCGCATCCTGAGGCGGAGCGACTCGGCATGGAGCTTCTCGACGAGATCGGCTGGGAGTCGACGATCGACCCGGGGGAGATGGCTGTACGAACGGGGCGGAGCGACGCCGAGATCTCGTCTGGTCTTGCGTGGCTGGCCGCGTCCGGGCGGCTCGGGTACGACCTCACGGACCGGTCGTGGTTCCACCGCGAACTGCCGATCGACCCGGCCAAGGTGTTGCGGCGAAACCCGCGCCTCGCCGACGCCCAGAAATTGCTCGCCTCCGGCGGCGTGAGCCCCGATGGCGCGTCGTGGCGAGTCCGGGGTAGCTCGGAGCCGTACTACACCGTCAGCGAGGACCTGACCTGTACATGCCGTTGGGAAGAGCGACATCACGGCACGCGCGGGCCATGCAAGCACATCCTCGCCGTACTGCTACACCGCGAGGGCGCGGCCGACGAGGCATCACCATCCAGCCTTTCCTCGACACCGAGCCCGGACCAGTAACTCGATCAGATCAGCGCAAGAAGAGGCAACGTGCGCAGTTGCGCGGCCCGCAGTGCCGCTTGCGGCAGATTCCGAACGGGGGAGAGAGACAAACAACTTGTCCAGGGGCACGTTTGCCCGCATAGGTCGTGCCGCCCGGAGGCAGGGCTACCCCACCGGCGTTTCGCCCTGCAGAGGAGTCCCTCGGCAACGTCCCTCTCATGTCCCTTCCTTGCTGGGCCAGCAACCAGCCACGTCCGCAGGGTTCTCCCATCGAAAGCCGCCAGGGGTTACCTGAGCGGCCATCAGGAGGGCAAACGCAACCACGTATCTGCCACACACCCGGTGCAAATCGGGCCAAGTAAGTCGTTGTGACGAAAAAGTCGGGGCTGCGCGGCGCGTCACACAACGAGTGCAGGCTTCCCGAGACCCTGCGCGGCGATGAGGCAGGTGGCGTGCGTGTGGCCGAGGAGAGCTCGATCCGGCCCGCTCTCGGCAACTCAGCTGCCGCCGCCCACCAAGGTGAGATCGGCAGTCGCCCCAGCGACAGCTCGGACCGGCATTCGCCAGTGTCTTGCGGGCATGACGTCGAGGTTGGAACGTCCGATTCTGCCGATGTCAGTTCCTTCCGGCTGACGACGAGGGTCGCTCGATAGGCGGTTCCGCAAGGGTCCGCCGACGCGCCCTGGTGCCCAGGATGGCAACATGTCCTCGACCGTCAAGAACTGGTGGGCCTGGCCAGTGCCGCGGGGCCACCGGGGCGCGGGAGTGTTCGCCGAACACATGGTTCGGCGGAGTCTGCCCTTGGAAGCGATCAGCCCGATCAAGGGCGAGCACTCAGGTTGATCCTCACGTAGCACAACGATTTGGGACTAACGTCCGTTTCGCTGTCCTGGAAGGAACTCACGCCTAGGGGCTGCCTCAGCAGGCGAGCCGCGCCAGGAAGCGAATGGTCAACGACCACCCCGAGCCGGCCAATCTGGGATTGGCTACGCTGAGCACGAGATGAACAACCACCGTGGCTACGGAATTGGTGTAAGTCGGGCCATCAGGCGGAGGATTCATAGTTAACTAGGAAATATCACAGGGAGTGATTCTCTCATGTTTGTCTACACAGCTTTCCATGCTGAGCACAAGAAGAAGCATATAGACAATGAAGGAGACCTGAACATCTATGGCGAGAATATCCAGAGATTCCTGGGCGTCTACTCCACCAAAGAGGCGGCGGATGAGGCAATTCGACGCATGAAGTCACTCCCTGGGTTTGCCGACGAACAAGACTGCTTCTTCATAGACGAGTTGACGGTAGACAAAGTGGGCTGGACGGAGGGCTTTAAGCATGACTGAGTCTGTGTCGCCGCCGTCAACTGAGGCGCTGTGGTGTGTCTACCATGTGGAACATTTCGATCCTCTCCGGCATCGGGATCGTGTTGGACGGATCCGAATCGGCAAGCGGGACGACTTATCCCTGATTGGGTGGTTCTCTTCTCGCAACACGGCAAGGTCCGCAATACAGTCGGTGATTGAACAGCCGGGTTTTGTTGACGAGCCCGAATGCTTTGTCATTCTGGAGTTTCCAATGAATGCAGACCTTTGGCCGGTTGGTTTCCGGCCCACGTTGCGTCGAGAGAAGTCATAATCGCTGGGTCGCCACACGTGCCGGCGAGATTCATCGCCAGGGTGTGACCTCCATCTACCCCCGACCAAGCACACACTGGCTGCAGGGTGTGGGATGGAGGGGAGTGCCGACCTTCACGAAGGCCATGGTCTCGCTGGAGACTCGCCCGCCACCGATCGACACAACGAGAACGCGTGCTCATCCAGTTCCTCAAGACCGAAACCGACTCGACCATGAGCCAGCTCGCACGAACTCCACACGACACGGGACGTCCGCTCAGCATCCAAGCGAGCTCACTAGCGCTCCACCGACGGCTCTTGAATCAACCTCAACTGCCGCGGTGAGCGCGGTCAGCACGCTCGCAAATGCCGCACATCGCCTAGCTGACGGGTGAAGAAGTGACCGACAGGGTCAGGTAGTCATCGACTTTGGTTAAAGACCAGCCGCCTGTGGCCGGCTTCACGACTACGATGACCGAGGCCCCGGGTCCGACGTCCACCTCGAGTGTTGGGCTGCCAGTCCAGTCGATGCGAGCGCGCACAGCATGACGCCCGGCGGGAACCTCCAGCTCGAGCACCTGCCCACGCCGTACCGCTCCTCGGGGCTCCCCATCCACGTCGAGCCGGTAGGAACGCAATAGATCGCGCCGCCACACCCCTCCAGGCCTCCGCACGACCAGCCGCCCGTGCTCCCCAGACAGCGCTGGGGCCCGCGGCTCCTCGTCGGCGGGGACAGGCATCGGCGTTTCGGCTGCGTAGGGCGGCGCTGAGCCTCCGGTTGTGGGGTCTGCGCCGGTGCTGCGTTTCGTGGACGCCGACGGCACACCGCGCCTGCCACTGGGCTTCTCGCCCGACTCGCCTTCGGCGTCGAAGAGCCTGTCTCGGAGCTGGTCGTACTGCCCCGCCGCGCGGCGTTTCCAGCCGAGCAGGATCAAGACTCCCATCGCGGTCACCGTGACCAGAATCGCGATGAGCTGGAGCGTCACCCAACGGCCTGGCTGGGCAAGCCCCATCTCGACCAGGCACAGGCTGAAGAGTGTCCAGAGAGCAATGTCGATCCCGGGTCCATGCGGAAATGGCCCGCGCAGGCTGACCCGAGCGAAGGCCCGGCGGAAGCGTCGACTAAGCGCCCACGGCAACACAAGGCCAGACCAAATAAGTCCAGCCGTGATCAGCAAAACGACCGTGAACGACATCATCACCTCGCCGCAAACACTAGGGCATGCCCACGCCGGCACGGCTTCTCACCATCGCCACTACCTTCGTGCCGCGACGCTCGCCACCACGGGCGTCACTCGGCGCCTCGGCCCGCATGCCGAAGCTCGTCGAGACGCTCGCTCATGCCGCGCAGTGCGGGATCTTGACTTGGCAAAGCTGGGATCGCGAGGGGATGGTGCGAAGGAGGTGTGCAGCGGACGGACCGGGGAGGTGTCAGGCCTGGGTGCCCTCTTCGTAGGGGACTGCGAGCTGAGAGGCGATCTCCTGGGCTATGGATCGTGAGCGGAAGTAGCCGTGCTCTGTGGGGGAGCAGGCAAGGCCTGTCAAGAGCAACACCTTGCCGTCAGACGTCCTGACGGTCGGTGCGGTGAAGTTGCTACCGAAGCTGGTCCCGACCCCGGCGATGTCGGCGATGCGCACCCTCTTCCGGAAGCCCGCATACGGGAGGTTCACCAAATGCTCATGATCGAGAACGAGACCGCTTCGGACGGCCGTGACGACGATCCACAGGCCTAGGAGGACAACCAGGGTCGGAAACACGACCATGATCAGCGCGTCAGGCACGGTTCCGAGGTACCACGCTTTCCAAGGCAAGACCATGAAGAAGGGCAGTCCGGCGAAGAAGAGACCGACGACGAGAACCGCCCACCTCCACGGGGACCGTCCCAAGACTCTCTTCGTCATGATTCCTGCTCCAAGGGATTGTCGTTGCTCAGGCATCGCGTCCTAGCCCTCACTCATCGTGACATGTGTCGGGCGCGACTCGTCTGAAGATCAGCCACCACCGCCAAACGCTGGGTGATCACGTCCCGTCGCGAACATCCGGTTCTGCCGCGGTGGGTGGTCGGTCTCTTCCCGTGTTGGCCGACGCTGAAGACCAAACCTCGTGCGCGGGCGAACCCGGAGTCACCGGAATCGAGCGTCCTCCCGCGGCCATGGACTCAAGTAGGTGAGACCGGTCAGCACCTCGGTGGTACTGGCATGCATCTCGATCAGGCGTCGTAGCGGGTCGGTGGGATACGGAACTTCGTCGGGCGGGGGTGGCTGTGGCGTCGTCAGCTGCCCATCCTTGAACAGCTGGAAGAACGCTGTGTTGTGTGCTTTCCACAGGTCATACGGATGCGCGTTCGTTCCAAGGAACCAGAAATGCGTTGAAGAAGATTCCGCGACCCTTAGCACCAGATCGATGCGGTCTGGGTCCGCTAGGGACACGCCTGGCTTCGTCTTCACGACCGGCAGGAAGTTGAGGATCTCAAGTGCGCCCAAGGCCAGTGCATACAGCAGGACGAGTTCGCTGCAGTAGTGGTCGTACCGGGGCCAGCCCATGGAGGCGTCGCGCCCATACGTTTCGCGGCGATGATCGGCCACCGGGTGGGCATAGCTGCTCAGGAACCGGTAGTGCGCCGCGAGCCGATTCGCGTCTGCATCGGCGAGCAGTGCGTTCTCTCGTAGGTTCGTAAGAAGAGATGACCATGTCAGGTAGGTCCGCCACAAAGCTTCGTTCTCTTCGGCGAGACGTCGTAGGTCTTCGAGTCTCAGGTACGGCGTATCCGTCTGAGCGCTCGGAGGGCCAAGTGTCGGCAGATACTGGTCCAGAAGGAAGTAATAGATGCTCAGCTGGATCTTGTTGCCGTGTTCGTCGGGTTCGCTGAACAGCCCCTCACGAACGATGCGGACGTCTCCCTTCTTCGTTCGGCTCCAGTCCCGGATGGTGCGCGTCCAGTCGGCACCTGTCGCGCGGTCGTGCTGCCATTCCGCCCATCGCTCTTCGTCAACCCCCGGGAATCGCTGCACGAGTGTTCTTCCTTGAAAGACAAGCCAGTCCACGAGGACCTGCTCCAAGGCGGTTCGAAGTAGCGCGAAGGCGGATTCATAGCGCATCTGTGACGACAACTGAACGGCAGAGTCGAGATGGAGGCCCACCCCGCGCACACGGTCTGCCATATCCATGACGTCCATATGTGAAACATCGCCCCACTGCACGCAACCCGGGAGCCCGTCGATCAACCGGAACAACGCGCGCCAAGCGGCATCGAGTTCCTGGTGATCATCGTCGGCAGTCACTGGTCGATTGTCCACCACGCGGCCTCAACTTCCCGACAGCTCCGGGGCTCCTCCGTGTCGGCTGCCGATCTCACTGTCATGCCGCAGTCAGCGCGGTCGATCGTGCCGATGAGAGCGCCGGGGCTGGCCGGAGTTCTTGCCAATGGGCGCGGGATCTTTATGGGCTTCTTCTTCTCGTGGAGGGTCGGGCGTCTGGCTGGCGCTAGCCTGCGCGCGTGACGGTTGAGGTGAACTGGAAACGGCTGAAGGCGACGCATCGAGAGCTGGGTGGTCAGGACGCGTTGATCCTGCAGTTGCTGCCTGACCAGCCGACCACAGCTGACGTCCTCGATAGGGCGTTGGTCAACGACCCGTACCCGACCAACGAGAGCCCCGCCAATGGCGGCTGGTTCCCCGGCCCCGGGGGATGGCTGCTGCTGCTGGAGACCTTGGTCGACCAGATGCTGTGGGACTGGATCGGTGACCTCGCGCAACGACTCACCGATTCCGGCATCAACGGAAGACTCACCGGCGCCCGTCAGGCCGGCCGCGTCGCCTGGGCCCAGCCCTTCGAAGACCCCCCGCGCGGCTATAACGAGGAGGTCGGAGACATCCGGCTATACGGCGTGCTGGCCTACCAGCCGCAGCCGTCCGTGACCAGGTACGGCAAGGGCTGGGGTGCCGATGTGGACACCCTCGACCAGGTCCTCGACCACATCCTCGGCTGGGCCCTGGCCGACGCCGATCTTGCTCACGTCATGATGGGCCAGGTCTCCATCGGCGTCCCACCCGGCCACGCCCGGAGCCTGGTGCGCCGCGAGATGACCACCGACTACGGAGGCCTGACCAGCGGATACAGCCGAGCCCACCACTGGGTGCGCAATGTCGGCTTCCACTTCCCCATAATGGTCAGCGTCCAGCAGGCCCGGCTCGACCCCGACCCCTGGGAGACCATCGTCGCGGAGCTACGACAGGTGATCACCACCGCGCCCAGAGACACCCTCGCCCTCGCCAGAGTCGACTTCGACGGGACCTTCCTCAGCGGCAGCGACGACCCCATCCACGGCCACTACGCGCCCGCGTTCGATCTCTACCCAGAACTGTTTGGGGAGTGGTCACTCGATCCCTGCCCGATCCAGATCCTCACCAATACCCATCTCGCCAAAGCCCACGACCTGTCCGACTGGAATCTGACCCGCCTCGACCTAGGGCATACCCTCGTGGAAGCCAAAGACCTGACACCCTGGTTCACCACTTTCGGCCCCCACGGCTTCCTCAACAGAGCGGGCTACCACTTCCCGCCCGCTCTCCTCGCCCAGGGCCGCCACGACTTCGGCGACATGATCCTCACCCGCGACACCGCTGAGCGCCTCGGCCTCATGGACCGACCCAGACCAGGCCGCTAGCCCGCGCCGTGCAAGCGATCATGCTCGTCGGGCTGCTCTTCTCGCCGCCCAGGTGTCGCCAGACACACGGCCCCCTGCACGAATGCACGCACATGCCGCAGGCAGTAAGGGTTGGGTCGCGTGCGGAATGCCCCACGGTGGAAGCCGTGCGACAGGAGAGGCCGACCGCTTCGGGTCTGGGAGAAACGGTAGGCCTGCAGGGTCGCCGCGTGCGACAGGTAGCGTTGCCCTTTGCACCAGATCAGGGCCCTGATCGCGGCCGGCTGGCCGAGCCGCGGGTTCTCGTCGACGAGTGCCAGACATCTTGGTCACTGAAAGAGGCGGTGAGACATTGCAGGCGAATGAGGCACCAACCCTGTTCTTGATGGTGGGCCTTCCCGGGTCCGGTAAGACCGTGCGAGCACGGGAATTGTCGGCGAAGCGCGGCGCCCTGCAGCTCAGCCCAGACGCTTGGATGCTTTCGCTGTTCGGCCAAGAAGACCGTCACCAGACTCGGCCCGACGGCAAGCGGTGGCTGCTGGAGGGCCGACTCGTCGCGTTGGCTATAGACGCCCTGCGCCTGGGGGTCAGCGTCGTTCTTGACTTCGGGCTCTGGTCGCGCGATGAGCGCTCCGCACTGCGCTCGATGGCCGGTTCAGTCGGAGCGTCATGCGAGGTCGTGTATCTGCCGGTGGAACGCGATGTTCAATGGAGCCGGATCCAGGCTCGCTGGAGGAACACCCCGGAGGAAACCTTCCCGATGGCCGAGGAGGAGATCGACGGCTGGAAAGAGGGTTTCGAAGTCCCCGACGCGAACGAACTCGCCGGCTCGCCGCCGCCCTCCTCGCCGCCAGGGTATGAGAGTTGGTTTGACTGGGCTCAGCAGTTCTGGCCCTCCCTCGCCCCGAGCTTGAGCGGACCGCCCGTCTCCTGATTCCCGCACCGAACGCGCGCTTCTGCCGCGACGCGCGTGGATGGTTGGGTGGGTCTTGGGTCGCGGGTGGGGTCACTCCAGGCCGAAGTAGCCGGGGTCGGCGAGGAAGCGGCGGTAGAGCGCGACGGTCTTGAGTTCGTCCCAGTGACGGGGTTCGAATCCGGTCTCGTCGAGTTCGATGATCCGTGCACCCGGGGTGGCAGCGAGTATTGGGGAGTGGGTGGCCATCAGCACCTGGATGCCGTCGCCGCGAAGCTGCGCCAGCTGGTTCGCCAGACTGATCTGAGACATCAGCGAGAGTCCGGCCTCGGGTTCGTCCAGCACCAGGAACCCACCGCGTCCTGCCATGTGCCCCAGCTTCGTCGCGAGCAGATCGCTGAACGCCTGACCGTGAGAACGTTCGTGGTACGAGATCTCTGGCTGATGCCACGAAGGGTTCTCTTCCAGATAAGTCAGCAGCCCATGCATAGTCTCGGCGCGCAAGAAGTAGCCCCACCGTGACCGGGTGATGCCACGAACTAGCCGGATCCGTTCGTGGAGCG
>PMBM01000214.1 GCA_003153855.1 Propionibacteriaceae bacterium
CAAGGGCGGCAAGATCGAGTTCCGTGTCGATCGCCACGCCAACCTCCACTTCATCATCGGCAAGGCGTCGTTCGGCCTGGATCAGCTGATCGACAACTACACCTCGGCGATGGACGAGATCATGAGGCTCAAGCCGAGCACCTCCAAGGGCCGGTACCTCAAGAAGATCGTCGTCTCGACGACCATGGGCCCCGGCGTCCAGGTCGACCCCCAGCGCAAGCGCGAAGAGGCCACCGCCTGACACCAGGCACCCATCGGCGGCCCCGCACCCTTCTGGGTTGCGGGGCCGCAGTGCGTTCCGCCATCTGAGAGGCCCCGTACGGCCGGGAGTGCACTTGTGCGGGCGGGTCGTCCGGAGAGGTCCCCTCCCCGATGAGGAGGCCGTTGCCGGGGCCTAGTAGCCGGTATAGCCTAGTACCAGGCGAACCCTAGGAGCGACGATGGCGACGGACAGAGTGGCGCAGCTGCGCAAGGGCGTACTCGAGCTCGCGATCCTGGGGCTGCTGAGGGCCCACGAGAGCTACGGAGGCGAGATCGTGACGGCGCTGGCAGCTCGTCCGGGGCTCGACGCCTCGGCCGGCACGGTCTACCCGTTGCTGAGTCGCCTCAAGACGTCAGGGCTCGTCGACACGCGCTGGGCCGAGTCGACGTCCGGACCGCCCCGCAAGTACTACCAGCTGAGCGCCGCCGGACAGGCAGCGCTGACGGACGGTACGCAAGCGTGGCGTGGTCTCGTACACGCGCTGGACTCGCTTCTGGAGGTGTCGGAATGAGGAGCTACGAGGACCAGGTGGCGGCGGCCCTGGAGGCCCTGCCCGCCGACGTACGATCGGCTGCGCTCGACGACCTTCGCGCCGCCTTGCTCGACGGCGCCACGGAGGCCGATCTGGGGTCGCCCGCCGAGTACGCCTCGCACGTTCTCGACGCGTTCGCCAGGTCGACCGACCCGGCCGACGGCGAGGGCGACGTCTTCGGCGTGCCGTTCGAGACGCGCGGGCCCACTGACCCGGCCGTACGCAGCCGCATCTGGGCGCCCGCCGATCCTCACATCCTCGTACCGCGCATGTTCGGCCTCGGCTGGACCATCAACCTCGGGGCGGTGGCCGTACGACTCGGGCTCCTGCGCCCCGACGACTGGGACGACGAGAGCCTCGACCAGGTCGACCCCCGCCTGCTGACCGCTCTGCGGTACGCACCCGTGGCGTGGGCGGCCGCGGCCGTCGTGATCGGCGTGCAGACCTGGCGGCGCGGCGAGCCCGTACCGACGAGCTGGGACGGGCGCGGTCGCCCGAAAGCCTGGTCCACACCGTCGGCCGCGCTGCTGAACTCCGCGATCTCCGCCGGCTTCGCTGCGTGGGGCACGCGGGCCACCACCGGCGACGACCGCATGATCCGTCCCGCCCTGGGGGCGGCCGGCGCGAGCCTGGCCTGCGCGATGGCTGTCCTCACGTCCCGGTCCGCCAAGCACCCCGACGAGAACGTACCCGTGCCGGCACTGCTCGCCGTCGCCGCCGCCGTTCTGCCTGGCCACATCGCCCTTCCGGTGGCGGTGGCGCTTCGGAAGCGAGGACACCGCTGGTGAGCCCTCCCTACGCACCGATCAGGACCCCGCCGTACAACCAGGTCGTCGTCGACCACGACCCGGCCGAGCGCGCCTCCTGGGTCTCCATCGGGGTCTTCCTCGTCATCGCGTACGGCTTCGCCTGGCTCGCCTGCCTCCCGCTGTGGCTTGGCGACGGACTGACGTCGCCGTGGATGCTGCTGTGCGGCGGAGTGATGATGTACACGCCGACGCTGGGGGCCCTCGTCGCGGCGAAGTTCGTGGAGCGGCAGCCGAAGGTGCTGCTCAACCTGGGCATCTGGCCCGTCGCCTCGTGGCGTCGGATCCTCACCTCGATCGTCATCGCGTTCGGCGTGGTCCTCGCCGTGGTCCTGACGGCACTCGTCACGAGCGCGATCGCCGGGACGTACGTGTTCGACCTGCGCACGTTCCACGGCGCCGAGCAGTTCTTCGCCGCGCAGCTGGCGGCAGCAGGCAAGGCCGGCACGTCGCTCCCGATGCCGATCTGGGTGCTCGTCGTCGTGGACCTGGCGGCGCTCCCGCTGAACAGCCTCATCGCTTCGGGACTGGCCCTCGGGGAGGAGATCGGCTGGCGCGGCTTCCTCTACCCTCGGCTCCGCGCCAAGATCGGCGACACGCTCGCCGTCGTCACCGTCGGTGTCATCTGGGGCGTGTGGCACGCGCCGCTGCTCCTGCTCGGCTACAACTACCCGACGTTGGCACCGGGATGGCGCCTGGTCTGGATGTCGGTGTTCTGCATCCAGCTGACGGCCATCCTCGCGTGGGTACGGCAACGGTCCCGCTCCGTCTGGCCGGCGGCCATCGGTCACGGCACCGTGAATGCCAGCCTGGCGATGACGGCCCTGCTGCTCGGCGCGTCGCCCGACCTCCGGACCGCCGCGGCCAGCCTCATGGGCTGGGCGGGTTGGCCCGTCGGACTCCTTCTCGCGGCCTGGCTGCTCTGGCGCCATGCGCTGCGTCCGTGGCATCCGGCGGCGGCGAAGGAAGCCGAGCACGTCGCGCCCTGAGACCCGTTTGTGGGAAGGCGCGTCAGGTCCTAGCGTCAGGCTCACCGGGAGGAGCCTGAGGTGGCTGTACGACTGATCCGCAACTGTTCTGTGCTCGAGGTGCCGGTCAGCGGCGAGGTGACCGTCTCCGAGCATCAGGACATCGAGATCACCGATGGGGCGATCTCAGCGATCCGCCCCACAGGAGTCGTGCCGGCGGCGGGTGACGTCGTCGACGGTACGGGCCTGCTGGCGATCCCCGGTCTGACGAACTCCCACACGCACTCGCCGATGGTCATGTTCCGGGGCGCCGCGGAGGACGTGAGCGTCGAGGACTGGTTCAACGTGAGGATCTGGCCGATGGAGGTCAACCTCACGAAGGAGCGCGTACGGGTGGGGGCTCGGCTCGCCTGCGCCGAGATGCTGCTGAGCGGCGTCACCGGGTTCGTCGACCACTACTTCCACGCCGACCAGATCGCGCTCGCCGCCCGGGAGCTGGGCATCCGGGCCGACATCGCCCCGACGTACTTCTCGTCGACCGGCACCGAGGGCCGTACCGCCGCGTTCGACGCCGTCGACGCGATCCTGGCGCTCAACGACCCGCGGATCCGTGCGAGCCTCGGCCCCCACAGCACGTACACGGTGACGGAGGACGACCTGGTCATCACCGCGGACCACGCGCGAGACCTGGGTCTCAAGGTCCACCTGCACGTCGCAGAGAACATGGACCAGACGCGGAGCTCGCTGGAGCGGCTCGGCGTGACCCCGATCCAGGTCGCCGAACGTACGGGCATCCTCGACGCCGGCACCGTCATCGCCCACGGCTGCGGCATCACGCCGGACGACATCGAGATCCTCGCGCGGTACGCGGACCGGACCGGCGTCTCCTGCGGTCCGAAGGGCTACCTGAAGTTCGCGTTCGACCCGATCACGCCGGTCAGGGGCCTGCTGGACGCCGGGGTCTCGGTCGGCGCCGGGACGGACGGCGCGGCCAGCAACAGCACGCTGGACGTCCTCGAGGCCATGCAGTTCATCGCACTGGCCACCAAGCAGCAGGAGCACGACGTCTCCGCGCTCTCCATCTCCGAGGCGTTGCGCATCGGCACTCGCGGGGGAGCCACACTGAGCGGCATGGGCGAGTCGCTGGGCGCGCTGGAGGTGGGCCGTCGGGCCGACATCGTGCTCGTGGACCTCTCCGGCGTGCACTGCCGGCCCGTGCACGATCCGCGCGCCGCCCTGCTCTACTCGGTGAGGTCCACGAGCGACGTCCACAGCGTCCTGGTCGACGGCGACCTGGTCGTGGCCGACCGGAAGCTGCTCACGTACGACCTGGAGCAGATCCTCTCCGACGCCGATGCGATCGCCGCCGAGCTCGTCGACCTGTCGCTGGGCGGCACGATCCAGCACTACGCGCCCTAGCGATCTGACGGCTGGCCGAGGAATGTCAGACCCTTCGACCAGGATGGAGGGAACGACAGAAGAGGAGGTCGGCGATGTTCGCTCCAGCACTGCATGACGAGGCGACCAGCCTGGCGGGCTACGTGGATGTGCAGCTCTCGGGCATCCGGGCGGCCGTGTACGGGCTCACCGAGGAGCAGGCGTCCGCGCGCCCGTGCCGCAGCGCGCTGTCCATCATCGGGATCATCAAGCACACCGCCGACGGCATGCGCGGGGTCATACGGAACCTCGAGAACGACTTGCGGGTCGCGCCGATGAAGCCGGGCGACGTGGAGCGCTACATGGCGGGCTTCGCCCTGGTCGAGGGGGAGACGTCGGAGGCCGTGCTTGCTGAGTTCGACGCAGCGCGGGAGGCGTACGTGGCCGCGATCCGAGCCTCCGAACCCGATGCTGAAACCGTGGCGCCGCCGGCGCCCTGGCACGGGATCTTCGAGCAGCGCCCGATTCGACTGCGCTACTACCTCCTCCACCAGGTCGAGGAGATGGCTCGTCACGCCGGCCATGCGGACATCATCCGCGAGCAGCTCGACGGCCTGTCCGTGCAGACGCTCCAGCTGACGCTGGAGGGCCAGCGCGCGAACGACTTCTTCCAGCCGTACGTGCCGGCACCAGGCACGATCGGGGCGTGAGCGGACGACCTCGCACCAGGATGGACGTCGGGCCGAGCTCGCCCGTCGTTCTCGCTCACTCGGTCCATCCGATGGGAGTCCGGCCCATTCTTGGCGTCCGAGGCCGATTTGGCCGGGAGGTCTGCGCCCGATAGCCTGTTCAGGCCGAAGACCGCTGGTCGACGAGTTCGCTCGTCCGAAGTGTCCCACCTGGGACTGCCCGCGCAGGTGAACGTACTCGCCATGCAAGTGGTCGAGCCCCGTGCACCTGGGTGCCGGGGCTTTTTCTTTCCCCGGAGTGATCTACGGCGATCTCTTCAGTAGTGGAAGGAGACCTCATGGCGAGGCCGGACAAGGCTGCCACGGTCGCGGATCTCAAGGACCAGTTCTCTGGTTCTGCCGCGGTTGTGCTGACCGAGTACCGCGGGCTCAAGGTCAAGGACCTCAAGGAGCTCAGGCGGTCGCTCGGCGCGGACGCCACCTACGCCGTAGCGAAGAACACTCTGACCACGATCGCCGCCCGCCAAGCGGGCATCGAGGGCCTCGACAGCACGCTGGCTGGCCCCACAGCGATCGCGTTCATCAACGGAGACGTCGCCACCGTGGCGAAGAGCATCCGTGACTTCGCGAAGGCTCACCCCGCACTGGTCATCAAGGGCGGTGTCATGGACGGTCTCGTCCTCGACGCCGACGCCGTGAAGAAGCTCGCCGACCTCGAGTCGCGCGAAGTGNNGCTGCTCCCCTCAATCAGGCCGCCCGTGCACTGGGCGCCCTGGAGCGGGCCGCGACCGAGGACCCGTCCCTCATCGGTGGGGCCGGCACGGCTCCCGCCATCGACCAGGCGCAGGACACCGCCGACGACTCGTCGTCGGCACCTCAGGCAGCTGATGCTGCGGACACCACCGACGCGGCGAGCGCTGCAACCGAGTAAGGAAGGAAGCCACCATGGCCAAGTTCAGCAATGACGATCTTCTTGAGGCATTCAAGGAGATGACCCTGATCGAGCTCAGCGAGTTCGTGAAGCAGTTCGAGACCACGTTCGGCGTAACCGCCGCCGCTCCGGTTGCCGTTGCAGCCGCTGCTGCCCCGGGTGCAGGTGCTGCCGCCGAAGAGGTCGAGGAGCAGACCGAGTTCGACGTCATCCTCGAGAGCGCCGGCGAGAAGAAGATCGGCGTCATCAAGGAGGTGCGCGCTCTCACGGACCTGGGTCTCAAGGAGGCCAAGGATCTCGTCGANNCCGAAGCCGGTCCTGGAGAAGGTCACCAAGGAAGCCGCTGCCAAGGCGAAGGAGCAGCTCGAGGCTGCTGGCGCCAGCGTTTCGGTCAAGTGACGCTCTGAACCCAACGACATGCGGCCGGTCCTCGCTGAGGACCGGCCGCGTGCTGTCTGTCGAGGGTTGTTCGGACAGCTGCCAGGAGTTGACAGTGACGATCGACCCAGTCACAGCCCGAAGTCCACGACGATGACAAAGCCAAGGGCCGATCCTCGAGAGGATCGGCCCGTCGGGCTCCAGGGGTGGGCTGTTTTTTTGTGGCAGTCTGTCAGGTGTGCAGGACCTACTTGGCGACGGGAACGACGCGTACGTAGCCGGGCTTCCAGCTGCCTTCGCCTCCGCCGGCCTGAGCGTGGCTCACTGGGCCGATGGCAACCGCCCCGGCGAGTGCAACGACAGCAGCGGTACGGATTACGAAGCGACGCACGGTCGACCTGTTCATGGGAGGTGCTCCTAGCATTGGGTGTCCTTGACAGGGAACCTATAAGGGAGTTGACTAACTTGTCAACATGCAAGAAGAAATCAATCACCCCAAGGAAGACACCCCGGGGCAGGAGGTGGTGACGACGTGAAGCTGTCAGGAAGCTTCGGAACTCGAGTCCGCGAACTCCGTCAGGAGCGTGGATGGAGCCAGGCGAAACTCGGTGGCGAGGAGTACACCGCCAGCTACATCAGCTACATCGAGGCAGGTCGGCGCGCACCATCGCCGGACGCCGCGAAGTATCTGGCCGACCAGCTGGGTGTCGACCCGGTAACACTCGGTTTCGGCGAGGCTGCCGACGTCGGCACGGAGCTCGACATCGTGAGCTACCTGGTGCTCGCTGATCGCGCGCTCCACACGCGCGAGTGGTCCACCGCTCTCGACGCAACCCTGCGCGCCGAGGAGATGGCCCTTGCGAGCGACCGGCTCGACCGGGCGTGGGAAGCGCAGTACCTCAGGTGCCGGATCCTCGTCGAGAAGAGCGACTTCACCGACGCGGTCGAGCTGGTGCTGGAGCTGTGCGACGGCGTCGTGACGAACCAGTCCGTGACCGTCCGCGCTGAGGTCCTCAACCTCGCCGCACGCATCCTTCGGTCGGTTGGCCGGCTCAACGAGGCCGTCGAGAAGGCGGCCGAGGCGCGCCGAATCGCCCCTGACGTGCCACGACGCGTTGAAGCCATCCTTCAGTGGTGCGCCTCCTGCGCTGAGCGCGGCGACCCGCCGACCTCCATGCAGGCGGAGATCGAAGAGCTCAGCGAGCTCTCCAACCTGCTCCCAGACGGCCACCTCAAGGGCCGGATCTACTGGTACGTCGGCAACCTGCAGCACTTCACGGGCGACACGGAGGCCGGCGAGCGAAGCCACGCCGAAGCAGCCGTGATGATCCGAGGTGCAGCTGATCTCGTGCTCTGGTCACGCGTACAGAGAGTGATCGCCCACTTCAAGATGACCCGTGGAGACCTTGACGGCGTGTGGGAGCAGCTGGAGATCGCCGAGAACGCCATGAGGCTGACTGGGCGCGCTTCGGACCTCGCAGAACTCGCAGTGGAGCAGGCACGATGCCTGTTCCTCCTCGGTGATGCGGAAGCCGCCAGGGATCGTCTGCTCGAGACTCTCACCTCAGAGGTGTTCTCGATCGCGTTCCCGAGCCGTGCGGAGACGTACGAGCTTCTTGGCGACGTGCTGCTGTCTCTGGAGGACAACTCCGGAGCCCGCCGTGCGTTCCGCAATGCGGCTACTGATTACGAGGCAATCGGTGCTGGACCGCGGGCCCTGGAGGCCTGGCGCAACGCTGCGAAAGTTCCCGAACAGTAGGTGTTGACAATCTTGTCAACACGACGCATACTTAACACATAGACGTCAACGCGTCCCCCAAGCCCTCGTTGACGTCAGAGGCGGAATGAGCCTCGCCGAAGCCGGCGCGGATCGGGTCTGATGCCAGGGAAGCTGGCCCGATCGAGCGTCGGCTTCGCGCTGTCTCCACCCAGGTGAGACGAACAACCACCTGGCCATAACGTCCCCCAACCCACGGTCCTCCATCGACGGCCTTCTGCCATCGCCCGCGCCACTGCTCGGGGCCGACGGCCCGGGGGAGCCGGCGACAGCCCGAACAGGGGGACAGCCGAAGGGGGAAGAAGCCGAACGCGAACCGGGCTGTGACGAGTCGTCCGGGGCGTCGCAGCGAAGACTCGTGCCACGCGGCCTCGCCTTTGCTACCATCGTGCTCGCCGGACGACGTTGTCCGGCCGTCCCGAGCAGCTTGCTGATTTCGGTTTGCGTAGACGCGCCTGCGCGGCTATCGTTGCGGTTTGCCCATGCCTCTGGTCGTCCTGTGCCCTTGACACAGGACGCTCGGCACGCACGAAACTCTGGCGAGTTCTGGAAGGACCACAATCTTGGCCGCCTCGCGCACCGCGTCGAAGTCCCAAATGAAGAACACCAACGTTGTCTCTGCGAGCGGACGCATCTCGTTCGCCAAGATTCATGAGCCNNCTTCAGGTCGAGTCGTTCGACTGGCTGATGGGCAACGAGACCTGGCAGGCGCGAGTCGCCGCCGCGTTGGCTGCAGGACGAACCGACGTGAACACCAAGTCCGGCCTCGAGGAGATCTTCGAAGAGATCTCTCCGATCGAGGACTTCTC
>PMBM01000147.1 GCA_003153855.1 Propionibacteriaceae bacterium
CTCGGCGCGTCGGCCCTCATGCAGGGACTGGGCGACGGGTACTTCGTACTGCCGAACACGATCAACGACTACCTCGCCGCGGCTCCGTTCCCGAAGGTCGACGCCACGCACCCGGCAGCGGTCGAGGCACTGGAGTCGGTCAAGAGCCGGATCGACAAGCTGCTCAGCATCCACGGCAACCGCTCGGTCGACTCCTTCCACAAGGAGCTCGGCACGATCATGTGGGAGTACTGCGGCATGTACCGCACCGCTGAGGGCCTCCAGACCGCCATCGGCAAGATCCGGGCGCTCCGCGAGGAGTTCTGGACCAACGTGCACGTGACCGGCATCAACGAAGACTTCAACCAGGCCCTCGAGCGTGCCGGCCGGGTCGCCGACTTCCTCGAGCTCGGTGAGCTGATGTGCATCGACGCCTTGCACCGCCGTGAGTCCTGCGGCGGCCACTTCCGTGCCGAGAGCCAGACGGAGGACGGAGAAGCACTGCGCCACGATGACGAGTTCGCCTATGTGGCCGCGTGGGAGTACGGAGCTGATGCCGGCCCCGTACTGCACAAGGAACCTCTTGTGTACAAGTTCATCGAGCTGAAGCAGCGGAGCTACAAGTGAAGATCACACTCAACATCTGGCGGCAGGCGAACGCAAAGGCCGAGGGCCGCCTCGAGCGGTACCAGCTGGACGGTGTCTCCGAGGACATGAGCTTCCTCGAGACGCTGGACTTGCTGAACGAGCAGCTCACGACCGAGGACAAAGAGCCGGTCGCCTTCGACCACGACTGTCGCGAGGGCATCTGCGGGATGTGCGGCGTCGTCATCAACGGTGCTCCGCACGGTCGGTACAGCTCGTCCGTCCCGACGACAACGTGCCAGCTGCACATGCGGAGCTTCGCCGACGGTGCGGTGATCACCGTCGAGCCGTGGCGCGCCGGTGGCTTCCCGCTCATCAAGGACCTCGTGGTCGACCGGTCGGCGTTCGACCGGATCATCCAGGCCGGTGGCTTCATCAGCGTGAACACCGGTGCGGCTCCTGAGGCGCACTCCGTGCCGGCGCCGAAGATGGAGTCGGACAGGGCGTTCGACAACGCCGCGTGCATCGGGTGCGGCGCCTGCGTTGCGGCGTGCCCGAACGGCTCGGCGATGCTGTTCACCGCAGCCAAGATCACGCATCTCGCGATGCTTCCGCAGGGTCAGCCTGAGCGGTACAGCAGAGTCAAGAGCATGATCGCCCAGCACGACCACGAAGGCTTCGGCGGCTGCACGAACATCGGTGAGTGCGCCTCCGTCTGCCCCAAGCAGATCCCGCTCGAGTCCATCGCCCAGCTCAACCGCGACCTCATGAAGTCGCTGTTCCGCCGCGAAGGCAAGTAGCACCTGGACGCCCGTCCGCCACGGGCCCCTTCGATTCGTCCGAACCGAAGGGCCTGTGGCAGACTTGGGCGCTGTTGTCCCGGGTACCGCGGCCACCTGCCACAGGGGGATCGTCCGCGTCCGGGAATTATCCACTTCGGTGACCTGTGGCACCAGGCGAGGAAACCAATTCCATGAGCGACGTCATCAAGTCCCTTGATGCCCAGTCACTGCGCGACGACATCCCTGACTTCCGTCCGGGTGACACCGTCCGCGTCCACGTGAAGGTCGTCGAAGGCAACCGCTCTCGCGTCCAGGTCTTCACCGGCCCCGTGATCTCCCGCACCGGCGGAGGTCTCCAGGAGGCCTTCACCGTCCGCAAGGTCAGCTTCGGCGTCGGCGTCGAGCGCACCTTCCCGCTGCACTCCCCGATCATCGACAAGATCGAGATCGAGCGTCGTGGCGATGTACGCCGGGCCAAGCTCTACTACCTCCGCAACCTTCGCGGCAAGAAGGCGAAGATCAAGGAGAAGCGCGAGTACTGACGGTTCCGGAGCTTCAGCAGAAGTGGGAACCGCTCCGCGGCGTCGTGACGAGAGCTCCTCGGACGAGCGCCAGACACCGAACCTGGGCCGCCGGATCGCCGGCGGCGTCCGGGAGTTCGTCATCATCGTGGTGGTGGCGCTTGTCGTCGCGACCCTGCTGAAGACCTTCGTCGCGCAGATGTTCGTGATCCCGTCCGAGTCGATGGAGAAGACCCTCGAGGTCAACGACCGGGTCGTGGCCGTGAAGATGGTCCACTACCAGCGGGGCGACATCATCGTCTTCGAGGACGATCTCGGCTGGCTGCCCGCGGCACCTCCGGACAGCCCGCTGCAGAAGTTCCTCGAGTTCGTCGGAGTGCTCCCCGCCAGCGGCAACCAGTACCTCGTGAAGCGTCTCATCGGTCTCCCCGGAGACCATGTGGTGTGCTGCTCGACTGCTGGACGCATCACCGTGAACGGTGTCGAGCTCGACGAGGCCTCGTACCTCTACCCGAACGCCGACGGCACGACGGTGAAGCCGTCCGAGGCGGCGTTCGACGTGGTCGTACCTGCAGGACGCATGTTCGTCATGGGCGACCACCGCAACAAGAGCGCCGACAGCCGCTACCACCTGTGCGACACGTGGGAAGGCACGAAGGGGCTGGCGGCATTCCCGACGCTCGCGTCGATCCAGGGACCCGTACGCGCGAACGCCTATCCGTTCGACCGATGGCGTACGTTCTCGATCCCCAACACTTTCACCAGCGTTCCCGCGGCGACCGCCGCGCCCCCTGCCATGCCGCAGATCAACGCGGCGAACTGCTGAGACCATGGCTGTGGTCGTACGGTCCGGAGGCGGCCTGTACGCCTATGAGCGGGCGCTTGCCCGCGCTGGGCTGACGCCTGTCGCGGGTGCCGACGAAGCCGGCCGAGGGGCCTGTGCAGGGCCTCTGGTGGCCGCCGCCACGATCCTGTCCGAGCGGAAGACCCACCAGATCACCGGGCTGCGCGACTCCAAGCTCCTGACCGAGCGTGCGCGCGAGGAGCTGTACGAGGAGATCCTCGCCAAGGCCGTCGCCGTGGCGTGGGTCGCGGTGAGTCCCGCGGAGTGCGATGCGCTCGGGATGCACGTCGCCGACATCACCGCCTTGCGCAGGGCCGTCCTGCGGCTCAGCACGCCACCCGCGTTCGTCATCACCGACGGCTTCCCCGTAGACGGGCTGGGCGTGGGCGGTGTGGGCATGTGGAAGGGCGACCAGGTCGTCGCGTGCGTCGCTGCCGCGTCGATCATCGCGAAGGTGACGAGGGACCGGATCATGAAGGCGTACGAGGCCGACTACCCCGGGTACGAGTTCGCGGTCCACAAGGGCTACTGCACGCCGCTCCACCAGGACCGGCTCGACACCCTCGGACCGTGCGACATCCACCGGATGCGGTGGGACAACGTGAAGCGAGCGACTAGGCTGGACCAACCATGAGCGCCGAAGACCTGGAGCAGTACGAGAGCGATCTGGAGCTGGCTCTCTACCGCGAGTACAAGGACGTTGTCGGCATCTTCACGTACGCCGTGGAGACGGAGCGCCGGTTCTACCTGTGCAACGCGGTCGACCTCAAGGTGCGCACCGAGGGCGGTGACGTCTACTACGAGGTCTCCATGGGCGATGCGTGGGTCTGGGACATGTACCGGCCGGCCCGTTTCGTGAAGTCCGCGAAGGTGTTGACGTTCCGCGACGTGTCCATCGAGGAGATCGCCCACTCCGAGCTCCAGGTGCCCGACACCAAGTGAGCGGTACGGCTGTGGACGGCCGTTCCGGGGTCGTTGTCCACAGTCCTGGACGTCACTGACGAATCTTGTCCTGCCGCGCCCATTGTCATGGGTGGAGGTGGCTGATGGATCAGCGACGTACGACCGGGGCGCAGGGCGAGCAGATCGCCGCGGCGCATCTCGAGGGTCTCGGGTGGACGGTCATCGACCGCAACTGGCGGTCCGGCCGTCTCGGTGAGCTCGACGTCGTCGCCCTCCAGCCGGGTCCGGGACGCCTCGGCACCCTCGTGTTCTGCGAGGTGAAGACGAGACGAGGACTGGGGTACGGAGACCCGCTAGAAGCCATCACGCACAAGAAGCTGGCACGCTTGCAGGCTTTGGCCGGTCAGTGGCTGGCCGCACACGAGGTGCGGTGCGACCGGGTGCGGGTCGATGCCATCGGCGTCCTGCTTGCGCGTGGTTCGGCTCCCGTGATCACCCATCTGCAGGGCGTGACGTCGTGACGGTCGGCAGGGCGAGGTCGGTCGCCTTGATAGGACTGGCCGGCACGGTCATCGAGATCGAGGCGGCGCTCGGCGGTGGCCTGCCGCGGACGATCCTCGTCGGCCTGCCTGACACGTCGCTCAGCGAGGCGAGGGAGCGTTGTAAGGCTGCGGTGTCCAACTCGGGCCTCCCGTGGCCCGATCGGCTGGTCACCGTGAACCTCACACCGGCCACGCTGCCCAAGACCGGGTCCCATTACGACCTCGGCATCACGGCCGCCGTCCTCGCCACCCAGCCAGGCGTGATTCAGACCGAGCTGCTGGACGAGACCGTCCTGCTGGGCGAGCTCGGCCTTGATGGACGGGTGCGTCGGTGTCGCGGAGTGCTGCCCGCGCTGCTCACGGCCGCGGCTGCGGGGTACACGAGAGCCATCGTGCCGGCGGAACAAGTCGGTGAGGCGAGGCTCGTCGAAGGGCTGTCGATCTGGGGTGTGGGTGATCTCACGGAGCTCGTGGCGGTGCTCCGCGGAGAACCGGTCATCGAGTCGTCCGTGCAGGCGCCGAACCCACCGTCGACCGCCGACCATCCCGACCTTCGCGACGTGGTCGGCCAGGCAGAGGCCCGATGGGTGCTCGAAGTGGCGGCGGCGGGTCGCCATCACCTCTTCCTTCACGGCCCACCTGGCACCGGCAAGACCATGCTCGCCGAGCGACTGCCGTCCATCCTCCCCGACCTCAGCCCCTCGGAGGCGCTCGAGGTCACAGCGATCCACTCACTGGCCGGCGGCAACGTCGGCGGTGAGCTGATCCGGCGGCCACCGTACGCAGCGCCGCATCACACGGCGTCCATGGTCTCCCTCGTCGGCGGCGGGCCGAAGGCGAGTCAGCCCGGATCCTTCTCGTTGTGCCACGACGGAGTGCTCTTCCTGGACGAGGCTGCCGAGTTCCCGCCGAGCCTGATCGAGTCGCTGCGCACCCCGATGGAGGCCGGTGCGATCCACATCGGGCGCTCGGGCGCTCAGGTGCGTTACCCCGCGCGGTTCCAGCTCGTCCTGGCTGCGAACCCCTGCCCCTGCGGCAACTACGGAGCCCCCGCGCGTGAGTGCTCCTGTCGCCCCGATGCCGTACGGAGGTACCAGTCGCGAATCTCCGGACCGGTGCTCGACCGGATCGATTTGCACCATCAGGTGCGGCCACTGACCAGGTCGTTGCTCAAGGACCAGCCGCCTGGCGAGGCGTCGGCAGACGTGGCGCAACGGGTGGCGGAGGCGCGCGAGCGCCAGGCCCGGCGCCTTGCGGGCACGCGGTGGCGGACGAACGGGGAGGTCAGCGGGCCGTGGCTCCGACGGCAGCTTCCGCTGCCAGATGGACTGGGTGTGGTCGACGTCGCGGTGCGCCAGGGACGGCTCTCGGCCCGGGGCGTGGACAAGGTGTTGAGACTCAGCTGGACACTTGCCGACCTGGCAGGGGCGGACAAGCCCACCGCGTCACACGTCCGTACAGCCCTGGCCATGCGGCGGGGCGAGGAGCTGGGGGCAGTGGCATGAGCGACCTGTACGGGCGGGCCGTGATGGGGCTTGCCTGCGTGCTCGAGCCCGGTCAGGAGAGATGGCACGTCGCGTTCGACCGTGAGGGTGCCGAGGGTCTGTGGGAACGGCTAATTCACGAGCAGTCGGCGATAGGGGATCGCGCCCGGGCGCTCGACCTCGGGGAAGTGGAACGGGAGACTGCCTTGCGCGGGCTCCGGTTCGTGCACCGAGGTTCGGGGGAGTGGCTACCGGGCCTGGACGATCTGGGGTCCACCGGACCCGTGAGCGGCATCGAGGGAGGCAGGCCTCTCGGGCTGTGGGCCGGAGGCCCGATGGCGTTATCCGAGCTCGGAGCGTCCGGCATCGCGATTGTGGGCGCCCGCGCGTCGACGCCGTACGGAGACACCGTGGCGTCGGAGCTCGCCTCCGAGCTCGCCGAGGCCGGGACCGTGGTCGTCTCCGGCGGCGCCGTGGGGATAGACGCCGCGGCTCACCGGGGTGCGCTGGCATCCGAGGGTGCGACGGTTGCTGTCATGGCGTGCGGGCTCGACCAGCTGTACCCACGGTGCAACGACGCGCTCCTGCGGAGGATCCGGGCCGACCAGCTCGTGGTCAGCGAGTACCCGCCCGGCCATACGCCCACCAAGTTCCGCTTCCTCACCCGCAACAGGCTCATCGCCGCGCTGTCCGCGGCCACCGTCATCGTGGAGGCGGCGGCGCGCAGCGGGGCGAAGAACACCGTGGGCTGGGCACAGGCCCTGGGACGGCCGGTGCTGGCCGTACCCGGCCCGGTGACCTCGGCGCTGTCCCTGACGCCTCATCGCCTGATCCGGGACGCACAGGCAGCCCTGGTCACGAACGCCCACGACGTGCTCGTCGAGCTCGGGCCGCTGGGAGTGCTGCAACCACCCCTCCTGGACCCGGAGACGCGCCTGACCGACGACCTCGACCCAGGCGAGCTGAGGGTGCGCGAGGCGTTCCCCGCTCGTCGCGCCATCTCTGTGGACGAGCTGGGCTTGCTGGTCGGGATCCGGGTGGGGGAGTGTCTCGCGGTGCTGGGTTCCCTCGCTGCCCGCGGACACGTCGAAGCGCTCGGTGACGGCACCTGGCGCTTGGTCAGGAAACGATGACAACAGGCCGGCGGGTCACCAGGAAGGAGTCGCCGGTCCTTCGTCCTCGGGTTCGGCCCGGCGAGGGTCGGCCGGGCGGGGTTCTTCTCGGACCGGGCCGCGGAAGAAGTCCGTGACGCGGGAGCCCATCGTGCCGAGGCCACCGAACAGGTCCCGGAGGGCCTTCTCGATGGTCTGCTCGGCCTTGGAGAACTGGTCGGTGTACGAGGCGGCGGCTGCTGCGGCTTCCGCCGTGAGGTCCGCCTTGGCGTCGTCGTCGCGACGGGGGAACGTGCCCGAGACGACGAGGGCGTACTCGCCGCTGGCGACCCAGCGTCGAAGCTCCCCCGCGCGGGCCACAGCGAACGGGTGGCTCATGGTCTCGACGACGAGTGCGCGGAGTACGAGATCGCGGAGGTCCTCGTCCTCGTGGTACGCGATGGCCTGGTCGAGGAAGGCCTCTTGGTTGAGCTGCGACGCGTCGCCCCCGCTGGCGAGCTTCATGTGGACCCGGAGCGCGGCATCGGGATCCTGGCAGGCGAGAAGTCCGGCCCTGTCGCCGGAAAGCTCGGACTTGCGAGACCACTCCGTGAGGGCCGCCATGATGGCGCGCAGGCCAAGGCCGGTCAGCGGAATGGCCAGCATGGTCGTCGAGAGGGTGGTGAGAAGCAGCAGGATCGTGCGGTACACCGCATGACCGCTGCCGACGTGACCGAGCTCATGACCGAGCACGAACCTGAGCTCGTCATCGTCCAGGGCGTAGAGCAGCGACGAGTTCACGACGATCACCGGCTTGTCGAGGCCGATCGTCTGGGCGTTGAGGTAGGGGTTGGCGGCCACGTACAGCTCCGGGACCTGCTCTACGTCCAGGACCGTGGCGGCGTCGGTGTAGATCCGGAACAGGCGGGAGAACTGCCGGGAGTCGACGCGGACGGCCGACCCGAGCAGCATCAGGCGCACAGCCCGCTCCGTGATGAAGGAGGACAGCCGTTTCACGACGGTGTCGAACCCTCGAAGCTTCCTCAACGCAACCAGTGCCCCCCTGTCAGCGGGGTGCTCCCACGCGCGCGAGCTGATGCCGTAGAGGACAGTGCGGTCGGAGGCGTCCGAGGTCATGCCACCAGTGTGCCCTGCCCTCCGTCTCCACGATGCGCGAGTGAGAGAGTCGAGGGACACCGCCGCTTCTCACCGATGCTTGTCGAGGCCTTCGAGTTCACGTGCCGTTCTCGTGACGTCGCGCCGATGGGAGCACTGCCACCGAGCGCATCTCCCACAAGCACACTCCCGTACCCTTGCTGAGCGCGCCCACGTCGCCTCGACCGCCGGGTGGACTGAATCGGGACGCGCAGTGGAGCACGAGGACTTCCAAGGGTGCGTTGACGCGCCCCCGTGTGGTCTGGTGCCCCCGACAGGAAGAGGGACAGCCGCATGACCCGCTTGACTCGCGTCAGCCTGGCACACCGCACTGTGATCGTCCTGCTCACACTGCTCGTGGCGGGGCTGGGCCTGTACATGACCGGCGTCCTGAAGCAGGAGCTGATCCCTTCTCTCGACATCCCCCGCGCCACGATCATCGCCGTGTATCCGGGCGCGTCCTCCGAGGTGGTCGAACGCGACGTGAGCAAGCCGGTCGAGGCGGCCGTCAAGGCCGTCGCCGGTGTCACCCGCGTCACGTCGGTGAGCTCGTCGGGCGTGTCCCAGATCAAGGCCGAATGGGACTACGGCACGAAGGCCGACAAGGTCGTCGCCGACATCCGGACCGCGGTCGACGGCCTCAAGGCGACGCTTCCGACCGAGGTGGTCACCCGCGTCGCGGCGGGCTCGCTCAGCGACATCCCCGTGATGGTCATAGCGATCTCCAGCGACGCCGACGCAGACACCCTGGCCGCTGCCGTACGGGGGACGGTGTTACCCCGTCTCAAGACGATTCCGGGCATCCGCGACGTCACGGTCTCGGGCGAGCAGAAGCGCCAGGTATCGGTAACCCTGAAACAGGACGCCATCGACACGTACGGCATCGACGTGTCCACGTTGTCGTCCTACTTCAGTGCGAACGCCAGCGCGATACCCGCCGGCACCGTGCTCACCGGCACGGACAACATCGACGTCCAGGTCGGCACGACCTGGGGAACGATCGACGACATCAAGGCCATTCGTCTCCAGGGCACAGACGGGGTCGTCCAGCTCGGCCAGGTCGCCGATGTCGTCATCGAGCCAGTCCCGAGCACGTCGATCTCGCGCGTCAACGGCAAGCAGTCGCTGACCATCCAAGTCACCAAGACCGTTGACGGAAACACGGTGGCGACGGCCGAGGGCGTACGTGCCGCCCTGCCCGAGCTGGAGCAGGCGCTGGGCCACGGCACCACGTTCTCCACGGTCTTCGACCAGTCGCCCTTCATCGAGCAGTCCATCCATGACCTCGCCGTCGAGGGTGGCCTGGGCCTGGCGATGGCGATCTTCGTCATCCTGCTGTTCCTCGGGTCCATACGCCCGACCCTCATCACCGCGATCTCCATCCCGCTCAGCCTGTTCATCGCGCTGATCGGTCTTCAGCTCGGTGGCTACACGCTCAACATCCTCACGCTGGGAGCACTGACGGTTGCCATCGGGCGCGTGGTCGACGACTCGATCGTCGTCATCGAGAACATCAAACGTCACGCCTCCCTCGGGCCGCTGAACCCCGCCTCGATCATCAAGGCCGTCCAGGAAGTCGCTGGGGCGGTCACCGCGTCGACCCTCACGACGGTCGCCGTGTTCGCCCCGATCGGCCTGGTCGGCGGACAGGCCGGCGAGCTGTTCAGGCCGTTCGCGGTCACCGTGACGGTCTCGTTGCTGGCGTCCCTGCTCGTCGCGATGACGGTTGTGCCGGTGCTCGCCTCATGGTTCATGAGCGGCCGCAAGCGTCAGCTGTCTCCTGAGAAGCAGACCGCCTCCGATGCCCGGGAGGCGCGGGTCGCCGCGCGCGAGGCGTCCGCGCTGGCCCGCGCGCAGGCCACGTTCGCGACCCGGCGGACCGCCCTCGTTGGCCGCCTCGCACGCAGAGGGACGCCGCAAGAACGAATCGACGCCCAGGTCGCCTCACTCGCGTCCCGCTACGGGGTCTCCGCGGACCAGGCGACCCACGACGAGGAGCATGGTGCGCCCACGTGGCTGCAGCGCCTGTACCTTCCGGCGCTGCGCTGGGCGCTGGCACATCGCGCGCTCACACTCGTCCTCGCGCTTGGTCTTTTCGCCGGGACGGTGGCCCTCGCACCGACTCTCAAGACGGACTTCATCGGGGATGCCGGACAGGTCACCGTCACCATCACTGCTGACCTCCCGTCGGGGACATCCCTGCAGCAGACGGATGCCGCGGCAGCCAAGATCGAGACGGCGATCGCGTCCGAGCCTGCCGTGCAGACGTACACGACCAGTATCGGCGGAAGCTCGGGCCTTCTCGGGTCGGGTCAGTCGGACACCAACCACGCCAGCTTCTCGGTGTCGCTCTTCCCTCACAGCAAGGGCACCGTCGTGGCTGACTCCCTGCGCACCAAGCTGGCCGGCCTCAGCGGCGTCGGCACCACCCAGGTGATCGTGGGCCAGTCCTCGTCGAGCGTCATCGTGTACGTCGCCGGCAACGATCCCGCGAAGCTCAAGGCCGCCAACCAGCAGGTCCTCGACGCGATGAAGGGCGTTGCGGGACTCTCTGCCGTCACCTCCGACCTGGCGGCCAGCCGCCAGCAGCTGTCCGTCGCCGTGGATGCCGACAAGGCTGCCGCGGCCGGCATGACCCAGGCACAGGTCGGCCTGGCGGTCACCCGGGCCGTGCGTGGGCAGAAGGTCGGGTCCCTGAACGCCGGCGACAGCACCCTCGACGTCCTGCTGTTCTCCCAGAAGCCTGTGACGAGCCTGGACGCGCTCAGCAACGTCCTGCTTCCGGTCACCGCGAAGCAGACCGGAGACGCTCGCAAGGCCGCCAGCGACAAGGTCACCGCAGACCAGACCGCGTACGCCGACCAGCAGAAGGCAGACGCCAACACCGCGTACGTCCAGCAGGTGCAGGCGCTCGCAGACAGCCGGCAGAAGCTCAAGTCCCAGGTCGCCGACTACACGTCGAAGCTGGCGGCGCTGAACGCCGCCCTCGCCCAGGCGCAGGCGCTGGCCGCGGGCTTGGCATCCGGGGCGATCCCCGCGCCCCCGACGACGCCGTTGACTCCTCAGCAGCAGGCCGCGGCCCAGGCGGCCGCCCAAGTGACGGCTCTGCAGCAGCAGATCGCGTCGCTCGCCAGTGGGATCACGGGGCTTCAGGCACAGCTCACGGCCCTCGACACCCAGCAGCAGAAGCTGGCGGATTCTCGACAGAAGTCCCTTGACTCGCAGGCCCAGCAGACCGCGCTCACGGACGCCGGCAAGGCCGCGGCGAAGGTCAAGGCGGCAGCCCTGAAGCTGTCCGAGGTGGCGACCGTCTCACTCGTGGACGCCCCTGCTCAGGTCACCAGCGTCGACGGTGCCCGTACGGCGACGATCACGGCCACGCCTTCAGGCACCGACCTCGGCGGCACCTCGGCGGCGCTGAAGCAGGCTCTCGACGCCCTGACCCTGCCTGACGGTGTGACCGTACAGATCGGAGGAGTCAGCCAGCAGCAGCAGGACTCCTTCGCCCAGCTGGGACTCGCGATGCTCGTCGCGATCGGGATCGTCTACCTGATCATGGTCGCCACGTTCGGGTCCCTCGTACAGCCGCTCCTCCTGCTCGTGTCGATCCCGTTCGCTGCGACCGGCGCGCTGGCGTTGCTCCTCATCACCAACACTCCGCTCGGCATTCCGAGCATGATCGGCCTGCTGATGCTCATCGGCATCGTGGTCACCAACGCCATCGTCCTCATCGACCTCATCAACCAGTTCAGGCGACGGGGGGCATCCGTCGACGATGCCGTCATGCACGGTGCGCGCCTGCGGCTGCGACCCATCATCATGACCGCCGTCGCGACGATCATGGCCCTCATTCCGATGGGTTTGGGCGTGACGGGCGGCAGCGTGTTCATCAGCAAGCCGCTCGCCATCGTCGTCATCGGCGGGCTGGTGACGTCGACCATCCTGACGCTGGTGCTGGTCCCCGTGCTGTACGACCTGCTCGAGAAGTCACGGGCGAGCTGGTCGGCGCGTCGCCGCGATCGCGTTCCCACGGACGGGCCCACGGATGAGGTGTTGGAGCCGGTCGACGCGTGATCGCGCCTGGTCAGCGCATCGAGCGCAACGGGTGGACCTACCGGACTTCGTGACCCGCCGCCTGGCGAGGGTCACGGGCGTGGATGCCTCCACGCTTCCCGAAGGAGCGCTCCGGGGGCCAGAATGCGTACGGCGCCGAACGCGCTCCTGAGCGGCAAGGGAGATCATGACGGGCGGTCCCCAGGGGAGTTCTTACCCGCTCAGCGTGCGCCTTGACGATGCGGCCGGGCGACTGATCGAGTCGGTGATCCGAGGGCACCACCAGCGGAGGCTGCAACGCATCGGTTGGTCGGCAGCGCTCGACACCCAGGAGACCCTGGTGGACGTCGCGAGCTTCCCTGTGCGGGGCGGCAACAGCGCGGAGATCCTGGTCGACGGGCAGCAGGCGTTCGCCTCGATGCTGGCTCTCATCCAAGGCGCCCAGCACAGTGTCCACCTCGCCGGGTGGCACGCCACGCCGGACTTCGAGCTCACGAGGGGGAGCGAGCCCGTCACCCTGGGAGATGCCCTTCGCGGCGCCGCCGACCGTGCGCACGTACGCGTCCTGCTGTGGGGAGGCGCCCAGCTTCCCGTCATCCGTCCGACACGGGCTGACGCTCGCCGGGCGCGGGACGCCTTCGCGGGCATACCCGGTGTGAACGCGGCCCTTGACCATCACGAGTACCTGCAGCACTGCCACCACGAGAAGCTGCTGATCGTGGACGGCCAGGTGGCCTTCGTCGGTGGCCTCGACACGACGAATCTGACCGATGACCGGTGGGACACGAGCGGGCATGTTCCGCACCCGACCCTCGGCTGGCATGACGTTGCCGCCCGGCTCGCCGGCCCGGTCGTCCGCGATGTCGCTGCCCACTTCAACGCTCGCTGGACCGAGGTCACGGGAGAACCCCTGCCGGCACCAGCGCTGCCGGACGAGGCCGGCCCGTACGAGGTGCAGTTCCTGCGAACGGTCCCGGAGAAGATCTACGACGTCCTTCCCCGCGGTGAGTTCTCGATCCTCGCCGAGTACCGCAGAGCCCTCGCCCGCGCACAGCACCTCATCTACCTCGAGAACCAGTTCCTGTGGGCTCCGGAGGTGGTCGACATCCTGGAGGACAAGCTCCTTCACCCGCCCGGTCCTGACTTCCGGATGATCCTGCTCCTTCCGATCCACCCCTCGTCCGGCCGGGACACGACGCTGGGCCAGCTGGCCCGACTCGTAAAGGCTGACCGCGATCATCGACTCCTGCCGGCGACGCTCCAGCCGATGGAGACCGACAGTCCAGGCACCTACGTACATGCCAAGGTCGGCATCGTCGACGACTCCTGGCTCACCGTGGGCTCGGCCAACCTCAACGCCCACTCGCTCTTCAACGACACNNCACCGCCTCTGCCAGCTCGACGGGGTATCTGCCCGGCACGACCTCGTACTCGGTGAGCTCATCGGCCTCCTGGTGGACGGCTGAGATCGCTCCACGACGTTCAGGAGCCACGAGGCTCGCGGACTGCACTTTGCCTGCGAGAGAAACTGGTCCACGAGAGCCCGTTACGGCGCTGCGTCACTACGCGGTCACCGACGGCCCAACGGCGAGGAAGCCGAGTACTCGTGATCGACAGCAGGAGGGCGTCATGACGGAACATGGAGTGGTGATCGTCGGGGCGGGCCTGGCAGCCGCGAACGTGGCCTCGACGATCCGGGAAGCGGGCGACCAGCGACCCCTGACGATCATCGGAGACGAGGGTCGGCGTCCCTACGAGCGACCCGGCCTGTCCAAGGGCGTCCTGCAGGGCAAGGACGAACCTGAGTCCCTGTACGTCCACGACGAGGGGTGGTACGGGAAGCACGGCATCGAGTCTCGTTTCGACGACCCCGCCGTCGCCCTCGACCTGGCCGTTCACGAGGTACGGCTCGCGTCTGGCGAGTCAGTACGGTACGCGGACCTCGTGCTCGCCACCGGAGCACGTCCGCGTGCCCTCGACATCCCAGGCGTCGATCTGCCGGGCGTGCACAGCCTGCGACGGATCCCCGACAGCCTGGCTCTGAAGGAGTCGTTCGTCGAAGGACGCAGGCTTGTCGTCATCGGCGCCGGCTGGATCGGACTCGAGGTCGCGGCCGCGGCATCCGAGGCGGGAGTCGATGTGACCGTGCTCGAGTACGCCGACGTTCCGCTCCGCGCGGCGCTGGGAGACCGGCTGGGTACGTACTTCGCCGCGCTCCACCGCAAGCACGGCGTCACCCTGCGTACAGGCGTGAGTGTCACAGGCATCGAGGGGAGCGGCACCGTGACAGGTGTTCGTACAGCTGACGAGCTCTTCCCTGCCGACCTCGTCCTGGTGGGCGTCGGCGCGGTGCCCAACACCGAGCTCGCCCAGCAGGCCGGGCTCCCCGTCGACAACGGCATCGTCGTGGACGACCGGCTCCGCTCCCGCGAGCACGTGTTCGCGATCGGGGACGTCGCCAACGCCACCAACACGGCTCTCGGAGCGCGGCTACGCGTGGAGCACTGGGACAACGCGATCCGCCAGGGCAAGCTCGCCGGCCGCGTGCTCCTTGGTCAGGACGCTCGCTATGACTGGCAGCCGTACTTCTACACCGACCAGTACGACCTCGGCATGGAGTACGTCGGGCGCAGCGCCTCCGGCGACGACGTCGTCCTGCGGGGGAGTGAGGATTCGGGCGAGTTCATCGCGTTCTGGCAGCGACAGGGCGTCGTGACAGCCGCGATGAACGTCAACGTCTGGGACGTCAACGACGCCCTGCGCGCCCTCATCGGCCGAACGGTCGACAGCTCACGTCTGGCTGATGGTCACATTGAGCTTGCCGAGCTGTAAGTGCGCAACTACAGCTGGTCGTACGTGAGGGCAGCGGTCACCTGTCGATCAGGTCGACTGTCCGCTCGAGCGAGGCGTATCAGCGGACAGCAGGCCGTGCGCCGCAGGATCCGGATTTCCCAGGAGTCCTCAACGTGAGACGTGCCGTACGCGGCGGTCGGACGCGCTCGAACCTGGGGCCATGCCTCGCAAAACAATAACGTTGTTACCGATATGAACAACAACAGCGTTACCCGACGTGGTGTCACGAATGTCGTTCGGGTTGAAGTCTTTGGGTATGCTCTTGAATACGACCTGGGTTGTGCGAAGCGCCCCCGGGGTGCATTTTCTGGGGTCCTCTGAAACGTCACCGTCAGACCAGCGTCTTGATTCTTGAGTCAGCGATCGACCCTGATCAAAGGTCCCGCTCGTGGAGCCGTGAGCTTGTTCTCTCGCCGGCCGGGCGGCTCGAATGCCCCGACCAGGGTGCCGTACGTGCGGACAGGTTGGTGGCGCATTGGCAGCACGGCTAGGGGGATCAGCTGGGACGGCGTCCCCCGGGCGTTCCGAGGATCAGTGTCATCGCCCACCCGTTGTGGTCGGCTGGTCGATGTCCGGCGTGCGCGGATGGTTGAACGGTCTCCTGTCGGCATGGATTTCCTGCCCTGCATGAAGGGATATCCCGCACTGTGACAGATTTCACATGTGCCCTATTATGCGTAGACAGCGGAATTATTTTTCACCTATAGCCCTGATTCAGGGGTGGTCCCGTCGGTGATCAGCGTCGAGGCTGCATGTCATTCCCACCAGGAAAGGGATAGCCATGGACGACGTTGTTTCTCACGGTCGAACGAGCACAAGCCTCGCGCCACTCGATCTGACAGCCACCCTCGACACGGCTAGGCACCTCGGCGGTGGCGGCGACGGCTGCTGGAGAGCCTTAGGTCGTGGCTGGTCGGCCCCGGCGACCTCCTGATCCCGGCGCAACGTGATGCGGTCCTGACCTGCTCGGGTCGCCAAGACTCAGAGGTACGGGCGCAGGCTGCCGGGATACCTCCCGGCACAGGGCGGTGCAGGGCGAGCCTCAGCTACCTGCTGGGCGGCCGCTCCACGTGGCGCAAGGACCTGAACGCCTACCCCACGTGCGAAGCGGCAAGGGAGTTCACGTAAGATGCAGGTATTGGTGTGGTCCTTGAGGCCCGTCCCCAAGCGTTGCTTCGGACCACGCCACCCCCACTCATTCCCAAGGGTCCGGCCCTTGAGTCGGGCTGATCGCGGTCAGGTGAAGGCCGTTCATCGCTCTGGCCGCGGCATCGCCGGGCGCGTTGACGTCCAGAACCTCGGCCGGAAGGTTGCCGGTCCGGATCCAATGTCGAAGGGTCATGACCCTGACGTGATGGCAGTCGGCAGCGTCCCACGTGCTGAGGTACTCGACGCGGTCGGGCACTGGTGGCTGGGTCTTCATGACGCGGACTCCTGAAGGACCTGGTCATGCTGCCACTCACCCAGGCCGAGGGTTCGGGCGTGGAGGCAGACCTGCGCGTACAGGATCCCTGCTTCGACCTGCTCGGTGCGGGGGTTCCCGGGCCAAGGTCACGATGCTCAGATCTTGAGAAGGGCTCTGCGGTGCAACCGAGAGCGCCGTCGAGAACGGGCGGGTAGCAAGGCAAGACGATCCTCATCCGAATCGTGGCAGGGAGGCAACAGCGAGGATGATCGGACGTGCGCGGGCACGGGGGCCTGGCGTTGAGGTACGGCGGGGGAACCGTGGACAAGAAGTTCTACCAGGACTTGCTGGACCAGGTCTCTGACGGCGTCTACTTCGTCAGCCTGGACCGGCGCATCACGTACTGGAACGGTGGCGCGGAGCGCATCACGGGATACAGCGCCCAGGAGGTGCAGGGGCACAGTTGCGCGGAAGGGATCCTGCGCCACGTCAACGGCGCTGGTCGGCAGTTGTGCGTGCAGGGATGCCCGCTTCGAGCGGTGATGAAAGACGGCAAGTCCCGCGAGGCCCACGTCTACCTGCACCACAAGGACGGGCACCGTGTCCCGGTCACGGTGCGCGGCCAGGCCCTGCGGGACTCTGACGGGAAGATTGTGGGCTCCGTGGAGGTCTTCTCCACCCAAGTGGTGAATCCGTACGCGGGGACGCGCCAGGACCGCAAGGACGACTCGCTGGATCCCGTGACGGGCCTTGGTAGCCGCCGCCTCGGTGAGCTGCACCTGCGGACCCTGATGCAGGCAGTCTCCGAACAGGCCACCACCCTTGGGGTGCTGTTCATGGACGCGGACCACTTCAAGGATGTCAACGACACGTTCGGGCACAAGACCGGTGATGCGGTCCTGCGCATGGTCAGCCAGACGTTGGCCAACGGGTTGCGCCGCGGTGACATCCCGGTGCGCTGGGGAGGTGAGGAGTTCCTGGCTCTGCTGCCCGGCATCGATGAAGCTGGACTGGTCGTCGTCGCCGAGCGTGTTCGCATGTTGGTCGAGAACTCCTGGATCCAGCAGGGCGAGACGCAGGTACGGGTCACCGTGTCTGTCGGCGCGACGATGGCTGTACCGGCCGAGAGCCCCGACGACCTTGCTGATCGCGCCGACCGACTCATGTACATGAGCAAGCGGGCCGGTCGCAACCGCGTGACAACCGACACGGGTCCGCTCCTCGCGGATGGTGTGCCAGACCCCGGGAACGACAGTGGCTCTGACTGTTTCACCTAGTCAGAGCCACATTCGTACAGT
>PMBM01000212.1 GCA_003153855.1 Propionibacteriaceae bacterium
GTGGCGAAGTACTTCGCGATCATCCCCGCGATGTTCGTCGGGATCTTCCCGGGGTTGCAGGCGATCAACATCATGCGGTTGCACTCGCCGCAGTCGGCGATGCTCTCGGCTGTCATCTTCAACGCGCTGGTGATCCTCGCGCTCGTACCGCTCGCGCTGCGCGGTGTGAAGTACCGGCCGATGAGCGCCTCCGCGATGCTCAACCGCAACCTGCTGATCTACGGCCTGGGCGGACTGATCGCGCCGTTCATCGGGATCAAGCTCATCGACCTTCTCGTCGCACTCCTCCCAGGACTGGTGTAACTCCCATGACATTCCTTCGACAGGCTTGGGCCGGCCTTCGGCTCCTCATCGTGATGACCGTGCTCGTCGGGGTCCTCTACCCGGCCGTCATCACCGTCATCGCCCAGCTGGCGATCAAGAACCAGGCGAACGGGTCGGTCATCACCGACGCGAGCGGACAGGTCGTCGGCTCGGCACTGTTGGGCCAGAAGGTCGACGGCCCGCAGTGGTTCCAGCCCCGGTCGTCGGCGTCCGACTACTCAGGCGAAACCTCCGGCGGCTCCAACCTCTCGCCCGCCTCGCAGGCCCAGGCCGACGCCCGCGCCAAGCGCGAAGCTGACCTCAAGGCGGCGAATCCGGATGCGATCGGTCCCGTACCCGAAGACGCCCTCACAGCGTCCGCGTCGGGCCTGGATGCGTACATCTCGGTCGCGTACGCGCAGTGGCAGGTCCCGCGGGTGGCCAAGGCGCGCGGCATGTCGGCCGCTGATCTCCAGAGCATGATCGCGGCTGCGACCGACAAGGCGCTGCTGGGCTATATCGGGCAGGACGGGGTCAACGTCACCCGACTCAACGCGGCGCTTGCGAACCGATGAGACAGTAGGGCCATGGGACGTGGCAAGTTGCGGATCTACCTCGGGGCGGCCCCCGGGGTAGGCAAGACCGTCGCGATGCTCGACGAGGGACATCGACGAGCCGAGCGCGGTACGGATGTCGTCGTCGGACTGTGCGAGACGCACCGCCGCCCGCACACCGGTGCCTTGCTCGACGGGCTGGAGGTCGTGCCGCGACGCGCCATCGACTATCGCAGCACCGTCATGGAGGAGATGGACCTGGACGCGATCCTGGCCCGTCATCCGCAGGTGGCGCTGGTCGACGAGCTCGCCCATTCGAACGTGCCCGGGTCCCGCAACGAGAAGCGCTGGCAGGACATCAATGAGCTGCTCGACGCCGGCATCGATGTGGTGTCCACGGTCAACATCCAGCATGTGGAGTCGCTCAACGACGCCGTCACCGCGATCACGGGGATCGTGCAGCGTGAGACCGTACCGGACGAAGTCGTACGCGCGGCCGAGCAGATCGACCTCGTCGACATGTCGCCGGAAGCGTTGCGACGCCGCATGGCTCACGGCAACATCTACCGAGCCGAGAAGATCGATGCCGCCCTGGCGAACTACTTCCGGGTGGGCAACCTGTCCGCGCTGCGCGAACTCGCCCTGCTGTGGCTCGCCGACAAGGTCGACGCCGGCATGGAGGGCTACCGCCTCGACCACGGCATCACCTCGAACTGGCCCACGCGGGAACGGGTCGTGGTCGCGCTGTCAGGTGGCCCCGAGGGCGAGACACTGCTGCGCCGGGGCGCCCGGATCGCATCGCGT
The DNA here is from genome assembly GCA_003153855.1 of Propionibacteriaceae bacterium. Classification (GTDB taxonomy): domain Bacteria; phylum Actinomycetota; class Actinomycetes; order Propionibacteriales; family Propionibacteriaceae; genus Fen-668. The sequence continues at coordinate 1,662 of PMBM01000212.1, forward strand.
CTGGCCGGTGGGCAGCTGCTCGGGGTATATGTGGCGCGAACCGACGGTCTGATCACCACACCGCTGAGCCAGCTCGCTGAGCTGAGGCGGCTCACCGAGGAGATCGGCGGGGAGTTCCATACGGTCACCGGTGACGACCGGGCCGAGGCGATCCTCGCCTTCGCACGCGGGGTGAACGCGTCGCAGATCCTGGTCGGTGCCGCTCGCTTGCGGCCCTGGCAGCGCGGGTTCGCGGCCAGCATGGCCGAGAGAATCATTGCCGGGTCCGGCGACATCGACGTCCACGTCGTCACCCACGCGCTGGCGCGGACGGGGTTTCGACGCCGATCGCGGCGTGGACTCTCACGGCGACGGGTGATCGCTGGTCTCGTCGCGGCAGTGGCCTTCCCCGTGGCTCTGACGGCGATCCTCCTGGCCGGTCCGTATACGTCGGACCTCCCGCTGGACATTCCGCTGTACCTGCTGATCACCATCGCGGTCGCCGTGATCGGTGGCGTGATCCCTGCGGTGGTGGCTGCGGTGTTCTCCTCGTTGCTGCTGAACTGGTTCTTCATCCAGCCCGTGGGAACCCTCACGGTCGCCGACCCGAAGAACACGCTCGCGCTGGTGATCTTCGTGCTCGTTGGGGTGACCGTCGCGCTCGTGGTGCATCGCAACGCACAGCGCACGGAAGAGGCGCAGGCGGCGCAACGTGAGTCAGCCGCGCTGGCCGAGCTCTCACACACGCTGCTCTCTTCGACGGACCAGTTGCCGGTGCTGCTGCGCCGTGCGGTGGACATGTTCGGCGTACAGGCCGCAGCGCTCCTGCGTCGCCCGACCGGCGGCGAGCCCGAGGTGGTGGTCGCATCGGAGGGCGTCCTCGACCGAGCCTTGCCGGTCGACCACGAGACGGTTGACGAGGCGTACGAGCTAGTGCTCCAGCCACCGGGTCTGCGGGCCGACCAGCGACGACTGCTGGCTGCGTTCGCTGTGCATGCCGGGGCGATTCTCCAGCGACAGGAGCTGCGGCGGTCTGCGGTGTCAGCGGTGCAACTGGCGCGCGACAACCAAGCGCGGACGGCCTTGCTCTCCGCAGTCTCCCACGACCTGCGTACGCCGTTGGCGGCAATCAAGGCCGCGATCGGAAGCCTGCGCTCGGCCGAGGTGTCGTGGTCGGACGAGGACAGGCGCGAGCTCGAACAGGCGATCGAGGACTCCGCCGACCGCCTCGACGCGCTGATCGGGAACCTCCTCGACATGTCGCGGCTGCAGACGGGCAACCTGGTCGCTCATCCGTGCCCGGTCGACCTCGGCGAGGTGATCCCCGCCACGCTGGCGACGGTCACCGACCCGTCCCGTGCGCAGTGGACGATCGACCCCGACGCACGGCAGGCCGTGGCCGATGCGGGACTGCTGGACCGCGTACTGGCCAACATTGTCGAGAACGCGTTGCGGTACCAGCCGGCTGAGGCCCCGATCGCCGTCACCGCTAGCCGCGTCGCGAACCGCGTCGAGGTCCGGATCATCGACAACGGGCCGGGCGTGGGCTCCGAACAGCTCGAGCGGATCTTCCAGCCGTTCCAACAGCAAGGCGACGTGCAGAACGCCGACGGGGTGGGTCTCGGGCTGGCCGTTGCCCGAGGATTCTCCGAGGCGATGGGTGGCGAGGTCTCGGCGGAGAACACACCCGGCGGCGGCCTCACGCTGGTCATCGAGCTCCCCGCAGCGGACGCCTGGACTCCGCCCGTCGCCAAGGAGGGGGCATGAGCCGCATCCTGCTCGTGGATGACGACCCGACGCTGCGGCGCACGTTGCAGCTCAACCTCAAGGCGCGCGGGCACGAGGTGACGACGGCTGCGACCGGTACGGAGGCGCTGCGCGGAGCCCTGTCCACCGAGCCCGAGCTGATCATCCTCGACCTCGGACTGCCGGACATCGACGGCATCGAGGTGCTGCTCCAGCTGCGCGGGGACCTGAAAGCGCCCGTGATCGTGTTGTCGGCTCGCCGGGAGGCCCACGACAAGGTGCTCGCGCTCGACATCGGCGCGATCGACTACGTCACCAAGCCGTTCAGCATGGACGAGCTGATGGCGAGGGTTCGGGCGGCGTTGCGCAGGTCGGGCCCGGACGAGGAGGCCGTCTCCACGCTCACAGGGGCCGGGTTGGTCCTCGACTTCGCCAACAACCACGCGAGCCGCGATGGCGAGGACGTCCACCTGACCCCGACGGAATGGCGGGTATTGGCCGAGCTCGCCAAGAACCTCGGCAAGGTGGTCAACCTTTCTCTGCAGTACGAGTTGACCCAGTGGCGNNAACGAGCCGGGCCTCGGGTACAGGCTGGTCGTCTAGCTCCCACGGGAGTGGCGACGGACACCAGCACCCCTCTCGGGCACCCGCACACCCCTTCGAGCTCCCGCACAACCCCTCGGACTCCCGCACAACCCCTCGGACCACGATTCCGCGCCATAAGGGTTGTGCGCCTCGGGGCCGGGGGGGGGCTCTCTTGACAGGTCACACCGTCCTGCTCCAACCTGACATCTGAGCAGATGT
>PMBM01000090.1 GCA_003153855.1 Propionibacteriaceae bacterium
CCCGCACCACTACTCTCCTCACCCGCACAAGATCTCCCCCAACCCGCTCAAGTACTCTCCCAACCCGAACAAGTCCTCCTGCTGAAACCCCTTCTCGTCGCTTGTTCGCCGACCTAGGCTCTCTGGCCATGTGTAGGAACATCCATGTGCTCCATAACTTCGACCCTCCGGCCACCTCGGACGAGGTGATGGCGGCGGCGCTGCAGTACGTGCGGAAGGTGTCGGGGACGACGAAGCCGTCAAAGGCGAACCAGGAGGCGTTCGACGAGGCGGTGCACGACATCGCTCACGCGACGCAGCACCTGCTCGACCACCTCACGAGCAGTGCTGCGCCGAAGGACCGTGACACGGAGGCGGCCAAGGCCAAAGCGCGCTCGGCCGCTCGGTTCGCCACCGCCTGACACGTCGCTCTGGCGGCGCCCAGCTGCTCGCAGAGGGTTCGCCCCCCGAGCGCCTCGTCCCCTCGACCCCTCAAGCCCCCCGTCCCCCCGAGCGCCTCGTCCCCCCGTTCCCCTCGAGCCCCGTTCCCCCTCGAGCCCCCGTCCCCCTCGTCCCACTCGTCACGTTCGTCACACCAGTCACAGAATTCTGAACTTCTTGTGACGAGTCGGCGACCGGCGCTGTAACGTACAGCCCGCGATCATCGCCTAAAGGTCGCCATGCAATGCGCCGGACCCCGGCGGCGGATCCGCACCCGCTCGAGCCACCTCGAGGGCTGTGGCCGCCGCTGGGGCCGAACTTTTTATGCGCCCCGTGCAACCATGTCCTCGGTCACGTCCACCAATCCACCGAACAAGTGGTGCGGTGTCTCACGGACCGCTACTTTGAGCCTCACATGGGGCACTCGCCATGGCACGATCTAGATACCACCCCGGGTATGCCCGGTTGCTGGACGACTGGAGGACACATGACCACCGACACGGTGAAGCTCGCCACTGACACGGCGAAGCTCGAACTCCCCGACGGCCAGACCGTCGAACTGCCCGTGGTGATCGGTACGGAGAACGAGCCGTCCGTCGACATCAGCAAGCTCCGAGCGCAGACCGGCTACATCACGCTCGACGACGGGTACGGCAACACGGGCTCCTGCGAGTCTGCGATCACGTTCATCGACGGCGACAAGGGCATCCTGCGTTACCGCGGCTACGCCATCGAGGACCTCGCTCAGCAGAGCTCGTTCATCGAGGCTGCGCAGCTGCTCATCTGGGGCGAGCTGCCCACCAAGCTGGAGCGCGAGCGCTTCGGCCAGCTCCTCACCGAGAACGCGACCCTCCCCGAGCCGATGCGTCGCCACTTCTCGAGCTTCCCGGTCGACGCCCACCCGATGGCGATCCTGTCGTCGATGATCAACGCGCTCCAGGCGTACGACCTCCCGCATCTCGCGATCGACACCCCCGAGCACTTCGAGGTGGCTGCAGCCTCGCTGATCTCGAAGGTACGTACGCTCGCCGCGGCCTCGTACAAGTCCTCGATCGACGAGGCTCTCGTCTACCCGCGTCCTGACCTCAAGTACGCCGAGAACTTCCTCCACATGATGTTCAGCAAGCCGTACCAGGAGTACGTACCGACCCCCGAGGTCGCCGCGGCGCTGAACATGATGCTGGTGCTCCACGCCGACCATGAGCAGAACTGTTCGACCTCGACCGTCCGCATGGTCGCGTCGTCGCAGGCCAACCTGTACGCGTCGGCGGCTGCCGGCGTCTGCGCCCTGTGGGGCCCGCTCCACGGCGGCGCCAACCAGGCCGTCATCGAGATGCTCGAGCAGATCGAGGCCGAGGGCATCTCCGTCAAGGACTACGTCACCAAGGTCAAGGACAAGACGACCGGCGTGAAGCTCATGGGCTTCGGTCACCGCGTCTACCGCAACTTCGACCCGCGCGCGGCGATCATCAAGCGGGCCGCCGACAACCTGCTCGACAAGATGCACATCCAGGACCCGAAGCTGGAGCTTGCTCGCGAGCTCGAGGCTGCAGCCCTGTCCGACGACTACTTCGTCGAGCGGAAGCTCTACCCGAACGTCGATTTCTACTCCGGAATCATCCTCAAGGCGATCGGCATTCCGATCGACATGTTCACCGTCATGTTCGCCATCGGCCGCATGCCGGGATGGATCGCCAACTGGAAGGAGATCCACGACAACCCCGGTCAGCGGATCTACCGGCCGCGGCAGATCTACACTGGACCTACGCCTCGAGAGTTCGTTCCGCGAAAGGAACGGCAACACGGCATCCGCGCCTGACAACTGACGCGCACCCGGTCGACACGTTCGGCCGGGTGTTCGCGTGCAAGAGAAAGCCTTCATGACTGAGACCATCGTCCATCCGGTGCCAGCCGGTTCGTACGCCTCTTTCCCGCTGTTCGCAGCACCGGTCGACGCCGATGCTGCCCTCGACCGGTTGAGGAACGCCTTCACCGAGGAAACGGTGGGACGAGGGCTGCCAACGAAGACCGGTGAGCCGACGATCGTCATCACCCTTCATGGCGTACGGATCCTTGTCGCGCTCGCCGGCACGCCAGTGCCCGAGCAGGAGGCCAGCCGGAACTGCCATCCGGCGTACTGGGACGACACCACACCGGTCGACACCCACGTCGCACATGCCGTCGTGAGCGCCGAAGTGGTCGACCGGCCCGAGGACTCACCCATCGAGCGCACCCTCGCCGCACACGTCACGGGGTCGCTCGTCGCTGCCAGCCTGGTCGAGGCGCCCGAGGCCGTCGCCCTGTACAGCGCGTCCGCCGCGACGACGCTGCCGACCGAGGTCGTGTCCGACATCATCCGTACGGCCTACTCGGATCCCGAGGACCCGCAGCTCCCCGTGGACCTGTGGCTCTCGGTGTGGTCGTGGGGCAACGACGTGACGGGTACGACGCTCGCCACGTTCGGGATGCCGACGTTCGGCCACGCCGACCTCATGCTCGAGGCCACGCCGCTCCCGCTGGCCGAGTCCACGAACCTGCTGCTCGACATCGCCCGCTACGTGGTGACGACCGGCGCGCAGCTCCATCCAGGTGACGAGCTGGGTCATGCCGAGCGCCGCGTACAGCTCGTCGCGGCCGTCAGCCCTAGCCACGGCGAGCCTGTACTGGGGGTCGTGCTGTGAACACTCAGTACTTCAGGGCCAGCGACGGCGCTCCTCTCACCTCCGAGGAGGCGCTGCGGATCTGGGCGGCCGAGGCGTACGCGATGCTCGTCGAGGCGGCCTCTCAGTACGGTCGGGTCGTCTCCGCGGACCAGCTCGCGCACGGCGTCCAGGAGCACACGGGCGTCCGGTCCACCGAGCGTCCCTCNNCCCGCGTACAGCGAGGTCCAGCGTGTCACCGGCGCGCTTCACCTCAGCGACGTGAACCGTGAGAAGGCCGCGGCACAGGGCCGGCTCGACTCGTACCGCAAGTACGCGCCGGACGTGCCCGCGAACGCCCAGCCTGTGCTGACGAGCAAGTTCGTCGCCGCGCGTGCGCAGTCGAAGGCCACGGCAAAGGCGAGGATGCCCAAGCGTCCGACCGTGCTGCCTCCGCCGGACGTGCCGCTCACGAGGATCTGCCCGCGCTGCTTCCTCGAGACGCCGATCATCGGCGACTGCCAGAACTGCGACTGACCCGAAACGCAGAGGGGACCGCCGGGCTGAGCCACGGCGGTCCTCTTGCACATCGGTCGCAGCCGCCCTCCCCAAGCGGGCGGCTTCATCCCTCTAGCAGAGACGATACCGCGCTGCACACCCTTTGTTCCAGCTTAAGCGCACATTAAATCGACATCCGTTCCCCCCAACACCCGCGATGCGGCAGGATTCCGCTCATGTCACTGAGTGAAGCCCAGCCTCGTCCGAGCGCCGCCCTCGAGGCCTTCATCGCCAACCTGCCGAAGGCCGAGCTGCACGTCCACCACGTGGGGTCGGCGTCGCCGGCGATCGTCGCCGAGCTCGCCGCGCGTCATCCCGGCAGGGTGCCGTCGGACCCGGATGCCCTGGCCGAGTACTTCACGTTCACGGACTTCGCCCACTTCATCGACCTGTACCTGTCGGTCGTCGACCTCGTACGCACTCCCGAGGACATCTGGACGCTCACGCACGGCATCGCGCAGGAGCTGGCGCGCCAGCAGGTCCGCTACGTCGAGCTGACCTGCTCACCGGTCACCAACGTGCGCGCAGGCGTACCGATCGAGGCGTTCGTCGACGCGATCGAGGACGTACGCGTCGTCGCCGAGCGCGACCTCGGGCTGACCATGCGCTGGATCTGGGACATCCCGGGCGAGCTCGGCCTGCCGGCAGGCGTCGAGACGCTCGGGTACGCCCTCGACCACGGGCCGTCCAGCCTCATCGGGTTCGGACTCGGCGGCCCCGAGATCGGCGTGCCACGGCCGCAGTTCGCCGACGTCTACGCGAAGGCGCGTGCCGCCGGCCTGCACGCGATCCCGCACGCCGGCGAGACGACGGGACCCCAGACGATCTGGGACGCCATCAACCTGCTCGGCGCCGAGCGCATCGGCCACGGCACGTCAGCCGTCCAGGACCCTGCCCTGCTGGTCTACCTCGCCGAGCACCACATCCCGGTCGAGGTGTCGCCGACGTCGAACATCGCAACCCGTGCGGTGGCGACGTTCGCCGAGCACCCGCTGCGGGCGATGGTCGAGGCCGGCGTGCCGGTCAGCATCAACTCCGACGACCCGCCGATGTTCTCGACCACGCTGACCGCCGAGTACGGCGTCGCGGCCGCACTGCTGGACCTCGACGAGGCCGGCATCGCCGACCTCGCCCTGGCCGCGGTCGACCACAGCTTCGCGCCGGACAGCGTCAAGACGAACCTCCGCGACGAGATCGGGGCCTACGCCGCCGACCACGCGTAGCCGGCGGCGAGTCCCGACTCAGAAGCGCGTCTGAGCCCGCAGCCAGTACTCGTCGCTGTTCGCGATGTCGACGGCGAGAGCGATGTCACCCGTGGACAGCACGCGGTTGACCCAGAACGTCAGGCCCGCCGCGTCCGGGGCGCGTACCAACAGCTTCTGGTACATGGCCGTGACGCGCACCTGGCGGGACTCGACCGACTGGTAGAACTGCAACGCGACCCAGCTCCTGCCGTAGGCCGGGTTGTTCGTGTACGTGATCCAGCCCGCCAGTCCCGCAGCGTCCGGCTGACGGTTCAGAAGCTTGACGTACAGCGACGTGACCCACGGGCTGGCCGATCCGCCGACCTTCGCGTAGTACTCGTTCGACGCGTAGAACTGGCTCGCCACCTGCGCCGGGGTGAACCGGTTAGAGCGCAGCCACGAGACCCAGGTGGCCAGGCCGGCGGCGTCAGGCGCGCGTCCCAGTGTGTCCGTGTAGAACTTGGTCACGATCGAGTTCAGCCACTCGTCGGACGTGGCCAACGAGGTGAGGTAGCCGACCTTGTTCGTCTTGAGGTCGCCGAGCGCTCCCGTCTGGTAGTCGATCTCGGGTTGCGAGGGGATGCGGCCCAGGAAGTCCTGGTACGAGGCCTTGACGAACGACACGTAGTACGCCGGCGACTCGGGATAGACGAGGTTGCCGTGCTCGAACGTGGCGCTGTAGACCCCGGCGACATTGACCTGGTTCGACGTCGGCCAGCCGAGCGACCCGGTGGGACCGCCGGCCTTGTCGTACGTCTGCTGGAGCCCGGTCCCGAGCCAGAAGACCTGGCCGTCGGGCCGCTGGTACCCGGAGGCGTACTGGAACGTCACGACGCGGCCCGTGCCCACCGTGCGCTCGAGCTGCGTCACCGATCCGAACGTCGACCCGTCGCTGCCCGCTGTCCACCAGAGGTTGTACAGAGGTGTCTTGTCGCGCCCGGCGATCAGGTCGCGCGTACGGTCACGCAGCTCCTGCAGGCGAGCACGCAGGTTCGTACCTGGGCAGTCGGTCGCCATCACGGAGCCGTGGCCGAAGATCACCGGCTGCGTGGCTCCGACGAGCGTCGTCGTGCCCTCGGGGTCGCGGTAGTAGCCCGCGAGCTTCCAGGCGAGAAGCGCGACGGCGGACGCCATCGAGGCGTCGGACGGCTGCACGGTGTCCGTGTTCATCATGAACGAGACGCCCATGGTGTTGGTGTTCCACGACCCTGCGTGCGCGCCGTGGACGGGCTTCTCGATGCCGCCGAAGCGGCCCTCGAAGATCGTCCCGTACTTGTCGACGAGGAAGTTGTAGCCGATGTCGCACCAGCCGTTGCCCTGTACGTGGTAGGCGTAGATGCCGCGCACGATCGAGGCCGACTGTGCGGCGGTGTAGTCGTTGCTGCCGGCGGTGTGGTGGATCACGGCAGCCTTGATGGTCGTGTCGTACGTGGTCCCGCACGACGTACGCAGCGACTCGTCCGCACCCCACCCGGCGCGCGAGACGATCGACGGCTGCGGCACGCCGGCGCCCGCCACGGCCTGAGCGGTGACGGTCCCGAGGTGCGAGTCGGCGGCGACAGCCGGCGAGGTGATGGTCTTGGCGGTAAGGCCCGTGATCGACGAACCTGCGGCACCGACTGCCCGGAGCGCGATGCCGGTGGCGTCACCCACGTACGACGGGTCGGCCACACTGTTCGCGGGCTTGTCACCGAGGTCGGAGCTGTTCTCGTCCGAGAGGTTCGTCCAGTCGGACCACCCGGTCGCCGTCTTGGTCTGCATCTGCAGGGTGACGGCACCGGTAGAGGCGGTCCAGGTCGCACCGACGAGGTTGAACGTGGCGGTGTCGCGGGCAGGCACTTCAGCCAGGACGTTCTGCGTCCCGACTGTCGTCGACTGCGCGGAGACTGTGGTCGCTTGTGCGGTGACGCTCGCGGCCGCCGGGATGGAGGTGATCGTGGGCGTCACGGGTGCACGCCCCGCCACGACCGGCGCCTCGGGAACGGTCGGTGCGGCACTTGCCGACGGGATCGGTCCGCCAATCATCAGCGCCAGGGTCACGACCCCAGCCAGTAGTCCTCGTCGTCTCACGACATCCCTTCCATTCTTCACTTCGGCCGAAGCCTGGTGGTGGTTGCTCGTCAGGGCACGAGTGCGATGGGCTCAGCCTGAACCAGAGGCGTGGATCTGTAAACCTCAGGCCTCGACCTTCCGTTCACGGTTATTACGCGCGAGGAGGCCGTTCGGTTGCGGCTGGCGTGAGGGAGCGGACCAGATCCTCAGTGAGTCCGTCGAGGGTGTCGAGCACAGCGGAGCACAGCTCCAGCGTCTTCTCCGCCGGCGGATGGAAGCCCGGGGGCACGCACACGACGGCCATCCCGGCGGCGTGCGCCGACAGGACCCCGTTCGTCGAGTCCTCGACGGCCACGGACCGCGCCGGGTCGAGACCCATCAGCTCGCACGCACGGAGATAGCCGTCGGGGTACGGCTTGCCGCGCGGCACCTCTTCCGTCGAGACCGTCACTGCGAGGGAGTCGCCGAGCTCGAGGCGGGCGACGACGAGGTCGATGAGCCGCCGCGGCGAGGATGACGCGATGGCTGTCGGTACGAGTCCTGCCATGCGATGTACGGCCTCGACGGCACCTGGGAGAACCGGCAGACCGCCTGTCGCATACTCCTCGGCCATGCCGTCGATCACGCGCTGAGCGACCTCTTGCCACGTGCCCCCGAAACCGACGACGTCGGTCAGGTGCTCGGCCCACTCCTGGGTCGACAGGCCCATCATGATCGGCGTCGAGGCCTCCGGCCATGACAGCCCGTCCTCGGCGGCCAAGCGGCGTCTCACCTTGTCCCAGATGGGTTCGGTCTCGATGAGGACGCCGTCCATGTCGAAGACGACGGCCGCGGGCCAGTCCATCTGTACTCCTTGGATCGTGAGTCGGTCAGAACCGGACGTGCGCGCGCTCCCAGTACTCCTGGCTGCTCGCGAGCGTGATGGCGAGCGTGAGGTCGCCCATGGTGAGGACGGTCTGGGTCCAGAACGGCCAGCCGGTCGGATCCGGCTCGCGGTACAGCAGTGCCTGGTACAGGTGCTCGACCCTGAGCATCCGCGACTCCTGCGACTGGAAGAACTGGTACGCGACCCAGCTCCTCCCGTACTTCGGGTTGTTCGTGTACGTGACCCAGCCCGCCAGACCTGCAGGGTCCGGTTCCCGGTTGAGCATCTTCTCGTACAGCAACGTCACCCACGAGGTGGCCGAGTTGCCCGCGTGGTAGGTGTAGTACTCGTCCGATGCATAGAACAGGCTCGCGACCTGCGCGACCGTGAACCGGCCCGACCTCAGCCACGACACCCAGGTCGTCAGGCCCGCCGGGTCGGGATCGCGGCCCAACGTGTCCTGGTACATCTTGGTGACGATCGCGCTCAGCCACTCGTCCGAGTTCGCCAGCGTCGTGAGGTAGCCGTTGGTCGTCAGGGCCCCCGACGACAGCTGGTCCGCGTACGACGTGACCTCGTCGTCCGTCGCGGGCCGTGACAGGAAGTCCTGGATCGAGGCCTTGACGAACGGCGTGTACGCGAGCACCGAGGTCGCGCTCTGGATCACGTCCGTGGGCGCGGACTCGCCCTTCTCGTAGGCATACCCGTCCTTCACACCCTTCACCTGGACCGTGAGCGTCTGGCCGACGTCGGCGGCGACCGGCGCGTACGTGCTCGCGGTCGCGCCCGCGATGTCCACACCCTCTCGGCGCCACTGGTAGGTCAGAGTCACATCGCTCGGGTCCCAGGTGCCCGGGTCCGCTGTGAGCGTGTAGCTCACGGCCGGCTGGCCGGTGACCGTCGGCGTCCCGGCAGCCATCACGAGGCCCAGCGCAGGCGTGAAGGGAGCGCTCGTCCCGGTGACGGGCAGATAACCGGACGATGTTCCCGTCGCGGTCACCGTGATGGGCACGTCGACGTCGGCCAGTGTCGTGTCGTACGTCGCGGTCGTGGCGCCCGGGATCACGGCGCCGTCGCGGTACCACTGGTACGTCACGGTCGTGGGTGTCGGCGTCCAGTTCAGGGTCGCCTCGGCGGTCTCGCCCGCGTAGAGGGCACCGGTGATCGTCGGATCTGTACCGGCGAACTTCGCGGTGACGTTGAGCAAATGGTTCGCCGTCGAAGCGCCGCCGATGATGTCGGGGGTCGATCGGGAGGTGACATCCGCCGCCACCTGGGCAGGAGTCCAGGTGGGGTGGTCATGCAGCACTTGGGCGGCTGCCGCCGTGACCAGCGGGGCGGAGAAGGAGGTGCCGGACCCCGTCATCGGGATGTGGGGGGTCGCGATGCTCGCTATGTAGACGAGTTCGCCTGGCGCGTACAGGTCGACGCAGGTCCCCCAGTTTGAGAAAGGAGACTGCGCATGCATCCGGTTCACTGAGGCGACGGTGATCGCATCAGGTAAGGAGGCAGGAGTGTAAAGGCACGCGTCCACGCCCACGTTGGTTTTGGTCTTGGCGTCGTAAACGCCATTCCCTGCCGCAGCGACAACGCTGACGCCGGAATCGATCAGGCCCTGGATAGCCGTATCCAGGGAAGTGTCCCCGTTGAGGTCGGCGGTCGCGACCCCGAAGCTGAGGTTCGCTACCGCCGGGGCCCCGGAAGTCCGAGTCGATGCGATCCATTCCGCGGCGCTGATGATGGCTGACTCACTTCCTTCGCCGTCGCAGTTGAGCACCCTCACGGGGACGATGGTGACGCCCTTCGAAGCTCCCAGGGTGGCTCCGGCGATGAGGCTGGAGACTTCACCCCCATGGCCGGCCTCGTCGTTCGTGTTCGCTGGGTTCACTGTGGGGTCCGCAGTCTTGCCCTTTCCGCACGACGTGGACGTGTCGACGTTGGCTACGAAGTTGATGCCGGCCGTGATGGTCACGCCAGAGAACTCGGGGTGAGCACGCATGATGCCCGAGTCGACCACGTACACGGTCACGCCGGACCCGTTGTTCGGAGCGGTGTAGTTGGTGTCGAGGGTCGCCGTCGGGCTGTCGAGGATGTCGAGATCCCACGGCGCGTTCGTCTCCGTGCCGGTGGCCTTGACGACGGCGTCCTTGTGGACCGACTTCACGTCGGGGTTCGCGGCCAACGACTGCGCCTGAGCGGCGGTGAGCTTCACGATGCCGCCCTGGAAGACCTTGTGGATCACCCTGGCGCTCGCACCCATGAGCCTGC
>PMBM01000060.1 GCA_003153855.1 Propionibacteriaceae bacterium
TTCCGCAAGATCCTCGACGAGGGTCGTGCGGGCGAGAACGTCGGCCTCCTGCTCCGTGGCACCAAGAAGGAGGATGTGGAGCGCGGCATGGTCGTCATCAAGCCGGGCACCACCACTCCCCACACGGACTTCGAGGGCAACGTCTACGTCCTGACCAAGGAGGAGGGTGGCCGTCACAAGCCGTTCTTCTCGAACTACTCTCCTCAGTTCTACTTCCGGACGACTGACGTCACCGGCAAGGTCGAGCTCCCCGAGGGCAAGGACATGGTCATGCCTGGTGACAACACCGACATGGTCGTCCACCTCGAGAAGCCCATCGCCATGGAGGACGGACTGAAGTTCGCCATCCGCGAGGGTGGCCGTACGGTCGGCGCCGGCCGCGTGACCAAGATCCTCAAGTGATCTGACGCAGCACCCAGCGGGGCCCCTCACCTTCGGGTGGGGGGCCTCGTGCTGTTCCGGATCACGTCGCTGAATCCCGTGGGACTGGCAACATTTCCGCGGTGTGCTGCCTCGGGTGCCTTGACGACGACATAGTGTGGGGTCATCACCTCGATGTTCCTGAACCGCGCGGACCGTGTTGCGTCCGCACAGTCGTCGAGACATCCGGGTGGAGGCTCAAGATGCCACGTCCTCAGACAAAGGAGATCCATCGCCCATGACCACACCTCAGATCTCGGTTCAGCTGTACTCGGTGTACGGACCGTCCGAGGCGGACCTCGACGGAACGCTCGGCAAGCTCGCAGCGATCGGCTTCAGATGCGTCGAGGCGTTCGACTTCGTCCGTCGCGTCGATGCCCTGAAGGCCTCGTTCGACAAGTACGGTCTCGTCTCGCCCACGGCGCACGCGATCCTGGTCGAGGCGGGCACAGCCACGCCTGACGGCCTTCTCGACACGCCGCCCGCGGACGAGGTCTTCGCCGCCGCGAAGGCGCTCGGCGTCGATGTCGTGATCGACCCGTACGTCCCGCCGGCACGCTGGGGGGACCTGGCGAGCGTCGAGCACAGCGCCAAGGTCCTCAACGAGGCTGCTGCCAAGGCCGCCGAGTACGGGCTCCGCGTCGGCTACCACAACCACGACCACGAGTTCACGTCCACGATCGACGGGAAGACGGCGTACGAGGTCTTCGCCGACCTTCTCGACCCGGCCGTGGTACTGGAGCTCGACCTGTACTGGGCGACCGCCGGTGGCCAGGACGCACCTGCTCTGCTGCGACGCCTCGGTGACCGCGTCATCGCCGTACATGTCAAGGACGGTCCCATCCGTCCAGGGATCACGGCGGCGCAGCTTCCCGACGACCAGACTCCCGCGGGTCGCGGCGACGTTCCGCTGGTGGAGTCGCTCAAGGCCGGCAGCGGCATCGAGTACGCCGTCGTCGAGTTCGACAAGTACTCAGGCGACATCTTCGAGGGGATCGCCGACAGCTACGCGTTCCTCGCGGACACCCTCAAGGGCTGAGCAACCCCTCGTCACAGCTGAGGCCGGGATCGTGAGCAACATCACGATTCCGGCCTCAGCCGCGTCCGGGGCGATCTGCGTGCCTCACGCCGGACCCTGTCGTGGTTAGGCTTTGCGCAGTCGTCAGGAGGTCCTCTTCCATGGGTCAGAATCCCGTCAACCCGCGTCCCGATCTGCCCCAGCAGCCGCAGTCCGGGCCGAGCGGTCCGTCCGCGCCGAGCTTCGGCCAGCCGGCCGGGCCCGGGTACGGGTACCAAGGGCCTCAGGGTCCCGCCCAGGGCCCGCAGGGCCCCGTCGTCTCCCCGTCGTACCCGACGCCGTACGGAGCTTCTCCGTACGGTCCTCCACCCGGCGCCGGACAACCTGGACCGGGCTACCCGTACGCGGGCGCTCCGGGACAGCAGTACGCCATCCCGGCTAACCCGCCGCCCCGTCCGAAGCCCAAGAAGAAGGGCAAGGGAGCCCTCGTCGGGGTTGTCGCCGGGGCCGTCGTGCTCGTGCTGGTCGCCGGCGCTGCGGCTACCTACTTCCTGATCAACCGGTCCGCTCCCGTGAGCACGGAGCCCGACAAGGCGACCACCTCGGTGGCTGCCCTCCAGGGCTACCTGGACGCTCTCGCTGCCGGGAACGCCGACAAGGCGAAGCTGTACGCGATGAACGCCCCGGAGGACTCGCCTCTGCTGACCACCGACTTCCTCAAGGCCACCGTGGCCAAGAGCCCCATCACGGAGATCCAGGTGGACGCGAACAAGGACGTCGGCACGTCGGCGTACCTCTCAGCGAGCTACAAGCTGGGCTCGACCGTGGTGCAGGGGAACTACCAGCTCACCAAGGTCGCGAAGATCTGGAAGCTCAACTCGGTCGTGACGAGCGTGGACCGTCCCAGCTACTGGGGGACACTCGGCGTCACCATCAACGGCACGGCCGCGCCGGCGACGAAGCTCGTCATGTTCCCCGGCGTCTACCAGCTCGCGACGGGAACAACGTTGCTCGGCTTCGACCAGTCGACGTTCACGGTGAACGCACCCGACGAGTACATCGCAGCCCTCTCGTCGAGCGAGCCTGCGCTGACCGACGCGGGCAAGAAGCTGATGATCAGCAAGGCACAGGCCTGGCTGACGCAGTGCCTGGCCGTGCAGGACGTGAACCCCAAGGACTGCGGCATGAACACTCCGCTCTCCGACGGCGCGACCCTGGCCCCCGGATCCATGAAGCGCACCGTCGACGGCAGCACGGCGCCGTTCTCCGACGGCACGCCACGGGTCTCGTACGACGACCCGAAGAAGATCACCCTGTCGAGCTACGTGTCCATCAAGGTCACGGCTGCCGACACGGCCGGCTACACCTACTCGGGCACCACCTCGGTGACCGACGCGGTCGGCACGATCGACGGCGACAACATCACGGTCGTCTTCACGGAGTGACACCTGTGGACGACGTGCTGGTCGTGACGGGAGCGGGCCGAGGCATCGGCGCCGCGACGGCACTCCTCGGTGCCCGGCGGGGCTACAAGGTGTGCGTGAACTACGTGCGGGACGAGGCCTCCGCCACGAAGGTCGCCGACGAGATCACCCAGGGCGGCGGCGAGGCCATCGTCGTACGGGCCGACGTCGGGCACTCCGACGAGGTGAAGAGGCTCTTCGAGGCTGTCGACGCGAGGCTGGGTACGGTCACGGCGCTGGTCAACAACGCGGGCACCCTCGAGACCCAGGGCCGGCTGGAGGACCTCGACGAGGAACGGCTGCTGCGCATCCTCCGGACGAACGTCGTCGGTACGTTCCTGCCGTCGCGCGAGGCCGTACGCCGCATGTCGACGCGTCTCGGCGGTACAGGCGGGGCGATCGTCAACGTGTCGAGCGCCGCATCGAGGCTCGGGTCGCCGGGGGAGTACCTCGACTACGCGGCGTCCAAGGGCGCCATCGACACGTTCACGCACGGCCTGGCCCTCGAGGTCGCGATCGAGGGCATCAGGGTCAACGCCGTACGTCCCGGCATCATCGACACCGAGATCCACGCCAGCGGCGGGGATCCCGGCAGG
>PMBM01000164.1:0-6344 GCA_003153855.1 Propionibacteriaceae bacterium
ACGCCAGCGGCGGGGATCCCGGCAGGGCCGCCAGGCTGGCGTCGGGGTTGCCCATGAAGCGACCTGGCCGGGCCGAGGAGGTCGCCGAGACGATCCTGTGGCTGCTGTCCGACGCCGCCTCGTACGTCACCGGCACGATCGTCGACGTGGCTGGTGGTCGCTAGCTCTGGCGCTTCTGGACCGCCGCCCACTCGTCCCGCAGGCCGACGGTGCGGTGGAAGAGCAATGGTGTTGCCCAGTCGTGGGCGAAGTAGCCGAGACGCTCGAACTGGACGACCTCGCCGGGTGCGGTGTCCGTCAGAGCGGCCTCGACCTTCGCCCCCGTGACCAGCCGCAGCGAGTCGGGGTTGAGGTCGTCCAGCGGATCGCCGGTGCGCTCGCCCGGGTACGGTGCCGCGAACAGCCGCTCGTACAGGGCCACGCTCGCCTCCTTCGCGTGCGAGGCCGAGACCCAGTGCATCGTCGACTTCACCTTGCGGCCATCGGGCGCGTTGCCCCCCTTGGACGCCGGGTCGTACGTGGCCTCGACCGCCACGATCTCACCGGCGTCGTCCTTGACGACGCCGGTGGCTGTGACGAGGTAGGCGCCGCGGAGTCGTACCTCCTTGCCGGGGCTCAGACGGAAGAACTTCGGCGGCGGCACCTCGGCGAAGTCCTCCGCCTCGATCCACAGCTCGCCCGAGAACGCCACCGAGCGGGTGCCGTCGGCCTCGCTCTCGGGGTTGTTGACGATGTCGAAGTGGTCGACCACCGGCTCGCCGTGCTCGTCGGCGGGCCAGTTGGTGATGACGAGCTTCAGCGGGTTCAGGACGGCCATGCGGCGCTGGGACGTACGGTTCAGCTCGCGCCGTACGTACGACTCGAGCGCCTCGATCGACTGCCGGCTGTTCGTCTTCGTCGTGCCGATGTCGCGGCAGAAGTCGCGGATCGCGGGCGCGGGGTAGCCGCGTCGCCGTAGGCCCTGCAACGTGGGCATCCGAGGGTCGTCCCAGCCGGTGACGACACCGTCGGTGACGAGCTTCATGAGCTTCCGCTTCGAGGTCACCGTATGGGTGAACTCGAGACGCGCGAACTCGATCTGCTTCGGCTGGTCACCGGGCAGCGGGCAGTGCTCGAGGTACCAGTCGTACAGAGCCCGGTGCGCGTCGAACTCGAGCGTGCAGATCGAGTGCGTCACGCCCTCGATCGCGTCGGACTGCCCGTGCGCCCAGTCGTACGTGGGGTAGATGCACCACTCGTCACCGGTGTTGTGGTGGTGGCTGAAGCGGATCCTGTACATCACCGGGTCGCGCATCTGCATGTTCTCGTGCTGCATGTCGACCTTCGCGCGGAGCACCTTCGAGCCCTCGGCGAACTCGCCCGCCCGCATCCGGCGGAACAGGTCGAGGTTCTCCTCGGCGGTCCTGTTGCGGTAGGGGGACTCGATGCCAGGCTTGCCGTACCCACCGCGCTGCGCCGAGATGGTCTCGACGTCAGAGTCGTCCACGTAGGCGAAACCGGTCGTCACGAGGTGCTCGGCCCATTCGTACAGGGTCGGGAAGTAGTCGGACGCGTGCAGCACGGAAGCCGGCTCGTACCCGAGCCACTCGATGTCCGAGACGATCGCGTCGACGTACTCGACGTCCTCGGTGTCCGGGTTGGTGTCGTCGAGACGCAGGTTGCACAGCCCGCCGAAGTCCTGGGCGATGCCGAAGTCGACCGTGATGGCCTTCGCGTGGCCGATGTGGAGGTAGCCATTGGGCTCCGGTGGGAACCGCGTCTGCACCCGACCGCCGTACGTCCCCTGCTCGTTGTCGCGCGTCACGGTGTCACGGATGAAGTCGGTCGCGGCAACGGGCTCAGTCATAGGGGGAAAACTAGCGCAGCCGGCGATGTCGCCCGATGCCCGTCCCGGCCTCCGGCGCACCCGGCGCTGTGGCGCTGGATGAGTCCCGGGTCGTCGTCGCTGCAGCTCCGCTCCCAGCGGGCTCACCCGACCCTCGCGCTCGTTCTCCTCGCGCTGGGCTGATCGGTTCGGGTGCGGCCGCCAGCTCCTCGGGGAACCGGCCTTGCGTCGAGCACCGGTAGGCTCCTCGGCCGTGACCTCAGATCTCCCCCCGGCACGCTTGCGCGTCGCCCCGTCCCCGACCGGCGACCCCCACGTCGGCACCGCGTACATGTCGCTGTTCAACCTCGCGTACGCCCGGAAGACCGGCGGCGCCTTCGTGCTGCGGATCGAGGACACCGACCGCGCCCGGTACCAGGCGGACTCCGAGCGGCAGATCACCGAGACGCTGCGGTGGCTCGGGCTGCCGTGGGACGAGGGTCCTGATGTCGGCGGCCCGTACGCCCCGTACCGCCAGAGCGAGCGGCTCGACACCTACCGCCCGTACGTGGACCAGCTGGTCGCGGACGGCCACGCCTACTACTGCTGGTGCACACCGGAGAGGCTGTCCGAGGTGCGCAAGGAGCAGGAGCGGACGAAGGCGTCCGTCACGGGCTACGACCGTCTGTGCCTGGGCAAGACGTACGAGGAGCGCGCGCAGCTGCCGGGCTTCCAGGAGACGCCGGTGGTGCGGATGCTCGTGCCCGACGACGTACCGCTGGTGTTCGACGACCTCATCCGGGGGACCGTTGCGGCGCCGAGGCCCGACGACCAGGTGCTGCTGAAGACCGACGGCTTCCCCACGTACCACATGGCCGTCGTCGTCGACGACCACCTCATGGGCATCACGCACGTCGTCCGGGGCGAGGAGTGGATCTCGTCGACGCCGAAGCACCTCCTGCTGTACGGCTGGCTCGGCTGGGACGCGCCCGCGTTCGCGCACATGCCGCTGCTGCGCAACACGGACCGGTCCAAGATCTCGAAGCGCAAGAACCCCGCCGCGCGGCTGCTGTGGTTCGTGGAGCAGGGCTACCTCCCCGAGGCGCTGCGGAACTTCCTCCAGCTGCTCGCGTACCCGCCGGCCGACGACGAGTCCGAGGTGTCGACCTTCGAGGAGTTCATCGAGGGCTTCGACTGGAAGAAGATCAACACCGTCGGCCCGATCTTCGACCTCGACAAGCTGAACTGGCTCAACGGCACGTACATCCGCAACCTCTCGGTGGCGGAGCTGGGGGAGCGCGTGGTGGCGTTCGTGCGGGAGCACCAGCGACCGCTGACGGTCGCCGAGGCGGCCATCGTGTTCGGGGCGGCCGAGATGCTGCAGCCGCGGCTGGTGCTCCTCTCCGACGCGCTCGACCAGCTGGCGTTCGCGCTGACCCCGGATGCCGAGCTCACCATCGACGACGACGCCCGCGCGCAGCTCACCGATGCCGCTCCGGGGGCGCTGGATGCCGCGATCGCCACGTTGGAGCCCTTGCACGAGTTCACCCACGAGGCGATCGACGAGGCGCTGCGTACGGCACTCGTCGAAGGTCTCGGACTCAAGCCGCGGGTCGCCTTCGCGGCGCTCCGCGTGGCCATCACCGGCCGAAAGGTGTCGCCACCGCTGTTCGAGTCGATGGCGCTGCTGGGCAGGGACTCCGTGCTGGCCCGGCTGGGGTCGTTGCGCGCCTCGCTCTGAGGGGGCGTCAGGACAGGACCGACCTGAGTGCGTTCCGAGGGCCGAGGACGGTCAGCTGCGCCACGTACAGCTCGGCGCAGGCGAGAGCGTCCGTGAGGGCCTCGTGAGCGCCGTAGGGAGGCAGCCCGTACCGCTCGCGCGCCGCTCCTAGCCGCAACGACCCTGGCGTCGGCTCCGACCCGCCGCGGGTGACGAGACGGTGCTCGATCTCGAGGGTGTCGACGCAGGCGAACTCGACAGTCACTCCCCAGAGCCGACGGCACGCCGCGGCGAGGAACGTCGCCTCGATCGACGCGTGATGCGCGAGCAGGACACGGCCCATCAAGGCGGTGAGGATCTGCGCGACGGCATCGGACTCGGGGAGCCCGTCACTGGCGGCGTCGTCGGTGATGCCGTGGAACACGGCCGAGTCGCCGACGCCCGCAGCCGGGGGCAGGAACGCCACGGAGCCGGCACCACCCAGTCGTACCGCCGTGCCGTCCACCGGTACCCAGCCGGCCGACAGCGGGAAGCCCGTGGCTGCGTCGAGGGTGGTCGTCTCGAAGTCGAGCGCGAGCAGCCGAGCGTCGGCAAGCGGGGTCCGCGGGTCCTGCCGCGGCGCGCTGAGGTAGTCGCGCAGCGGCCCTGGCGGCGCTGCCTCGGCCGCCTTGAGTCGTCGCCGGTCCCTTCCGAACGAGAACGTCGGCGTCACACCAGCCCACCCAGCTGGTAGGTCGTCGACAAGGCGCCCTGCATCGTCCGTACGACCGCGAACGCGTCCCGCAGGTGCTTCTTGTCGAGGTCGCTCAGCTCGTCGGGGTCGACGTAGTTGTCCGGGGTGACACCCTCGCGGATCTGCCGACCCTGGTGGCGTACGCGCTGGTAGCAGATGAACTCGTACGCGTCCGCGAGGTTCTCGGAGGACTCCGCGCTGATGGCGCCGGCGTTGCGTGCGGCCGTGAGCCTGGTCTGGGTGTTGACCGGCGCGAGCCCGTGGGTGAGGCAGTAGAGGCGTGCGAGCTGTACGACCGCGGCGATGCCACCGTGCTTGAGGTCGAGCGAGTTCCGGTGCTCGCCGTCGCGCTCCAGCACGAGGTTGCGGAAGAACCCGATCGGGGGAGTGCGCTGTACGGCGGAGGCCGCGAGGTGGGCGAGGAAGCGCGTGCTCCGCGGAGCGATGGCGAGGATGTCGGCGGACAGCGACGCGTACAGGGCCACGTCCCCCGTGATCGGGCGCATGTCGAAGAAGATCTGCGCCTCCATGATGGGGGTCGGCTCGGGCTCGTTCATCCAGGCCCGGAAGGTCTGGCGCCATCCCGAGGTGGTCTGACGCCAGCGGGGGTTGGTGGCCATGACGTCGCCTGGGCAGCGGGGGAACCCGATGCGCTCCATCCCGTCCGTGAGTGCCGTCGCCAGGTCCGCGTACCACGGGTCCGTCGCCGAGCCCGAGTCGTCGACGATGATCGCCGTGTCCTGGTCGGCGCCCAGACCCGCCTCCAGCCGGCCCAGCGACCCCATGGCGACAACGCAGTACGGGGCCGGGGCGGGTCCGAGGTCGACCTCCGCCAGCGCGACGAGGCGCCGGATGGCCGCGTCGGCGACAGCCGAGGTCGCGCGGCCGATGTCGTCGGCGCTCACGTCGCTGGTGACCAGCTGCTCCACGAGCCGTGGCAGTCGCGAGGCGACCGCGACGACCCCATCGACGCCTCCCTGCCGGGCGATGTCGGCAGCGAGCTGTACGGGACTGGCCTGCCCGAGCCGCAGGAGGTCGCCGGCCGAGATCAGCCCGAGCGGCGCACCCGCGGGGTCGGTGACGGGCAGGTGGTGCACGCCGCGGTCAGTCATCTCCAGGAGCACGGTGAACGCCGCGCTTTCGGGGCCGACCGTGATGGGGTCGCGGGTCATGATGCCCGACACGGGCGTGTCCACGTCCAGGCCCTCCGCGACCACGCGCCGCCGCAGGTCACGGTCGGTGACGATCCCGACCAGGCGCTCAGCCTGCGTGATGAGGACGGCGGAGACGTTGTTCGATGTCATCACCCGTGCGACCTCGCGGATGGGGGTTCCCGGGTGGGCGGTGACGGGCGGTCGGCCGAGCAGGTCCCGGACGACAACCCCGAAGATCGCCTGGTGCGACTCGGAGACCTTGGTGGCCGTGACGGCGGCCCGGAGCCTGGCGCTCGACTGGATGGCGAAGAACCGCGCCATCTCCGGCCGGGCCAGGAGGCCACGGAAGACGTCGCCGGGAATCGTGAGCAGGAGGCTGTCCTCGATGGCGACCATGCGGAACGCGGAGGGCGCCTGGTTGCGTACCGACGAGACCCCGAACGTCGTCGACTCCTCGGCACGTTCGACGAGGTCGTCGGAGGTGTCGCGGATCTCGACGGCGCCTGAACGGACGACGTACGCGGTGTCGTTGCTCGCTCCCAGACCGATCACTTCGGTGCCGCGGCGGACGTAGACTTCTCCCATCGTCGCGAGAAGCGACGACATCGCTGGCGGCTCCAGTGCTCCGTACGGGGCGTGGGACGCCAGGAAGTCCCGCACCGCACTCAGTTCGGGGTCCATGCTGCTGATGGAACCAGAAGCGGAGACTCGGTGGGGCCCTCTCGACGGATTTGCCACTGATGGCCAGTCGTGTCAGGATTGCGGGGTTGCCCCGACGGGTCGCCGGGGTGCGTCATGCGGTCTGAATGAACGCTGATGCACCGCTCCAGGAGACTATCCACGAGGGTGCCGGTCTTCGCCGGACATCGGTCACTGCGATCAAGCAGGGGACGAGTGCGGTCTTGAAGGCGCGACACACCCGACCGCGTGGGT
>PMBM01000164.1:6367-9011 GCA_003153855.1 Propionibacteriaceae bacterium
GAGGTCATCGACTCCTCGGCGCGCAAAATCGTGGACACCGTGACCCGGACGGGCGCAAAGGTCGCCGGCCCCGTGCCGCTGCCGACCGAGAAGAACGTGTACTGCGTGATCCGTTCGCCCCACAAGTACAAGGACAGCCGCGAGCACTTCGAGATGCGTACGCACAAGCGGCTGATCGACATCCTCGACCCCACGCCGAAGACCGTCGACTCGCTCATGCGACTCGACCTTCCGGCGGGTGTCGACATCGAGATCAAGCTCCCGTGAGGCAACTGACGATGACGCACGAACGCAATGTGAAGGGGCTGCTGGGCACCAAGCTCGGCATGACCCAGGTATGGGACGAGAACAACCGCGTCGTCCCCGTGACAGTGATCCAGGCCGGTCCTTGCGTGGTCACGCAGGTCCGTACGCCTGAGCAGGACGGCTACTCCGCCGTACAGCTCGGCTTCGGCGCCGTGAAGGCGACCTCGGTCAACAAGCCGGACTCCGGTCACTTCGAGAAGGCAGGTGTGACGCCGCGTCGCCACCTGCTCGAGCTCCGCACGAGCAACGCCAGCGAGTACACGCTCGGCCAGGAGCTCACCACCGAGGTCTTCGCCGTCGCCGACATCGTCGACGTCACGGGCGTGACCAAGGGCAAGGGCACCGCCGGTGTCATGAAGCGTCACGGCTTCCATGGCCTGGGCGCCTCCCACGGTGTGCACCGCAAGCACCGCGGCCCCGGCTCGATCGGCCAGTCGTCGACGCCGTCCCGCGTGTTCCCCGGCGTCAAGATGGCCGGCCGCATGGGCGTCGAGAAGAAGACGATCCAGAACCTGACCGTGCACGCGATCGATGCCGAGCGTGGCCTGATCCTTGTGAAGGGCGCCATCCCGGGCCCCAAGGGCGCGCTCGTCGTCATCCGTTCCGCCGCTAAGAAGGGTGGCATCGCATGAGCGAGACCGTGAAGGTCGACGTCATCGGCGCCGACACCAAGACGTCGACCGAGCTCCCCGCTCACCTGTTCGACGTACAGACCAACGTGCCGCTGATCCACCAGGTGGTCGTCGCCCAGCAGGCTGCGGCCCGCCAGGGGACGCACTCCACCAAGACCCGCGGCGACGTCCGCGGCGGTGGCATCAAGCCGTGGCGCCAGAAGGGCACCGGCCGCGCACGTCAGGGTTCGCGTCGCGCCCCGCAGTGGGTAGGCGGCGGTGTCGTCCACGGACCGCACCCGCGTTCGTACGCCCAGCGCACACCCAAGAAGATGATCGCCGCCGCCCTGCGCGGAGTGCTCTCGGACAGGGTGCGCGACGGCAAGCTCTATGTGCTCGAGACCCTCGTTCCGGGCGAGCTCCCGTCGACGAAGGCCGCGCTCGCCGCGCTCGCAGCGATCGGTGACTACCGTTCCGCGATCGTCGTGCTGCACCGCGATGAGGATGTCGCCTGGCTCAGCCTGCGCAACCTCGCCGGCGTCCACGCGATCGCCGTCGACCAGCTCAACGTGTACGACGTGATCGTCAACGAGTCGGTGGTCTTCACCAGCAAGGCTCTCGAGGCTTTCATCGCCGGTTCGAAGAGCGGCAAGTCCGCCAAGGCCGTCGCCACCTCCACCGAGGCCGCGGCTGTCGCCGAGGTGGACGCGGTCGAGGAGAAGCCGGCCAAGGCTGAGAAGCCCGCGAAGGCTGCCAAGGTCGAGAAGGCCGAGAAGCCGGCGAAGGCCGAGAAGGTCGCCGCTGAGCCCAAGGCCGAGAAGGCGAAGGCTGAGCCGAAGGCCGAGAAGGCCGAGCCCGAGGCGAAGGCTGAGCCGAAGGCGAAGAAGGCCGCCAAGGCCACCGACGAGGAGGCAGACAAGTGAGCGACGCACTCAAGATCCGCGACTACCACGACGTGCTGCTCGCGCCGGTCGTCAGCGAGAAGAGCTACGCCCTGCTCGACCAGAACAAGTACACGTTCCTCGTCGATCCGTCGGCGAACAAGACCGAGATCAAGATCGCGGTCGAGAAGGTGTTCAAGGTCTCCGTCACGGGCGTCAACACGATCAACCGTGCGGGCAAGAAGCGCCGGACGCGTTACGGGACGGGCCGTCGGCCCAACACGAAGCGCGCCATCGTGACCGTTGCCGACGGCGACCGCATCGACCTGTTCGCTCAGGCCTGACGAGTAAGGACGAACACAAGTCATGGGTATTCGTAAGTACAAGCCGACGACACCGGGTCGTCGTGGCTCGAGCGTTGCGGACTTCGTCGAGGTGACGCGTACGTCGCCCGAGAAGTCCCTGGTGTCCCCGAAGCCGAAGACCGGCGGTCGCAACGCACAGGGCCGCATCACGACGCGCCACATCGGCGGCGGCCACAAGCAGGCCTACCGTCTCGTGGACTTCAAGCGGTACGACAAGGACGGCGTGCCGGCCAAGGTCGCTCACATCGAGTACGACCCGAACCGNNCGCACCGCCCGCATCGCGCTGCTCCATTACGCGGACGGCGAGAAGCGCTACATCATCGCTCCCCAGGGCCTGGCTCAGGGCGCGACCGTCGAGGCCGGCGAGGCTGCGGACATCCGTCCGGGCAACAACCTCCCGCTGAAGAACGTCCCGGTCGGCACGACGGTTCACGCCGTCGAGCTCCGTCCTGGCGGCGGCGCCAAGATGGGCCGTTCGGC
>PMBM01000225.1:0-2275 GCA_003153855.1 Propionibacteriaceae bacterium
ATCATGTTCTTCACGTAGTCCGCGTGGCCGGGGCAGTCGACGTGAGCGTAGTGACGCTTCTCCGTCTGGTACTCGACGTGCGCGATCGCGATCGTGATGCCGCGCTGACGCTCCTCGGGAGCCTTGTCGATCTGGTCGAAGGCCGAGACGGCGTTGAGGGTGGGGTACTTGTCGTGGAGCACCTTCGTAATCGCCGCGGTGAGCGTGGTCTTGCCGTGGTCGATATGTCCGATGGTGCCGACGTTGCAGTGCGGCTTGGTCCGCTCGAACTTAGCCTTTGCCACTTGGGCTCCTATTCCGGATGTCGCCACGCTGGTCGCGAGGCGCGCTTTCTTCTGTCCCGCAAGCTCGCGGAACGCATGTTGAGGTCTGACCCCCACGCAAGGGGACCGGACAAGTCTTCCCGAGCCAGGTCAACGAGTCAAACCCGCTTCCCCGTCCGGGTGGCCGCTCACCCTATCCGGTGAACGGCCTGTCTGTCAGAGGCCGCCGCGGGACTTCGCGACGATCTCCTCGGACACACTCTTGGGCGTCTCGGCGTACGAGTCGAACTCCATGGAGTACGACGCCTGCCCGGACGTCTTGCTGCGCAGGTCGCCGACGTAGCCGAACATCTCCGACAGCGGGACCAGGGCGCGTACGACCTGGTTGCCGTGCTGCTCCTCGGTGCCCTGGACGTGGCCGCGGCGCGAGTTGATGTCGCCGATGACCGTACCCAGGTAGTCGCCGGGCGTGGTGACCTCGACGGCCATCATCGGCTCCAGGATGGCCGGGTCCGCCCTGCGGGCGGCCTCCTTGAAGCCCATCGACCCTGCGATCTTGAACGCGAGCTCGGAGGAGTCGACGTCGTGGTAGGCACCGTCGAGCAGTGTCACTCGTACGTTCTCGACGGGGTAGCCGGCCAGCACGCCAAACTGCATAGCGTCCTTGACGCCCGCATCCACCGCCGGGATGTACTCCTTGGGGATGCGGCCACCGGTGACGGCGTTGACGAACTCGTAGCCCGACCCCGCGGTCAGCGGCTCGACCTGGATGATGATCTTGGCGTACTGGCCAGATCCACCGGACTGCTTCTTGTGCGTGTACTCGGACTTCTCCACCTTGCGGCGCAGCGTCTCGCGGTACGCCACCTGGGGCTTGCCGATGTTCGCCTCGACCTTGAACTCCCGGCGCATGCGGTCGATCATCACCTCGAGGTGAAGCTCGCCCATGCNNGTGGACGCGGAAGGTCGGGTCCTCTTCGGCGAGCCGCTGGATCGCGATGCCCAGCTTCTCCTGGTCGGACTTGGTCTTGGGCTCCACGGCCTGCTCGATGACAGGGTTCGGGAACTCCATCGACTCCAGCACGATCGGGTGAGCCGGGTCGCAGAGCGTCTCGCCCGTGCCCGTCTCCTTGAGGCCCATGACCGCGCAGATCATGCCGGCACCCATCGAGTCCACCTCTTCACGCTTGTTCGCGTGCATCTGGTANNGTAGATCTTGCCGATCCGCTCCTTCTTGCCCTTGGTCGCGTTGAGGACCTGTGAGCCGGAGGTGAGCACGCCGGAGTAGACGCGGATGAAGATCAGGCGACCCAGGTGCGGGTCGGCCGCGATCTTGAACGCGAGCGCCGACATCGGGTCCTCGGTGTTCGGGTGCCGCTCGAGCTTGACCGACTCGTCGCCCGGCTTGAAGCCGTCGATCGCGGGGACGTCGAGGGGGGTCGGCAGGTAGTCGATGACCGCGTCGAGCAGGGGCTGGACGCCCTTGTTCTTGTAAGCGGAGCCGCAGAGGACAGCGTTGCCGGTGCCGGCGAGCACAGCGCGACGGATGGCGTGCTTGATCTCGGACTCGGTGACGTCTTCGCCCGTGTCACCCTTCTCGAGCCACAGCTCGGCGAACTCGTCGTCCGCGTCGGCGAGCGCTACCAGGAGCGCCTCGCGGGCCGCAACGGACTTCTCGAGCAGGTCGGCCGGGATCTCCTCGACGGTGTAGTCCTCGCCGATCGTCGTCTCGCCGTGCCAGGTCAGCGCCCGCATGCCGACAAGGTCGACGACGCCGATGAAGTGGGACTCGGCGCCGATCGGGAGCTGGACGACCAGCGGGTTGGCGTTGAGACGCTCACGGATGGTCTTCACGCAGAAGTCGAACGACGCGCCCGTACGGTCCAGCTTGTTGACGAAGCAGATGCGCGGTACGTGGTACTTGTTCGCCTGACGCCAGACGGTCATCGACTGGGGCTCGACACCCGCGACACCGTCGAACACGCAGACGGCGCCGTCGAGGACGCGCAGCG
>PMBM01000225.1:2282-5866 GCA_003153855.1 Propionibacteriaceae bacterium
GTCGTCTTGCCCGCGTCGATGTGAGCCATGATCCCGATGTTGCGGACCTTGCTGAGGTCGATGGTCTTCTCATGTGCCACGAGCGTCTACCTTTTCATTTCCTGTTGCATTGGCTTTTGGTGGGCATGGATGCGCCCTCGGACCGGCAGCGTTGCCGATACCGAGGGCGCCCGGTGATCACCAGCGATAGTGAGCGAAGGCCCGGTTGGCCTCGGCCATCTTGTGCGTGTCCTCGCGCCTCTTGACCGCTGCGCCGAGGCCGTTGGCCGCGTCGAGGATCTCGTTGCGCAGACGCTCGGCCATCGTCTTCTCGCGACGGGCGCGTGAGAAGCTGACGAGCCAGCGCATGGCCAGCGTGTTGGCGCGGGCCGGCTTGACCTCGATGGGGACCTGGTAGGTCGCACCACCGACGCGGCGGCTCTTGACCTCGATGCTCGGCCGGACGTTGTCCAGTGCGCGCTTCAAGGTCTGTACGGGATCGGTGCCACCGGTCTTCTCACGAGTTCCCTCGAGAGCGGTGTAGACGATGCTCTGGGCGATGGTCTTCTTGCCGTCGAGCAGAATCTTGCTCACGAGCTGCGAAACCAGCGGCGACCCGTACACGGGGTCGACCATCACGGGGCGCTTCGGCGCGGGACCCTTGCGAGGCATTACTTCTCCTTCTTGGCGCCGTAGAGGCTGCGAGCCTGCTTACGGTTCTTCACGGCCTGGGTGTCGAGAGCGCCGCGGATGATCTTGTAGCGAACACCCGGGAGGTCCTTCACTCGGCCGCCGCGCACGAGCACCATCGAGTGCTCCTGCAGGTTGTGGCCGACACCGGGGATGTANNCGGAGCGCGGAGTTCGGCTTCTTCGGTGTCGTCGTGTACACACGCGTGCACACTCCACGACGCTGCGGCGAACCCTTGAGCGCAGGGGTCTTCGTCTTGCTGACCTTGTCGGTCCGGCCCTTGCGGACCAGCTGCTGGATCGTAGGCACCTGGATGTATCTCTTTTCCGTGTCGCTGGAGGATCTCCCCAGCTTGTGGTGGTCCGAGGCCCGGGGGCCTCGGGAAGCCTGGCGCACCACCGGAGCGCTCCCTAGCCAGGAGACTGCGACCGAGTCGGTGCTTGTGACAACGAGTTCGCCGTCACGGTTCGTGCAGCCATGCTCACCTGAGAAGGGCGCAGAGGCACACACACGAGTCCGGACACACCGGACCCAACGTGAAAGGCTAGTCGGTGGAGCGTGCAGGGTCAAAACAAGGATGCAGCGGGTGGTTCCCGTGGTCCATGCTCATTCGCCCTTCATGCCGACGGCCCCCGGGCGGAGAGCCCGGGAGCCGTCGCAGTGATCGATCTCAGCGCATCCCGAGGTCGTAGTCGTCCAGCGGGACGACCGCGCCCGACCCGTTGCCGAAGTCGTAGTCGAACGGGTCGTACGTGATGGCGTACGCCTTGGCGCGCGCCTCCGCGGTCGGCTCGACCCGGATGTTGCGGTAGCGGTCGAGACCGGTACCCGCCGGGATGAGCTTGCCGAGGATGACGTTCTCCTTGAGGCCACGCAGGGAGTCCGACTTGGCGTGGATCGCCGCATCGGTGAGCACCTTGGTGGTCTCCTGGAAGGACGCCGCCGAGAGCCACGACTCGGTCGCGAGCGACGCCTTGGTGATACCCATGAGCACGGGACGTCCCTGAGCCGGCTGGCCGCCTTCAGTGACGATCGCGCGGTTCTCGGTCTCGTACGACTGACGGTCCACGAGCTCGCCCGGCAGCATCGAGGTGTCGCCGCTCTCGATCACCGTGATCCGGCGGAGCATCTGCCGGATGATGATCTCGATGTGCTTGTCGTGGATCGGGGCGCCCTGGGTCCGGTAGACCTGCTGGACCTCCTCGACCAGGTGCTCCTGCACCCGACGGACTCCGCGCACGCGCAGCACGTCCTGAGGATCGACGGTGCCGGCGGTGAGCTGCTGGCCCACCTCGACATGGTCGCCGTCCTTGATGGCGTGGTGCACGCGGTTGATGTCGTCCCACTCGAGCCGCGCACGACGCGGCACCGGGTAGGCGAGATCCTCACCGCCGTCATCGCGGACCAGGATGAGCTTGCGGGTACGGTCCGTCTCGTCGATCCGGATGCGACCTGCAGCCTCGGCGATCGGCGCCTTGCCCTTGGGCGTACGGGCCTCGAAGAGCTCGACGACGCGGGGCAGACCCTGGGTGATGTCGTCGCCCGCCACACCACCNNCTGGGTGCCGGGCTCGCCGATGGACTGTGCCGCGACGATGCCGACGGCCTCGCCCACATCCACGAGCTTGCCGGTGGCGAGCGAACGGCCGTAGCACGCGGCGCACGTCCCGGTAGCGGCATCACACGTGAGGACCGAGCGGACCCGGAGCTCCGTGATGCCGTTGTCGACCAGCATCTTGATGTTGACGTCACCGAGATCGACGCCGGCTGGCAGGAGTTCCTTGCCGTTCGCGTCCGTGATCGTCTGCGCGAGCGTACGGGCGTAGACGCTGGTCTCGACGTTGTCGAGCACAACGAGCTTGCCCTTCGCGTTCGGCACCGCGATGGTCTTGGCCAGGCCACGCTCGGTCTGGCAGTCCTCCTCGCGGATGATGACGTCCTGGGAGACGTCGACCAGACGACGGGTGAGGTACCCGGAGTCTGCCGTCCGCAGAGCGGTGTCGGCCTGTCCCTTTCGGCCACCGTGGGTGGAGATGAAGTACTCCAGAACGCTCAAGCCCTCACGGAAGTTGGACTTGATGGGCGTCGGGATGATCTCGCCCTTCGGGTTGGCCACGAGGCCACGCATGGCCGCGATCTGGCGCATCTGCGTCATGTTTCCACGAGCGCCCGAGTGGACCATCATGAAGATGGGGTTGTCCCGGGTGAAGTTCGCTTCCATGGCAGCGGTCAGCTCGGCCGTCGCGTCGGTCCAGATCTGGATGAGCTCCTGACGACGCTCCTCCTCGGTGACCTGGCCACGCTCGTACAGCTTGTCGACCTTCGCAGCCTTCGCCTCGTAACCGGAGAGGATCAGCTTCTTGGTCGGCGGCGTCTGCACGTCGGCGATGGAGACCGTGACGCCCGAACGGGTCGCCCAGCTGAACCCGAGGTCCTTGAGGTTGTCGAGCGTGTGCGCGACCTCGACCTTCGGGTAGCGCTCAGCCAGGTCGTTGACGATGGTGCCGAGCCGCTTGCGGCCCACCTCCATGTCGACGAACGGGTAGTCGGCCGGAAGCGCCTCGTTGAAGAGGGCGCGACCCAGCGTCGTCTCGAGGATGATCGAGCCGTCGGCCTTGAGCTCCAGGCCGGGCGGCGGGGCGATGCCGGTGAGACGCAGCTTGATCTTCGAGCCGACGAGGATCTGCTTGCGGTCGAACGCCATGATCGCCTCGGCGACCGACGAGAACGCCCTGCCCTCGCCGGGCGACGTGTCCCGGTGGATCGTCAGGAAGTAGTGGCCGATGATCATGTCCTGGGTAGGCATGGTCACCGGTCGACCGTCGGCCGGCTTGAGGATGTTGTTGGTGCTCAGCATGAGGATGCGGGCCTCGGCCTGCGCCTCAGCGCTCAGCGGCAGGTGCACGGCCATCTGGT
>PMBM01000135.1:0-17463 GCA_003153855.1 Propionibacteriaceae bacterium
GGCAACGAGGAGGACTTCACGGCCGCGCTCGGCTTCGAGGTCGAGGGCGTCGACGAGGGCCTCACCCTGCTGCCGGTCGCACAGTTCGGCGCGATGATCTCTGCCGTGGCGCAGGCGTACCCGAACTTCCAGGTCATCGCGACGACGATGCGGGCCGTGACGTCGGCGACCGTCAACGACTGGGGCGCGGTCGCCTGGTCGGCCGAGAGCGGTCTCGTCCAGTCCGTACAGCGCGATGGCCTCGAGATCCTCGACCGCGTCGGCGGCGGAGACTCGTTCGCGTCAGGCCTCGTGTACGGGCTGTTGACCGGCGAACCGCTCGAACGCGCCGTGAACCTCGGCGCGGCCCACGGAGCGCTCGCGATGACGACACCGGGTGACACGTCGATGGCCACGAAGGCGGAGGTCCTGAAGCTCGCCGGAGGAGGATCCGCGCGGGTCGAACGCTGACGGCACGCCCTGGATGGGCGGACCGTCAGCGGATAGGGTTCCGCGATGGCACTTCGTTGGGACGGCGTCGTCATCGACGCACATGACATCGCGGCACTGGGACGCTGGTGGGCGGAGACGCTCGACTACCTGATCGTGTACGAGGCCGAGGACGAGCTGTCGATCATCCCGAAGTGGGCTTCGACGGAGGCGGCAGAGACCCTCGAGGAGTTCCAGCGCAACGGGCAGGGGATCGTGTTCGTGCCCGTGCCCGAGGGCAAGACGGTCAAGAACCGACTGCACCTCGACCTCGCGCCGTATACCAGCCAGGATCGCGCCGCGGAGATCGCACGGCTTCTCGAGCGCGGCGCCACGCTCGTCGACATCGGCCAAGGGGACGTGAGCTGGACGGTCATGGCTGATCCCGAGGGCAACGAGTTCTGCGTCCTCAGCAGCCGAGACCGCTGACCGAGCTCGGTGCCCTGCTCAAGCCCTCGGGAACGGATCAGCAGTCAGGCGGGGCGCGGGTCGTGCCACTCGTGGGCGATGACGAGACCTTCGTCGTCCACGTGCACGACGAGAGCGGCACCGGCGACCATCGGGTGGGGCTCGAGGTCGACGCCGGAGATCATCGCCGGCAGGACAGGTCGGTGGCCGCACACGGCCGTCCCTACCCGGGTCTGGCCCGACTTCACCATCAGCTTGCGCACGTATCGCTGTACGCCCGCGAGGTGCTCCTCGCCGATCTCCTCGCTGAAGAGGCTGACGGGTTTGACGGTGAGCTTCGCCGCCTTGGCGTACGGCTCGAGCGTCTGTACGCATCGGGTCGAGGTCGAGCTCTTGAGCAGCGTCACCCCGTACGAGTCGAGCAGGTCGACGAGGTTGGAGGCCTGCGCCCGGCCCTTCGGATCGATCGGTCGCTTGCGGTCGTCGCCGGACCAGTCCTTGCGCAGGGTCGCCTTCGCGTGGCGCAGGACGATGAACGGTGTCGTCTCCGGCATGGCCAGCGCCTCCTCGAGGACGGCTGCTTCGTCGGAGTACGTCAGCCGCTCACGCGCCTGCGCGATCGGAACCCACTCGACCTCGTCGACCTCATGGTCGGGTCGGCGCGCGGTCTCGGTCGTCGCGTAGCCGACCCAGAAGTGGACGATCTTCGGACCCTTGATCACCCGGTAGGAGATGTCCGACANNTCGCGCTTCTCGAGCTTGCCCTTCGGCAGCGACCAGTCGTTGTACGCGGGCCGGTGCACGAGGGCCACGGACCGCCGGATTCCCTGTCCGCGCAGGACGACAGCGCCGGCGGACCTGATCGGCCGGAGGGTCTTCGCTTTCATACTTGTCCGCGGCGCTGGCTCATCACAGAGATGAGGTGCGCCTGCATGTCCAGCAGCGGGCGTCCCTCGGCGTCGGTGGTCTTCTTCTCCCATCCATCAGGACCGAGCCACCACGACGCCGTGCCCTCGTCGAACGCGAGCCGGAAGAGCTCTTCGATCTGGGCGATGTGCGGCTCGTTGGTGAGCTGTACGAGGACTTCGACGCGACGGTCGAGGTTGCGGTGCATGAGGTCGCTCGAGCCGATCCCCACGTGCGGGTGGCCGTGGTTGGCGAACCAGAACAGGCGGCTGTGCTCGAGGAAGCGCCCGAGGATGCTGCGTACGCGGAGGTTCTCGCTCAGCCCCGGCACGCCGGCCTTCAGCCCGCAGATGCCTCGGACCCAGAGGTCCACGGGGACGCCCGCGTTCGACGCACGGTAGAGCGCGTCGATCACGGACTCGTCGACGATCGAGTTCACCTTGATCCGAACGCCCGACGGGATCCCGGCGCGGTGGTTCTCGATCTCGTTGTCGATCATGTCGAGCAGGCCTCGCCGCAGGCCGTGCGGAGCGACCAGCAGACGCCGGTAGTTCACCTGCTCGGTGATGCCCGAGAGGTGGTTGAACAGCCTGGCGACGTCCTCGGTGATGACGGCGTTCGAGGTCAGCAGGCCCATGTCCTCGTACATCCGGGCTGTCTTCGGGTTGTAGTTGCCCGTCCCGATGTGCGCGTACCGGCGCAGCGCCTCGCCCTCGTCACGGACGACGAGCGACAGCTTGCAGTGGGTCTTGAGACCGACCATCCCGTAGACGACGTGGACGCCGGCCTTCTCCAGCTTGCGGGCCCAGGCGATGTTCGCCTGCTCGTCGAACCGCGCCTTGATCTCGACGAGCGCCAGGACCTGCTTGCCCGCCTGCGCGGCCTCGATCAGGGCGTCGATGATCGGCGAGTCGCCGGACGTCCGGTACAGGGTCTGCTTGATCGCGAGCACCTTCGGGTCCGCGGCGGCCTGCTCGATGAAGCGCTGGACGGAGGTGGCGAAGGAGTCGTACGGGTGGTGGAGCAGCACGTCGCGACGCTTGAGCGCGCTGAACAGGTCGGCGGCCTGAGCGGTCTCGACCTCGGCGAGATGGGGGTTGGTCGACGGCAGGAACGCCGGGTACAGCAGCTCCTCGCGGTCGACGTCGGCGATGGAGAACAGGCCGCGCAGGTCGAGGGGCGCCGGCAGGCGGAAGACCTCCTTCGGCGACACGTCGAGCTCGCGGATGAGCAGCTCGAGAATGGTCTCGTTGATGTCGTCTTCGACCTCGAGCCGTACGGGCGGCCGGCCGACCTTGCTGCGCAGCAGCTCCTTCTCGAGCGCGTAGAGGATGTTCTCCGCGTCGTCCTCCTCGACCTCGACGTCCTCGTTGCGGGTGACGCGGAACGTCGTCCAGGCGACGATCTGCATGCCGGTGAACAGGGAGTCGAGGTGGCTCGCGATGACGTCCTCGAGCGGTACGAACCGGTCGCCGGCCAGCCGTAGGAAGCGCGACAGGATGTTCGGCACCTTGACCCGGGCGAACGAGAGCGCCCCCGTCACCGGGTGACGCAGCTGGACGGCGAGGTTGATGGACAGGCCCGAGATGTACGGGAACGGGTGTGACGGGTCGACGGCCAGCGGCGTCAGGACCGGCAGGATCCGGTCGTTGAACAGCTGCGTCAGCGAGTTCTGCTCGTCGGAGTGCAGCTCCGACCAGCGCAGGATCATGATCCCCTGGGCCGCGAGCTCGGGACGTACGACCTCGTCGAAGACCCGCGCCTGCTCCTCGACCAGCTCGTGGGTGCGGGCGAGGATCGCGTCGTACAGCTCGCGCGGCATCATGCCGGAGGCGCTCGCGGTGGCGAGACCCGCGGCGATGCGGCGCTTGAGCCCGGCGACGCGCACCATGAAGAACTCGTCGAGGTTGGACGAGAAGATGGCCAGGAACTTCGCACGCTCCAGCAGGGGAACCCGTGCATCGTCCATGGCCAGCTCGAGGACCCGCTTGTTGAACGCCAGCCAGCTGAGCTCCCGATCGGAGTAGCGGCCCTCCGGGAGCGCGGCGGTGAACTCGGCGTCCGTGGGCGTCATCGGCGACACTTCGCTCTCGATCTCGACATCGGGCGAGACCGCCTCGGACGAGAGCACCTCCGCGTCGATCACGCTCTGCACGGCAGGGTCCGGCTCGGTGCTCGTCGGATCGGCGAACGATGGCCGCCACACGTTGCTCATCGGGACTGCCTCTCTGGTGGTGCATAGACGACGTCGGACCGGGCGACGACGAACCCATGACGACGATAGAGCCGCAGCGCGGCATTGTCCGACTCGACGTACAAGATCACCTGTCGGCAACCTGTCGCCGCGAGGTGTGCCAGGCCGGCTGTGAGCAGCGCNNGCGCCGTCGACCGCGACGAGCAGGTCGGCCGGGTCGTACCACTCCTGCTCCGTACGCTCCGTGAAGTTCGCGTGGTCCATCTCGCCCTGCTCCGGGTGGTCGGCGAACGCGGCGGCGTTGATCGCGAGCAGCGCGGGCTCGTCGGCGGGCTCGAAGCCGCGGATCGTCACGCCGTCCGGGACGGGCGCGAGCGGCTCGTCGAGCGTCAGCGGGCGGTCGAGGATGAGGAGCTCGCGGACGCTGGAGTACGAGAACTTGGTCGCGATCGCCAGTGCCGCGGGCAGGTTGCCGAACGCCCACAGCTCCGAGGTCGGCGCGTCGGTGAGCACGGCGGTGCACAGTGCTGTGCCGATCCCGGCTCCGCGCGCATCGGGATGTACGCACAGCTGGGCCGTACCGACGAGAGGATCGTGCTGCGCGTACCCGACGATCCTCGCGTCGGTGGTCGCCAGGTAGTGCGTGACGGTGTCGTGGTGGAGTGCCAGCAGCGCGGCCTCGTTGAGCGGCGCGACCAGGTCGTACGCCGTGGTCTCGGAGACCAGGCGCTGTACGGCAGCGATCGCGGCCGCATCGAGGGATGCGGGCTTGTCGATCACGAGGTCTGCCACACCGCGAGCCTAACCGGGGACGAGTCCGCGCGTCTCCTGGGGACCGGTGCTGTGCAGCACGCCGTGGGCACGCAAGGATGCGCTCATGGCACAGGCTGAGGGCGGCACGAAGGTGGGCGGTCGCGGGCGACGGGTGTGGAGGATCGTGCTCGTCGTGGTGCTGATCGCGGCTGCGTACGGCATCGGGGTCGCGCAGTCGATCCTCGTTCGACCGCCTCTCGTCCTGGGCCAGGACGCCGTCACGGACGCCCAGAGCGCTGCGGTCACCGTCACCCTCGACGACGTCGGCGGCCAGGTGATCCACGTCGCCCCGACGGGCGTTCGCAGACTGGTGTTCGTCTTCTACCCGGGCGGTCTGGTCAGGCCTCAGGCGTACGAGTGGTTGGGGCGCGCGCTCGCCGCGCAGGGCGTCGAGACCTGGATCCCGGTCATGCCGTTCGACCTCGCCGTGACGGGGATCGACCGGGCGGACGCGATCGTCGCCCACGTCGGAACCGGCGTACCGGTCGTCCTCGGCGGCCATTCTCTGGGCGGTGCGATGGCGTCCGACTACGCCTCACGTCACGCGGCGCAGCTCAAGGGGATGGTGCTGCTCGGTGCGTACCCGGCGAGCAACGTCACCGTCACGGCGACCTGGCCCGCGCTGTCGCTGCGCGGCGGCAACGACCTCGTCGCGAAGGCCGCTGATGTGGAGGGTGGCATGTCCCGGCTCCCCACCGGCTCGCAGCTGGTCACGATCCCTGGCTCTGTACATGCGTTCTTCGGCCGCTACGGCCCTCAGGCCGGCGACGGCACCCCGACGATCTCCCGTGCGGACGCCGAGAAGGCGATCCTCACGGCGATCACGACGTACTTCGCGCAGATCGGCTAGCGGGCATCCGCGCCGACGCGCACAACCTTTGTGGCGCGAGAACGTGGTCACAGGGGTTGTGCGGGAGCTCGAAATGGTTGTGCGCGCCCGTCGGGGGGATGGTCCCAGGCGTCGGCGAGAGCCTCAGCGGCCGGCGGAGAACCTGTAGCCGACGTTGCGTACCGTCGAGATGAGGCTCTCGTGCTCGGTGCCGAGCTTGGAGCGGAGGCGCCGGACGTGGACGTCGACGGTGCGCGTACCGCCGTAGTAGTCGTAGCCCCAGACCTCGGCCAGGAGGTGCTCGCGGGAGAAGACGCGGCCGGGGTGCTGGACGAGGTACTTGAGGAGCTCGAACTCCGTGTACGTGAGGTCGAGGACGCGGTCCTCGAGGGTGACCGAGTACGCCGCCTCGTCGATCACGATGCCGCCGCCGCTGATCGTCTCGGGCCCGGCCGGTTGTGACGTCGTCAGCAGGCGCAGCCTCGCCTCGTACTCGGCGGGTCCGGCGCCGTCGATGATGAAGTCGGCGCAGCCCCACTCGACGGTGATGACGGCGAGCCCTCCGGGCGGCAGGACGGCCATCCGCGGCACGATGATGCCGGCGCTCACGAAGGACTGGCACACCGAGCGCGCCCCGACGAGGTCGTCGCGGGCGTCGATGATGATGACGTCGCTCGACGCGGACTCGGTGAGCATCTGGTCGGCCGGCGCGAGCGTCGTGACGTGGTGGGCGAGGAGCGAGAGCTCAGGCACGGAGGCGTGACTGGACCGGGGAGTGATGAGCAGCACGTTCGCCACGCGCGTCTTCTCCCTTGCATCCGAATGAACACGAACTTCGACACGACATGGTGCCGAGTCGCCTTTGTCGGCGACGACCCGCCCTGGGCAGGACTTTAGTCCTTTTGACTCTCACAGGGTTTGCCGGGTCCACCGCCGGCACCCTCTGAAGTGCCCTTCAGGCCTCGAGAATCAGGGTCACGGGGCCGTCGTTGACGAGCCTCACCGACATGTGGGCGCCGAAGCGTCCGGTCTCGACGTGAGCACCGCGTTCACGCAGCGCCTCGGCGAACGCGTCGACGAGAGGCTCCGCCACAGGGCCAGGCGCGGCGTTGCTCCAGGAGGGGCGGCGGCCCTTGCGCGTGTCGGCGTACAGGGTGAACTGGCTGACCACCAGGAGCGGCGCTCCCACGTCGGCGCAGGACGTCTCGCCCTCCATGATCCGCAGGTTCCACACCTTGTCGGCGAGCTGTACGGCCGTGGCGGGGGTGTCGGCGTGGGTGGCCCCCACGAGTACGACCAACCCGGGACCAGGCAGCCGGCCAACGACCTCCCCGTCCACGGAGACGGCCGCCTCGCTCGCCCGCTGCACCACCACTCGCACACACGAGAACTTAGGGGACAGGCGCGTACGCAGGGGGACTGGGCGGCCAAACTCCGGGACGCACGCCTAGGCTGACAAGAGTGACCATCCATCACGAACACCCCTTCGTGGATCCGCCTGCAACGCGCAACACCCTCCGTCAGTTCCGAGGGCGGCTGCCCGCGCCTGTCACGGTGCTCGGGACCGGGGAGGGCTCGTCACGGACGGGACTCACCGTGTCGTCGCTGCTGGTCGTCCCGGGTGATCCGGGCCAGGTCGTGGCGATCGTCGACCCGGACAGTGACCTGGGATCGGCGCTCGAGCCCGGAGAGGGGTTCACCATCTCCGTGCTGGGGCCGAACGACACGTACCTCGCGGAGGCCTTCGCGGGTCTCGCTCCCGCGCCGGGTGGCAAGTTCCGACTCGGCCGATGGATGCAGACCGAGTGGGGCCCGGTCCTCGAAGGGTCGACGTGGCTCGCTGCCACGGTGACCGACATCCGACAGGTCGGGCGGATGCTCCAGCTGACGGCGACGGTGGAGAGCGTGGCCCTGTCGCGTACAGAGGTGCTCGTCCATCAGCGCGGCCGCTATCTCACCCTGGACGACCGCGGCCGCCTGCACTAGCCGCGCGGGAGGCTGCCGCAAGGGCTGGTCGTCCCGCGCACTCCGGATGGGCACACCACTCGCGGAAGACGACGCGTCGCCCGAGCGACCGGCCCACCTTCGTACCGACCACATAGACTGCCCGGGTGCCGTCGGCGGAACCATGGGTGCTGATCGTCGCGACCGTCGTCATCGGCGTGATCGCGCTCGTCGTGCTGTTGAGGATCCTGCGTGCGGCCCGTATCGACAAGGAGTGACATGGCGTTCGAGATTCCCAGCCACCTGAGCCCGAACCTGCTCGGCGTGGCGTGGCTCATCGGACGGTGGGAGGGATCGGGCCACGGTCAGTGGCCGGGCACCGGCGAGTTCACGTACGGCTGCCAGATCGACTTCGCCGAGAACGGTGGCAACTACCTCCACTACCTCATGCAGACCTTTGAGCTGGGCGAGGACGGCACGGCCGTCAAACCACTCGGCATGGAGACCGGCTTCTGGCGGCCCCAGGCAGATGGTGCGATCGAGGTTTCGCTGGCGCACCCGGACGGCTACGCCGAGCTCTGGGAGGGCACCATGACCGGCGCCAAGATCGAGCTGCGCACCGACGCGGTCGTACGGCCCGTGAGCTCGGCCGTCGAGTACACAGGCGGCCATCGCCTGTACGGGAACGTCGAGTCCGACCTGATGTGGACGTTCGACCGGGCGACCACCGACGTGGAGCTGCAGCCGTACCTGTGGGCCCGCCTGCAGCGCACCTCATGAGCGTCGTCCTGGCCACCGAGGGCCCCGACGCCGGCGTCGCCTGGCACTACGGCAACCCGTCGGCCGAGGGCCGCGCGCTCGACGTCGGTACGGGCATCGTCGACCTGTCGAACCGCGACGTGATCACGGTGTCCGGCTCCGACCGGCTCCGCTGGCTCCACTCGCTGACCAGCCAGGTGTTCGAGGGTCTCGCGACGGGCGTCGCCAACACCGCGTTCATCCTGTCGCCGAACGGCCACATCGAGCATGCGATGTACGGGGTGGATGACGGCGAGACGTACTGGGCGTGGACCGACGCCGGCCGCAGTGCCGATCTCGTGGCGTGGCTCGACTCGATGCGGTTCATGATGCGGGTCGAGGTGACCGTGCACGACGAGTACGGGCTCGTGTGGCGGCCGGGATCTCCTGTCGGCGACGGGTTGCACCGTGCTGGCCAGGACTCGCTCGGTGGGTACGAGACGTTCCTCCCCCGGGATGAGGTCGATGCCCTTGTCGCCGCGGGGAAGCCGGTCGGCACCTGGGCGTACGAGGCGCGGCGCATCGACGCGGGCATCCCGCGGATCGGCGTCGACACCGACGAGCGAACCATCCCCAACGAGCTCGGCGTGCCGTCGGCCGCCGTCGCGCTCGACAAGGGCTGCTACCGCGGCCAGGAGACGGTCGCGCGCGTCCACAACCTGGGCCGGCCCCCACGCCGACTCGTACGGCTCCAGCTCGACGGGTCGCTGTCCGAGCTGCCGGGCGTCGGCGCCGACCTCCTCTCGGACGGCAAGGTGGTCGGCCGCGTCGGTTCGGCCGCGCGCCACCACGAGCTCGGCCCCATCGCTCTGGCGCTGGTCAAGCGCGGCGTGCCGATCGACGCGCCCTTGACCGCCGACGGCATCGCCGCATCCCAGGAGCCCCTCGTCGATCCCGAGGCGGGCGTTCACTTCCGGCTGTCCTGAGCCGACCCTGAGGTGTGTCGGCCATTCGAGGAGCAGTTCTCGTCCTTCCGAGGCTGGGCCGCGCTCAGGAGAGACCAGGGTCGTATGGCATTTCAGCCGCTGGTCGTCCGAAGTATGAGGCTGAACTCATTCACGGACCACAACGCAGAAGTATTGATTAGGTTCTGTCTTGGCACTACAGGGGCGCCACAACTGCCGGGGGGAATCCGGTGACTACTGATACGTCCCTGCCTGCTCCCCCCAGTCTTCCGCTCGCGGAAGATCCACAGGTCGCCACAAGGAGCCATCGTCACCATGGCAAACTTTCTGAAGAAGCGTTCGGTTTCGATTCCACTCGTCATCAACGCGGGCGTGTCATCACTGATACTGGCCCTCGGCATGACCCCCACCTTCGGCGCTTTCACCGCCTCGATCTCCGCCGGCATGAACAACGCCAGCTCGGGCATGATCGTGATGCAGGAGACGAACAGCGCTGGCACCATCACCTGCTTGAGCACTGACGGCGGTGGGCTTCTGCTCGACGCGGCCTCGTGCTCGTCCATCAACAAGTTCGGCGGCGAGACCGGCATGCGTCCCGGCGACGGCGCCGTGGTCGTCACGAACATCAAGAATGTCGGCACCGTGGCCGCCTCGTCGTTCGCGCTTACCGCGGGCCCGTGCGTACAGTCCGCGGCTGGTCCCGCTTCCGGCTCCGCGACGGACTTCTGCTCCAAGTTCGCGGTGAGCATCACGTCAGGCTCGAGCAGCATCTTCAGCGGCACGGCCGCCACGCTGGGTAGCGCCGGCGGCATCGACGTGCTCGCGCGGCTGGGACTCCCGAAGGTCCAGGTCGGCCTCCAGATCCCCATCACCGTGACGACAACCATGGATGCCTCGGTGGGCAACTCCTACCAGGGACTCACCGTGTCGCAGCCCATGACCTGGACCTTCACCGCCTGAGCAGGCCCGACGCGGTCGTCAGGCTCGCGCTGCGGCCTCGAGAACCTCGAGGTCGCAGTTGCCTCCGGTGAGGACCATGGCGACCTTGCGGCCGGCGACGAGATCACGCTCGGCGAGCACTGCCGCCAGCGCCAATGCCCCCGCAGGCTCCGCGAGGTTGTGCGTCGCTCTGTACATGAGCACCATCGCTGCCGCCGCGTCGGCCTCGCTGATCCGTACGATCCTGGAGCACCCTGCGACCACGTTCGCCACCGCATCAGCGTCCGGTACGCGACAGGCCACCCCGTCGACGAACGTGTCCGCCGCATCCGTGGCCACCACATGACCAGCCGCGTAGGACAGTGCGTAGGCGGGCGCTTGGTCCGCCACAACACCGACGATCTCGCAGTCGAGCCCCAGCAGGTCCCGTACGGCGATGTTCGCGGACACGCCGGTGCCCATCCCCACGGGCACGTACACAGCCTCGAGCCCCGGCACCTGCTCATGCAGCTCGGCCGCGTACGTGGCGACGCCCTCGACCAGCCAGGGATGGAACGGCGGTACGGCGACGAGGCCGCGCTCCTCGCCGAGCTGCACGCTGTACTCACGGGCTGCCTGGAAGTCGGATCCGTACACGACCACCTCCGCGCCGAACGCCTCGGTAGCCGCGTTCTTGTCGGGGGAGTTGCCCTCCGGAACCACGATGGTGACGGGTACGCCGAACGCCCGACCCGCGTACGCGAGGCTCTGGCTGTGGTTGCCGCGTGACGCCGACACGAGTCCCACCGGCCGGCCCCCGGCGGCGAGGAGATGCGAGAGAAAGCTAACCCCGCCACGNNGAAGGCGTGGTGGGAACGTACTTGGCCACGAGCCGCCTGGTCTCGGCGAGTGTCTCGAGTGTCATCGGCATGCCGGTCAATGTACCGCTGTGGGCCTTTCGTGCTAATACCGCGGTCCAGCGTTAAGCACCTGCTCATCTGACTGGAGTCTGATATGCGGCGGAGCTACATTTCCATTACTGGCGCTCCAGTCATCACCGGGCCGGGGGACTTCGGTGAACAAAACCTTTCTGAGATGCGCCCGCATTCACATTGCCGGGCCACGGGGGCGGTCCTGGAACCGACCGAAGGAAAGAGCTACCCATGTCCACAACCACCTCCAAGAAGCGTCGTGCCTTTCTTCCGCTCCTCGTTGCCGGCGGCGTCTCGTCGCTGGTCCTGGCACTGGGAATGTCTCCGACCCTCTCGGCCTTCACCGCGTCCATCCAGAACTCCGTCAACACTGCGGGCACCGGTGCCCTGGTCATGGAGGAGACATCGGGCGGTGTGACGTGCAGGAGCACCGACGACACCAACGGCGTCTCGGGCAACGCCGCCATCTGCGCCACGATCAACAAGTACGGGAGCAAGCTCCTGACGCCAGGCGGCCCGGCCAACACCACGTACATCCTGATCAGGAACTTGGGCTCTGTCTCCGCGGCGAGCTTCAGCCTGACGCCGGGCGCCTGCACCCAGTCCACCCTGGGCACCACGAACGGCACCGCGAGCGACCTCTGCGACAAGATCAAGGTGAAGATCACCACCGGGAGTACGACCGTCTATGACGGGACCGCGGCGTCCTTCACGGCAGCGCAGGCCCTGGCGCCACTTGCCGCGGGCTTCAGTGCGACGTTCACCTTTGCCGTCTCTCTCGACTCCAGCGCCACGAACGCCTACCAGGGCTTGCAGGCCTCGCAGCCGCTCACGTGGACCTTCGGAGGCTGAGCTGTACCCACCCATAGCGGCGTTCGTGGCCGATTGCGCCGCGACAAGTCACGCGGTGTTGGTGCGCCCGATGGGTGCGCCAACACCGCGTGTGTGTCTGCTCGGTCCTCGTCCGTGACACGGCCTGCGCGGGTGGGCCTCTCAACGAGCCGCCACGCGCACGAAGGACGAGCCGCCACGCGCACGAAGGACGTAGCGGGGGCGCACTTCGCCACGAGCCGGCTCGCCTCGGCGAGGCCTCGAGAGTCAGCGGCACGACGGTCGACGCCCCAGTCCAGGGGCCCTACTTGCTCATCCCCCGGGCGCAACATTAGGCACCGCTCATCTGACTGGAGTCTGATATGTAACCCGGTTACCTTTCCATCACTGGCACTCCAGAAGATCACCGAGCCGGGGGGACTTCGATGATCAACCCAAATCTGGGGGCGCCTGCACAACACATTTTCCGGACTCCAGGGGGACGTTCCGGATCCAACGAAGGAGAAACCTTTCCATGTCCGAAACCACCTCCAAGAAGCGCAAGCTCTCTCTGCCGCTCATCG
The DNA here is from genome assembly GCA_003153855.1 of Propionibacteriaceae bacterium. Taxonomy (GTDB): domain Bacteria; phylum Actinomycetota; class Actinomycetes; order Propionibacteriales; family Propionibacteriaceae; genus Fen-668. Next base: position 12,510 of record PMBM01000135.1, read on the forward strand.
TTGCCGGCGGCGTGTCGTCGCTCGTCCTGGCCCTTGGAATGTCGCCCACCTTCTCCGCCTTCACCGCGCAGATCACGAACAACGCGAACAACGCGAGCGCAGGCACCTTGATCATGACGGAGACCTCCGGTGCTGTGATCTGTAACAGCAACGACGCCGTTCCGGTCGGCAACACCCTCGGCACCACGAACGCCGCGACGTGCGCCATCGACAAGTTCGGCCCGAACACGCCGCTGTACCCGGGTCAGTACCTGACCACGACGGTCACCATCAAGAACAGCGGAACGGTCACGCCCACGTCGTTCAGCCTGACGCCCGGTACCTGCACCCAGGCCCTCGGCACGCCCAACGGTGGCGCGACGCTCGCTTGCGGCAAGTTCAACATCAAGGTCTACGCCGGCTCCTCAGCGACGGGCGTCGCGCTCAACGCCGTCGGCCAGCAGACGCCCTCGACGTTCACGACCGCTCTCGCCCTGACGCCGCCGGCTCCCGGCGCCACCCAGGACTACACGTTCTGGATCCAGCTCGACAGCTCCGCTGACAACTCCTTCCAGGGCATCACGATCAACCAGCCCCTGGTGTGGAAGTTCCAGGCCTAGTCAGTACCACGCGAGGGGGTTCCGCGGCTCTGGCCGCGGAACCCCATCGCTCAAGCCGGGACATCCCGGCACACGCAAGGATTCGGGGGGATCCGTGCACAAGGTTCGGGTAACCGATTCCTGAAGCCACCACTCGATTCGAAAAGGGCGAAACCGGTCATGAACAACAAGGCATGGACGATCTCGGTCGCCGCGAGCATCTTGCTCGTGGTCGGCGTCGTCGCCACGTTGTTCGGGTCCGGTTATCGCCTTTTTGTCGTTGCGACGCCGAGCATGGGCACGGTCGCACCGGTGGGCACGCTGGTCGCCGTACACCCGGAGGCTGCGTACCGCGTCGGCGACATCGTGACCTACGAGCGCAAGAACCGTTCGTACACCCACCGCATCGTCGACATCACCGACCAGGGCTACATCACCAAGGGCGACATCAACGACGCCACGGATGCCCTTCCCGTACAGCCCGACGAGGTCGTTGGGCTCGTGACGGTCCGCCTCCGGTACGCCGGCTTCCTCCTTCAGGGACTGCCGTGGATACTCATCGGCTGTGCGGTCGTCTACGTCATCACACTGTTGCCTCGGGTGCGCCAGTCGTGGCGCTGGCAGATCAGGTTCATCGGCTGGTCGCTGGTCCTGAGCGCCGTCATGCTGTGGTTCCGGCCGTGGGTCAACCTCGTGCTGATGGGCTACAACGCCTCGGGCGACGGGGTCGCCATGCACCTCGTCAGCACCGGCATCTTCCCTGTCAAGGTGCTCGGCACCGTGCTCCAGAGCGGGCAGGATGCCGTCGTCCAGCAGAATGTCATGGACTCCAGCGGGCGCTACACGGTGATTCCGCAGCTCGCCCTGACGCCGGGGTGGTTCCTGCTCCTGCTCGCGATCTGCCTCACGCCCATGCTGGCGTCGTTGCTGATCAAGGTCGAGGACACGAGGCCGGCCGAGGCTACGGAGGTCGCCGAGGCTCCCGTGGAGAAGGCGCCCGTCAACACCCGCCGTCGCGTAGCCCTGCTCGCTCTCGTCGTGACCACCAGCGTGGTGCTCGTTGCGCTCGTGCTGCAGTGGTCGACGCAGTCGGCGTTCGCCGCATCCATCAACAACTCGACCAACAACGCAGTGACGCGGACCTGGTTCACGTGCCAGAGCGCCGAGGTCGGCACGTCGAACGCGCGCTTCGTGTGGGGGCTGACGGCCACGGGCAACCAGACCGACCTCACCACCAACGGGCGCACCGGAACGTACAAGAACCTGGGCACCGCAGCCACCGCGAGCGCGAGCTCGCCCTGTCCGCACGACACCCAGGGCTCGCTGAAGTTCAACGGCGGTACGTGCATCTACACGCAGGTCGGTGTCGTGGGCACCGAGACGTTCTCGGAAGAGATCTGGTTCAACACGACGAACGTGTCGCTCAACGGAAAGCTCATGGGCTTCACCGAGGCCCCGGCGAACCCGGCCACCCAGACCAAGTACGACCGGCACATCTACATCGACGAGAACGGCCGCGTGCTCTTCGGCGTCTACCCGGGTGGCCAGGCTGTCGTCTCGTCGCCGGCCGGCAAGAACTGGGCCGACGGGACCTGGCACCAGGTCATAGCGACGTCGGCTCCTGGCAAGATCTCGCTCTACCTCGACGGCAACCTGATCAGCTCCCGCTCGGACACGGCGGGACAGGACGTCTCGTTCACCGGCTACTGGGAGGTCGGCTGCGGTCTGCTGGCCCAGTGGCAGGACGCGAACGGTACGCCCCAGAACTTCTCCTCGTACTACACGGGCAACCTTCGCCTCGCCGCGGTCTACGACAAGACGCTGAGCGCGACCGAGGTCAAGGACCACTACGTGGCGGGTACGGCCTGAGCGGGAGCCTCGCTCCATCATGAGACATCTGTGGTTTACGGATCTCGCTCACCGGGCCCCGTGAGAACTTGGACTCCCCAGGGAAGTGAGTCCGGTGAAGAGCAAGTGGGCATGGCGCGTGTCCGTCGCAACGAGTGCTCTGCTCGTTCTGGGTGTCGTCGTCGCTCTGTTCGGTGCCGGTTTCCACGTCTACATCGTGAGCTCGCCCAGCATGGGGACGACCGCGCCGGTGGGAACCCTTGTCGTGGTCCACGCCAAGGACTCGTATCACCTGGGAGATGTCGTCTCCTACTCCATGAGCAAGCGTGTCTACACCCATCGCATCGTCGACGTCACTGACCAAGGCTTCATCACGCAAGGCGACATGAACAGCACGTCCGACGCGTTGCCCGTAGCCGCGTCGCAGATCGTGGGATCGGTGATGTTCTACGGCAAGGATCTGGGCTTCCTGGTCCAGGCCCTCCCGTGGCTCCTCATCGCCTGGGCGATCGTGTACGGGTTGTCCTTGTTGCCCCGGTTGGACCGTGGATGGCGTTGGCACCTCCGGTTGATCGGCTGGTCGCTCGCCACGAGCATGGTGGGTCTGTGGTTCCGGCCGTGGGTGAACATGGAGATGATCGACTACGCGGCAAAGGGCGACGGAGTCGCCATGCATCTGGTGAACACAGGCATCTTCCCCGTGAGCGTTCTGGGAAAGGTCCTCAGTAGCGGCCAGGACGGCGTCGTGACACAGACGCTGTCGGACGCGAGCGGGCGGTACAGCGTCACCCCGCAGCTGGCTTTGAACTCCTGGTACTTCATGGGGCTGATGGTGTTCTGCCTGACGCCGTTGCTGGTGTCGCTGCTGGTCCCCGTCGAGGTTGAGACCACCCCGGACGCGGGCGTGACGGCGTCGGCGGCTCCGACGAGGAAGCTCGCGTGGGTCACTCCCACGGTTCTGCGTTGGGGCTCGGTGGGGCTGGCCGTCACCTCGAGCATCGTCGTCGTCGCGATGGTGCTGCAGATGACCACGCAGGCGGCACTGGTCGCGAAGATCACCGACAATGCCAACTCCGCCGGCACGCGCACGTACTACACCTGCCGTAACGCCGTCACCAGCTCCGCAACTCCGGCGTACCTGGCCTGGGCTCTTGGAGCGACAGGCGGCACCAGCGAAGCTGACCTGTCTACGTTCGGCCGCACCGGCAAGTACGCGGTCACGGCAGCCCCCTTCTCGACGAGCGTGGGCTGCAACCAGGACACGCCGAAGTCCGCGGTCACCTTCAACGGCACCAGCCAATGCCTGTACGAGAACGCCAACTACCAGACGTCCGGCTACACCCCGAACACGTTCTCGCTGGAGGCCTGGTTCCGTACCAGCACGAAGAGCGGTGGCGTGATCGTCGGCTTCGGCGCCTCCCGTGACACCGTCGCGGAGTCCAACTGGGACCGGCACATCTACCTGGACAGGGACGGGCGAGTCGTCTTCGGGGTCTACCCCGGTGCGGTCAAGATCGTGTACACCTCCGCGACCGCGGGGAGCAACGGCGACGGGAGCTACGCCGACGGAAAGTGGCACCACGTGATCGCCACTCTGTCCAGCGCAGGGGAGTCGCTCTACGTCGACGGCCAGCTGGCCAAGACCGACACGACCGTGACCAGCGCCGAGCAGGTGAGCGGCTACTGGAAGGTCGGCTGCGGCAACCTCGACAACTGGCGGAACGCGGCCACGGACGCCACGGGCAGCACCGCCCTCGACTACACCGGCCCCAAGTACTTCACCGGTCAGATCCAGTACGCGGCCGTCTACCCCGTCGCCCTCACCGCTGCCCAAGTCCTGCAGCACTATCAAGCGGGCGCCTGAGCGCGACGTGTGCGCCTGAGTGACGACGCGGTACGCGGGCTGCTCAGCCGATGACGCCGAAGCCGTAGCCGCGGTCGCGGAAGAACTGCACGTACCGGGGCAGCGAGGCCAGCGTCACCTGCTTGTCGTGGCTGTCGTGGTTGAGCATCACTGCGGCGCTCGGGCTTCCCGCGGCGGTGAACGTGCTGGTGAGCGCTGCGACCGCCTGGTCAGGGTTCGCGGGCGGCCTCTTGTCCGCGTCCCCGCTCATGCAGTTCCAGTCGATCCAGCTGACGCCGCGCTGTGCGAGCGCGACGTCGGCATCGGCCAGTCCCGTCCACGACATGTGGCCGCCGGGGTAGCGGTAGCCGTTGGGCGCGTAGGCCGGGCCCAACGCGCGCTTCGCGACCGCGAGCGCGCGGTCGTAGTCCGTCGCGATGTTGACGGTGTTCCCGACCCGACCCGGATAGAGGTACGCGTAGTCGTGGCTGTAGCTGTGGAGGCAGACCGCGTGTCCCTCGGCGATGACCCGCTGCGTGATGGCCGGGTTCAGCTCGAGGTAGCGGCCGATGACGAAGAAGGTTGCCGGCACGCCGAGCACCTTGAGCGAGTCGAGGATCTGCATCGTGAGGTTGCTGGGGCCGTCGTCGAACGTGAGGAACGCCGTCTTCTTCGCCGGACCCGT
>PMBM01000135.1:17540-21211 GCA_003153855.1 Propionibacteriaceae bacterium
CGCCCTGGTCTCAGACGACGGCGACGAGCTGCTGCCGGAGGCGGGTGCCGGCGACGAGCCGTACGGAACGGCGTCCTTCGGGGGTGGCTCGATCGCGCACGCGCCCAGGAGGGCGGATGCGCCGAGGACCAACGCCGCACGGCGTGCCAAAACCACGTGAGACTGTCTCACGGTTGCTACATCAACTTCCGGCGCCGCGCGGTCGTTGCGGACAGTGCATCCGTCCTGCAGCACGTCATGCTCGCGTGCGCAGCCGACCAGATTCGCCATTTCGGCCGCCCGATCGGTGGCTGGGGTCCGTGTGTCGGGGGGTCGACTCGAGCTGGGCGGTCCTGGCAGTCGGGTATGCGGCGGCGCGCGATCCTCAGTTTCATACGGCAGAAGCCTCGTGAGGCCCGATCTCGGCAGCTTGAGTCGTCTGCGGTACGGAAACGAGGATCCCACTCTGTAGCGTTGCCCCTCGTGACTCAGGCTGAGCAGGACGTGGTGGCGATCGAGGTCGTACGTGGCGGCGTGGTCGAGTGCGTACATCGCGCTCGTGCGGCCGTGACCTTCCCGGACGGCACCGGCTGGACGCTCGGTGATGCCACCATCCCGACGTATCCACGCTCGTCACTCAAACCGATCCAGGCGATCGCGATGTGCCGCGCGGGCCTCGACCTGACCGGCCCGGAGCTGGCCATCTCGGCCGCGTCGCACCTCGGCGAGCCGTACCACCTGGTCGCTGTACGGTCGATCCTCGCCGGCGCCGGCCTCACCGAGGCCGACCTCCAGAACACGCCCGACATGCCCATCGAGCCCGACGCGCGCATCGCGTGGATCCGCTCGGGCCGCGGCCCCGAGCCCGTCGCCCAGAACTGCTCCGGCAAGCACGCCGCGATGCTGCGGACGTGCGTACGTGTGGGCTGGGACACCGCCACCTACCTCGAGGCCGACCACGATCTGCAGCGACTGATCCGGGAGACGCTCGCCGAGTACACGGCCGAGCCCATCCCCGACCCGTCCATCGACGGGTGCGGCGCGCCGGCGTTCACCACGACTCTCGTCGGGCTGGCAAGGGCATTCGGCGCGTTCGCCGCTGCCGGCGACGGCCCGGCGCAGCAGATCGCCGACGCGTACCGCGCCTACCCCGAGTACGTGTCCGGCACCGGCCACGCGGACCTCGCGATCCATCGGGCAGTCCCCGGGCTCGTCTGCAAGGGCGGCGCAGAGGGTGTCTTCGCGGCGGGCCTCCCTGACGGTACGGGCATCGTGCTGAAGATCGTCGACGGTGCCGAGCGGGGACGCCGCGAGCTCATGGTGACGATCCTCACGGCCCTCGGCGTCGACAGGCCGGCGCTCGACGCTCTCGCGACGTCGCCCGTCCTGGGGCACGGGAAGCCTGTCGGCGAGGTACGGGTCGTGGAAGGGCTGATCCCGCGCCTCGGGTGACGCGGTTCGCCCACTCGACGGTTCCCCGTGCCCGGTCCGGCCTGATTCTGCTTTGAGTACGCGAATCGCGTCGCATCAGGCCCGCAGGCCTTCTGAGAAGGGCCGAAGCGACCCCGTCGCGAATTAGGCTGCCGACCCAGGAGGTGGCCATGTCGGACGTTCAGGGGATGTTCGAGTCGCTGTCGGCGGCTGCGGGACGCGTGTCGCAGAGCTCCTTCACGGTGCCCAGCGCCGAGGGAGAAGGGGCGTCCGAGGACGGCACCGTCTCCGCGAAGGTTGCCGGCGGCAAGCTCGTCGAGCTGCGCATCGATGCCCACACGATGCGGCGCGGCAACGCGGAGGTCGCCGACCGCGTCATGGCTGCCGTGAACGCGGCGATCGAGGCCCATGCGGCGGCGCTGATGTCGACGCTCCAGTCGTCCACCACAGACTTCGGCAAGCTCCGCGGCGAGCTCGCGCAGATCGGTGAGCAGGCGCAACGCTCGATGGAGTCCCATCTCGAGGCGATGCGGCAGATGCTCGACGAGGCGACGGAGAGGGCGGAACGCTGATGGCCGGCCAGCTCCGGTTCTCCCCGACCTCGTGGGTCACGAACGGCAACAAGCTCACCGCCGCCGGCGACGACCTCGCCTCGGCCTCCCAGTCGTTCATCTCGACCGTGTCCGACCCGAGCGTCTTCGGAGGCAACGACCTCGTCGGCAGCGTCGCGGCGATGATCTACGGGCTCATGGTTGAGCGGCTCGGAGGGTGCCTCGACACGCTGGCCGAGGGCTTCAGCGCCCACGGCAGCCTGGTGACCCAGGCGGGCCAGGTCTACCAGGAGCTCGAGGCGGCACAGGTGAGCACGGCGCAGTCGATCGAGGGGACGCGCTAGATGTCCGTACAGCTGCCCACCGAGCTCGCGCACTTTCTGCAGATGATCGGATTCGACTGGCCCGAGGGCGACGAGGACAAGGTCTTCGCGTACGGGCAGGCGTGGAGCTCCTTCGCCGGCACGCTCGACCATGCGGCGGCCACTGGCGTACAGGCGGCCCACACGTTGGCGAACGAGAACGTCGGCGACGCGGTCGACGCCTTCGTCCGTCGCTTCACCGCCGACGCCGGTCCCGAGAGCTCGGCGAAGAACCTGGCGCAGGGCCTCACGGTCGGCGCCGGCGTGATCACGGTGTTCGCCGGTGCGATCGTCGCCTTGAAGGTGGTCGTGGTTGCACAGCTCGTACAGTTCGCGATCACGTTTGCGGAGGCGGTCGCTGCAGCCGTACCGACGTTCGGCGCCTCGCTGTCGCTGATCCCGATCGCCGAGCTGATCGCGCAGAAGGCGATCGAGTTCGCGATCAACTACGGCGTCCAGCAGCTCCTGGCGGGCGGTGCCTGATGGCCGGTGGTCGGGCGGCCGCGAAGGTTGCGCTCAAGGGGATCGCGAAGCCGCTGGAGCAGCTGCTCAAGGAGTGCGAGGAGGTCCTCGCGAAGGACGTCGCGGCGGCGGGCCGCAAGGCGGTGACGGCGTCGAGCCGCGAGGCCGGCGAGTCCATGGCGGAACGCTTCGCCCGTACGGAGGCCAAGGAGCTCTTCGAGAACTCGGGGAACGCGGCCAAGGGTTCGTGGGGGGACAAGGCACGCGCCCTGTTCGGCGACCCGCCCAGCTGGATGAAGGACGCCCACGGCCACCACATCGCGTTCCAGGAGGGGAACCGCGCCGCAGCGCCGTACGCGGCGAAGAGCCGGGAGATCCTCGAGAAGTTCGGGATCGACCCGGTCAACGGCAAGGAGAACCTCATCTGGGCCCGGAATGCCGGGCACAGCGCTGCGAACGCCAAGGAGGTTCTTCAGCGGCTCACCGAGGCGGCGCAGAGCGGCGGTGGCCGGGAGGCCGTCGTCGAGGCGCTCCGCAAGGCAGGCCGCCAGATCTTCGACGGGTGGCCGTAGTGCCCACGGGACCGGGTAGCACGCCCCACTATGGTGAGCCGCGGAGGGACACGACATGGCTGTGAACAGCGAATGGATGCAGGCGTTGGAGGCCTGGCTCCCCGAGCTCCAGGAGCGGATCCCGGCTGCTCTGGCGGAGGTGGCCGGGGGACGCGACGACGTCGTGGGCGTTGCGCTGTACACGGATGCCGACGCCTCGACGCTGATCCCGGCCGCGGTCACGAGGGCGCACTGTGCGGAGGTGGCAGCCGCGTACCCGGACTACGCCGAGCAGGCCGGGTGGAACCCCGACGAGTGGGACCTACAGCTCCCGG
>PMBM01000135.1:21224-21348 GCA_003153855.1 Propionibacteriaceae bacterium
CAGGAGGGCTTCTTCGACGCGGCCTACCCGGGCGCCAACGTGGCCTTCTGGATCACCGACTACAAGGCCCACGTCGACACGATGGTCGACTGGGTCGAGCTCCTGAATCCCCCGGAGCGATCCG
>PMBM01000135.1:21380-23258 GCA_003153855.1 Propionibacteriaceae bacterium
GCCGCGGGGGTCACCTCGAGGCACTCGTCCTCGCGGCAGAACTCGAGGGCCTGCTCCAGGGACAGGTTGCGCGCCGGCACCAGCCGCTCGAGCTCGTCGCCCGTCGACTGACGGACGTTGGTCATCTTCTTCTCTTTGGTCGGGTTGACGTCCATGTCCTCGGGGCGGGGGTTCTCGCCGACGATCATGCCCTCGTAGACGGGGGCGCCGGGGCCGACGAACATGCTGCCGCGCTCCTGCAGGTTGAACAGGGCGTACGAGGTGACGACGCCGGTCCGGTCGGCGACCAGGGAGCCGGTCGGGCGCGTACGCAGCTCGCCCACCCAGGGCTCGTAGCCGGAGAAGATGTGGTGCATCATCCCGGTGCCGCGGGTCTCGGTGAGGAACTCCGTGCGGAAGCCGATGAGGCCACGGGCAGGGACGATGTACTCGACGCGTACCCAGCCGGTGCCGTGGTTGACCATCTGCTCCAGGCGGCCGCGGCGCAGGCCGAGGAGCTGGGTGACGACACCGACGTAGTCCTCGGGCACGTCGATCGTCAGCGCCTCGAAGGGCTCGTGGAGCTTGCCGTTGATCTCGCGGGTGACGACCTGCGGCTTGCCGACGGTGAGCTCGAACGACTCGCGGCGCATCATCTCGACGAGGATCGCGAGCTGGAGCTCGCCGCGGCCCTGTACTTCCCAGGTGTCGGGTCGCTCGGTGGGCAACACGCGGATCGACACGTTGCCGACCAGCTCGGTGTCGAGGCGGTTCTTCACGAGGCGCGCGGTGACGTTCTTGCCGGACTGCCCGGACAGCGGCGAGGTGTTGATGCCGATCGTCATCGAGATGGACGGCTCGTCGACGTGGATCAGCGGCAGCGGCTGAGGGTTGTCCGGGTCGGACAGGGTCTCGCCGATGGTGATGTCGGGGATGCCGGCGATCGCGACGATGTCCCCCGGGCCGGCGGAGTCAGCCGGGGCGCGGTCGAGCGCCTTGGTCATCAGGAGCTCGGTGAGCCGAATGTTCTGGACGGTCCCGTCGTGCTTGCACCAGGCGACGGTCTGGCCGCGGGTCATGGTCCCAGAGATGATGCGGCACAGGGCGAGGCGGCCGAGGTACGGGCTCGCGTCGAGGTTGGTCACGTGCGCCTGGAGGACCGCGCCTTCCGTGTACTCCGGTGCGGGGATCGTGTTGAAGATCGTCTCGAACAGCGGCTGCAGGTTGTCGGAGTCGGGGAAGCCGCCGTCCTCGGGCATGCTGAGCGAGGCGCGGCCGGCCTTCGCAGCGCAGTAGACGATGGGGAAGTCGAGCAGGTGGGCCTGGTCGTCCTCGACGAGGTCCATGAACAGTGCGTACGTCTCGTCCAGGACCTCCTTGATGCGCGCGTCCTGGCGGTCGACCTTGTTGATGACGACGATGATCGGCAGGTCCTTGGCGAGGGCCTTGCGCAGTACGAAGCGCGTCTGGGGGAGCGGGCCCTCGGACGCGTCCACGAGCAGCAGGACGCCGTCGACCATCTCCAGCCCGCGCTCCACCTCGCCGCCGAAGTCGGCGTGGCCAGGCGTGTCGATGATGTTGATCGTGACCTTCTCGCCCGCGTCCGTCATGTGCTCGACGGCCGTGTTCTTGGCGAGGATCGTGATGCCCTTCTCTCGCTCCAGGTCCATCGAGTCCATGACCTGAGTCTTGACGTCCTGGTTCGCCCGGAACGCCCCCGACTGCCACAACATCGCGTCAACGAGAGTGGTCTTCCCGTGGTCGACGTNNAGGCGACCGCATCACCGCAGCCTGTTGAAGTCTACCGGGGATGCCGGACGCCCAGCTCCACGCGACTTTTGGGGGTACGATGCCGCCCCCCAAGCGACTACCGCCCTCACGCCCTACCGCCCTCGCCCT
>PMBM01000030.1:0-7046 GCA_003153855.1 Propionibacteriaceae bacterium
CCGCTCGGGGAGAGCACCTGTACCGCGGGCGGTCAGTCGCGGACGCGCTCCGCCTCGCGCACCGGGCCGGGCGGAGTGCCGTCGCCGAAGGGACGGCCGCCGAGGGCTTCGCGGCCGTGGGGGGTCAGCCAGCCGGACGTGTCCGGACCCAGCGGGACGATGCCGTTGGGGTTCAGATCGCGCTGGACGACGTAGTAGTGCTGCTTGATCTGTGTGAACGAGACCGTGTCGCCGAAGCCGGGAGTCTGGAAGAGGTCCCGCGCGTAGGCCCACAGCGCTGGCATCGAGGCCAGCGTGTTGCGGTTGCACTTGAAGTGGCTGTAGTAGACCGCATCGAACCGTACGAGCGTGGTGAACAGCCGTACGTCCGCCTCGGTGATCGTGTCGCCGAGGAGGAAGCGCCGGGTGCTCAACCGCTCCTCCAGCCAGTCGAGCGCGGTCCAGAGACGGCCGTACGCGAGGTCGTACGCCTCCTGCGTGCCCGCGAAGCCGCACCTGTACACGCCGTTGTTCACCTCGGTGTAGACCCGTCGCATGACGGAGTCCATCTCGTCGCGCAGCGGTTCGGGGTAGAGGTCGGGGGCGCCAGGCCGGTGGTACGCGGTCCACTCGGTGCCGAAGTCGAGCGTGATCCGTGGGAAGTCGTTCGTGACGACCTCGCCGGTGGCGACCTCGACGACGGCCGGAACCGTGATGCCACGCACGTACGACGGGAAGCGCGCGAGGTACGCGTCCTTGAGTCGGTGGATGCCGAGCACCGGGTCGATGCCGCCCGGATCCAGGTCGAACGTCCAGGAGCCGGCGTCGTGGATCGGGCCAGGCATGCCGACGGAGATCGCGTCCTCGAGGCCCAGGAGCCGCCGGACGATGAGCGTACGGTTCGCCCACGGGCAGGCCCGCGCTGCCACCAGCCGATAGCGACCGGGCTCGACCGGGTAGTCGCCCGAACCAGGGACCGGCTCCCGCACGATCCGCGTGGTGATGTACGTCGTGTCTCGGACGAACGCCTCGCCCAGCGTGCTGTACACACCAGGTGTTGTCTGCGCTCTGCTCATTGTTGAATCCTAAACCATCTGATGGTGTCCCCCCAACAGCACAGGTCCTCTCCCCACCCGCACAGGTCCCCTCCCGAAACCAGAACAGCTCCCCTCCCCGAAGGGAGAGGAGCTGGTGGTGGAGCTGCTGCTAGTGGAAGGCGGACATCGCCGAGTCGGATCTCGGATCGTCGTCGCCCGAGTCGAGCTCCTCCATGGTGTGACCGCCGGCCTCGATGGCCGTGACCTCGACGAGGTCGTCGCGAAGCGTGTGCTTGCGGGCGTCGGCCTTGAGCTGAGCGGAGGCGGACTTGCCGGAGAGTACGACCTTCGGCATGAACAGCAGGACGACGAAGCCCACCGCGCAGACGATGGCGCCGACGAGGAAGACGGTGTCCATCGAGTGGGAGAAGCCCACCTTGAACGGATGCGACAGGACGGGGTCGAGCTTGTTGATGAGCGACGAGTCGCTGCTCACCGACGCGAGCGCGCTCGTGTCACCGCTGGTCAGCGCCTTGACGAACTGCGCGTTGACCGGGTTGGCCAGCACGTTCGGGTCGCGCATGGCCGCCAGGAACTCGGGCGTCTTGGCGGCGTCGAGGAACGCGGTCTTGACGTTGTCGCCGAGCGTGTTGAACAGCAGCGACAAGAAGACCGCCACCCCGAGCGTGCCGCCCATCTGGCGGAAGAACGTCGCCGAGCTCGTNNCCGAAGATCCCCATGAAGGTGATCAGCTGCCACCAGGGGGTGTCCGCCCCGATCCTGGAGAGGAGGAGCAGCGCCACGGTCATGAGGCCCACGCCGATGATCGGGAAGATCCTCAGGTGACCGGTACGAGAGATCAGCTGACCCGACACGACGGAGGCGATCATCATCCCGAGGACCAGTGGCAGCAGCTGGACGCCCGACATCGTGGGGGTGGAGCCGTGGACGATCTGGAGGTACTGCGGGATCGTGATCATGCCGCCGAACATGCCGGCGCCGATGACGAAGCCGCCGGAGAGTGCGATGACGATCGTGCGGTTGCGGAAGATGCGCAGCGGGATGAGTGCCGTGTCGCCCAAGCGCGACTCGACGTAGATGAACGCCAGAAGCCCGAGCGCACCGACCACCATGCAGGAGATCGAGGTGACTGAGGTCCAGCCCCACGTACGGCCCTGCTCCGCGACGAGAAGCAGCGGTACGACACCGACGACGAGCGTCGCGGCACCGAGCCAGTCGATGACTGCCTGGCGCTTCACGTGGTGCAGGTGCAGCGTCATCGTGACGGCGATGAGAGCGAAGATGCCGACCGGGACGTTGATGAGGAAGACCCAGCGCCAGCCGGTGATGCCGACGACGGTCGGGGCCTCGGCGAAGAAGCCGCCGATGATCGGGCCGAACACCGACGAGGTGCCGAAGACGGCCAGGAAGTAGCCCTGGTACTTGGCGCGCTCACGCGGCGGGACGATGTCGCCGACGATCGCGAGGGCCAGCGAGAACAGGCCTCCTGCGCCGAGTCCCTGAATGGCGCGGAACACGCTCAGCATGGGCATCGACGTGGCAAAGGAGCACATCGCCGAGCCGATGATGAAGATCGTGATGGCGGTGAGGAAGAACTTCTTCCGCCCGTACAGGTCGCTGAGCTTGCCGTAGATGGGCGTCGAGATGGTCGATGTGATGAGGTACGCGGTGGTCACCCAGACCTGCTGGTCCAAGCCGTGCAGCTCGTCGGCGATCGTCTTCATCGCGGTGCCCACGACGTTCTGGTCGAGCGCCGCCAGGAACATCCCGGACATCAGCCCGATGATGATCGTGGTGATCTGGCGGTGCGTCAGCTCGTCGGTCGAGCGCGCCGCGTGAGCGGGTGTGGTGGTCATATCTCCCCTAGATGGTGCGGGTCGCGTCAGCGACTCGCGCATTCGGTCTGGTCCAGCGACTCCGAGAGCCGGCGAACATAGGTGGCGAAGTGTCGTACGTCGGCCTCGTCCCACTCCTGGACAAGGTGCGCGAGGAACTCCGTACGGATCCGTTCGACATCGACGGTCACGGCACGGCCCGCATCGGTGATCTCCACCTGATGCGCGCGGCCGTCCCCCGGATCCTTCGTCTTCGCCACGAGGTCTCGCCCTGACAGCGACGTGAGCTGGCGGCTCACGACGGACAGGTCGAGGTGCAAGGCGTCCGCCAGCTCGGTGGGCCGCTTGGGCCCATCGAGCAGCCGGAACAGCAGCGGCAACGAAGCAGGATCCGGGACCCCGTAGCGCTGCTTGAGCGCGCGAACGAACCTGACCGTACGGGCCAGGTCTGCGGAGAGCGCCTCAAGGGCGGCGGAACGTGTCTCAGTCATGTGCTTGCACTGTGCAACCATCAAGGCACCGCGAAGTATTCCGACATTCAATGAGATTGTTGACATCGATCCGATGGAGCCGCCTTGGGGAGTCGAACCCCAGACCTGCTCATTACGAGTGAGCCGCTCTGCCGACTGAGCTAAGGCGGCCTGACCCCGCAGGGCCAGCCGAGGAAGAAGCATAGCGGCGAGCCACGGGCGGCGCGAACGCAGTGAGAGCGGCGGTACGAGTCGGCGTCACGCGGCCTCGTACAGCCGGTCTCACTTCGTGCAGTACAGCCCGTCCGGCGGCACGGTGCCCTTCGCGAAGTACGCCACCACGGCATTGTCGACGCAGGTGCTCTTGCCGCCGTACGTGCCGTGGCCGTTCCCGCTGTAGGTGACCAGGACGGCCGACTCCAGCTTGTCCGACATCCACGAGGCGTACTGGTACGGGGTCGCGGAGTCGCCGACCGCTCCGACGACGACGATCGGTGCCGCTCCCTTACCCGTGATGTCGAACGGCGCCGCGCCCTGCACAGGCCACTGGACACACGGGAGGCCCGGACCGAAGTACTTGCCGAAGATCGGCGCCTTCTGCTCGTCGGCGGTCCAGTCGGAGAATGCACGGGCGATGCCGTCATCCTGGCTGTCCGAGCACCCGATGGCCGGGAACGCGGAGAACACCGTGTCGTACTGCCCGTCGCTGCCGCGCCCCTCCATCTGGTCGCTGTAGTAGAGCAGGTAGCGGCCGTCGCCGGCGATCGCCTTCTCCAGTGCCACCGTCAGGTTGTCCCAGGCCGAGGAGTCCGCGTACAGGAAGATCGCGATCCCGTCCGCGGCGAGCGACTGCGTCAGCTTGCGCGTGGCGTCGCCGGGCAGCGGTGACGAGTCGAGCTTCTCGAGCAGCTTGGTGATCGTGTCGAGGACAGCCTGTTTCGTCGAGCCCAGCGAACAGCCCTTGGACGCGCAGTAGTCGGCGTAGTTCCCGAGGGCGAGGTCGAAGCCCGTCGCCTGCACGACCGACTCGTCATCCGTGATGTTCACCGCCGAGTCGAGCACGAGCTTGCCCACGTTGCCGGGGAACCTCTGGGCGTAGACGGCACCGATGTACGTGCCGTAGGAGTAGCCGAGGAAGTTGAGCTTCGCGTCGCCCACGACCTGGCGCAGCATGTCGAGGTCCTGGACCGTGTCGACCGTGCTGATGTGCTGGAGCAACGAGCCCGACTTCACGAGGCAGCTCGCGCCGAACGCCTTCCAGCCGTCGAGGAGGGCCTGCTTCTCGATCGCGGTGTCCGGCGACTGGTCCAGCTGCATGAGCTGGTCGATCGCTGCGCCTTTCTCGCACACGACGGGCGTCGAGCCGCCCGAACCGCGAGGGTCCCAGCCCACGATGTCGTACTGCTCGAGGCCTTTGCGTTGGAAGTCGACGGCCAGCGTCGTGCCGGGCTCCCCCGGCCCTCCGGGGTTGACGAAGATCGAGCCGAGCCGCGGCGTGGCAGTTGCGGGGACCATCACGAGCTTGAGCGTGATCGCCTGACCGTTCGGTGCTGCGTAGTCGAGCGGCGCCACGACCGTCGCGCACTTCACGGCCTGCTTGCTCACGGTGCAGTCGTTCCACGTGAGGGTCTGCTTCGTGTAGCGCGTAAGGCCCGAGCCGGCGGGCGGGTTGACGAAGCCCGCGGGCTTCACGTTCGGGATCGCGACCTTGGGGCGGTCGGGCGAGTTCCAGTTGCGCTGCGTGGTAGCGGTCGGTGAGGGCACCGGCGGCTTGCTGATCACCACACCGGAGGTCGAGGTCGCGCTCGGGTTGGCGCTTGNNGAGAGGACGAGCAACGCCGCCACGCCGACGATGACGCCTGTCTGGGACCGCCCGGGAGGGGTCGGGCCCGACTGCTGGTGCGCCAACGCGGAGGCCGGCCCGTGCGGCTGCGGCTTGTACGGCTGTTGCTGACCGTACGGGTTGGCTCCCGACCGCGGCTGGCTTCCGGGCACGACGCCGTACGACTGCAGCGCTCCGTTGGCGCCGAGATGGCTGGGCGCCGTCGGCGGCTGCGGAACGTACGGGTTGGGCTGGTTGTACGGCGTGGGCGCCGCGCCGTACGGATTCTGCGGCGTGTACGGGACAGGAGCGGGCGGATAGCTCGGAGCCTGGCCTCCGGACGCCTGTGGGTACGGAGCCTGGCCTCCGGGCGCCTGTGGGTACGGAGCCTGCCCCTGTGGTGCTTGCGGGACTGGACCCGGCCCCGGCCCCGGCTCCTGCTGCGGCTGGGCGGGGTCCCCCTGCGGCTGTGAGGGGTATGGCGGCTGGGTCACGTCGACAGGCTAGTCGGCGAGACTGTGGCCCGGAGACGCGGCATCCGATGGCTCGCCCTCGGCTACGCGGCTCATGGTGACGACCGCCACGGGGCAGACCCGGCGCTGCGCGTCGCCGCACCGTACGGTCACCGTGTCGCTCGGCACGGACCGTCCCACGACGACCCCCGGGCCGTGCTCGGTGTCGACCCGGCACCCCATCGCCGGTGCGCGGCGGTCGAAGTCGTCGTACATCCCCTGCTCGAACGCCAGGCAGCACTTGAGTCGCCCGCACGCGCCCTGCGTCTGCATCTGGTTGGCAGCCAGGTCCTGTCCCCTCACGAGACGCATCCCGATGGGCTCGATCTCCGTGAGGAACGAGCTGCAGCACAGGTCGCGCCCGCACGTACCGATGCCGCCCACGATGCGAGCCGCGTCCCGGTTGCCGATCTGTCTCAGGTCGATCCGCGCCCCGAGCGCCGACGCCAGGTCCCGTACCAGCGCTCGGAAGTCCACGCGCTGCGGCGCGGTGTAGTAGACCGCCACGACCCGTCCGAACTCGCTCGAGCGGTCGTCCAGGTCGATCCCGACGACGCGCATGGGCAGCCCGTGGTCGGCGATCAGGGCCTTGGCGATCTCCGTCGCCTCCGCCTTGAGCGTGCGGTTGCGCGCGTCGCGGTCGAGGTCGGGCTGGGTCGCTCGTCCGGCGCACACGGGGAGCGGCGCCGGGAGCTCGGCGTCGGCGATCCACACGACGGTCGCGACCTCGGTGCCGGCGTCGACCGGTACGAGCACAGTGTCACCCACCGCGGCCTCGGTGGCGCCGGGGTCGACGTAGTACAGGCGACCGCGCGGCGCGAACGTCACGGCCATCACCCGTGTCATAAGACGAACGGTACGTCCTCCCCCCGCCGTCGGCGTCAAAACGGCCCATGATGGGATCGGGTGGTGAGCTCAGAATCGACGACCGGCCCCGCGACGACACTCGACGGACCACCCATCCCCCTTCCCCACTGGGCCTATCGGCTTGCTGTGGCCTTCACGGTCGGCACGGTCGTGCTCGGATCGGCGGTGTGCGCGACCGAGTCCGGGTTCGCGTGCCCGAGCTGGCCGGGCTGCTTCCGCACCTCCATCGCGCCCAACGGCCTGCAGTCCACGATCGAGATCACTCACCGCGTGATCGCGTTCTGCTCGCTGGTGTTCCTGGCGCTCGCCGGGTGGCANNTGCCGCTGGTGCTCGGCCTCGTGGACGTGGGTGGTGCGATGGTGGCGCTCAGCCTCATCTCGTACGCCGCCGTCCGCCTGGACTCGCCCGGACGCGGCACCCGCCTCAGCGCCTGGACGTGGGCAACGCTCGCGGTCGTGATCGTCATGCACCTGCTCGGCATCATGGTCGCCGGCACCGGGTC